>NZ_JBHYJB010000005.1:0-160851 GCF_042740175.1 Streptomyces sp. NPDC059009 | reverse complement strand
GGCTGGCCCAGCGGCGTCGCTCGGCCAGCCCGCCCGACGTGGACGGGGGTGCTTGCTACTCCGTGCCCTACTCCACCGAAGGCAGCCGCGCACCACGGCTTTCTGCGACGCGGAGCACCTCTTGCAGCGACTCCGTCAGCCGGTCGGCCAAGTACCGCAGCTCTGCAGCTGACAGGTCGTGCTCCGCCAGCATGGACTGTGAGTGGTCCAGGAGATCGCCTCCTATGCCGAGGTGCACGGCTTCCATGGTGTAGGCCAGTCGCGATACCGGGCCCGAGCCGTCGGTCAGGAGGTAGGCGGGTTTACCCTCTGGCCCTGACCAGGGAAGCAGGCGTGGGCTGTCCGAGAGTCTCGAAGTCGGCACCGACCGCCTGGGTGGTGGGGTGCGTGGGGTTTCTGGCATGCGGGATCTCTCCCTACGTGAGGGGATACCGGGAGGCGAGAACTTCCCTAGGGAGATTCTCGATGGGCATCCCTAGGGAGGTCAATGGAATCCTGTGAAGTCACGTCTGACGGGGGATAGTTGGTGCGTCGACGTCGTAGGAAGAGGTCAGCTGCCGAAGTTGTACCGCAGCACGTACGCTCCTGCGTTCAGGAGCATCCGGTTCAGCTCCACCGGGCGGTGGTCTGAGGTCAGTGCCGTTCGGTAGATCTCGATGACCGGTGTCCCTGAGGGGAGGGCCAGCTGCTCGGCCTCTTCCGGGCTCGGCATCCGGGCGCGCAACTCCTCGGTGAAGTCCACGGGGGCCGCCCCGGCCTCCGCGAGCCGGGCGTATGCGCCACCGGGGCCCGAGTCCGGCTGGGCAATGCAGGTCTCGCGTACGAGGTCGGCGGGGAAGTAGGACGTCGCCAGCTGTACCGGCTCCCCGTCCACGAAGTACCGGCGGCTCCGCACGATCACCGGCGCGTCCGAGGACAGGGCCAGCCCTCGGGCCACCCAGCGTGGAGCTCGGGACTCGGATACCTCGATGTCGCGGACCTCGACGGGGCGCCCGGCGGTCTCTGCCGCCCAGACCGACTCGCCGGACGACCACCGGGCCGACGACAGCCGCTCGTTCCCCACCCGGTGGATCGGCTGGAATTCCCGTACGTAGGTGCCGGAGCCGGGACGCGCGTAGGCGAGACCCTCGGTGATCAGGAGCTTGAGCGCGTTGCTCGCGGTCATCTTGGCGACGCCGTACTGCTGGACCAGCGTGGGCTCGCCCGGCAGCCGGGCGCCGGGCCTGAATTCGCCAGAACTGATGCGTGCCCGCAGATCGTCGGCGATCTGGCGCGCCGTCTCGGGCATTGCTGTTCCTCCGGCTCCCTAGGGTGGGTCCACCCTAACGAATCGCTGTCCGGCTGGGCTGTCCGTCCGACCAAGCCCGGCTGTGCCAGGCCGCGCCCGACCTCGCTCGCCCCCGCCGAGGCCGGGTGGGCGGGGGGGGCCAGGGCAGTGACGAGTGCTGAGAGGTGCTCCACGGCGAGTGCGGGGGCGGAGGCGGGGGCGAGAACCCTGTAAAGGGCATTGATTCTGTCGATTCCCTTGTCGTGAGGTGGAGTTGACTGGTGTAGTCCTCTGACATGACTGACCCCTCCCGTCTCTCCCGTCGCGGCCTCATCTCCGCGATAGCCGTCGCGGGCGCCGCCGTCGCCGTGCCGCTGCCCATGGCTCACGCCACCGCCACCGCCACCGCCACTGTCACCCCCGCCGGAGGCAACCCGCGCCCCGCCGTCGTCCCCGCCCTCCAGGAGTGGGCCGGCGGCGAGGGCGCGTACGTCCTGCGGCCGGACTCCCGTGTCGTCGTCGCCGCCCACGACGCCAAGCAACTTCTCCCGCTCGCCCAGGAGTTGGTGCGCGACATCGAGCAAGTCAGCGGCATCCGGCTCGCCCCGCCCCTCGTCGCCGGACGACGACGCCCCCGCCCCGGGGAGATCCTGCTGCGCCTCGACCCGGGCGCCCGGCACCCCGAGGGCGGCGAGCGGTACGTCCGCGAAGGGTATGACCTCGATGTCACCCGCTCCACCGTCACCGTCACCGCGCCCGCCTACAACGGCGCCTACTACGGCACCCGTTCACTCCTCCAGGCCCTGCTGACCAGTGAGCGGCAAAACCGAACTCACCTCCCCGTCGGCACCGCCCGGGACTGGCCCAACTATCAGTTGCGCGGGTTCATGCTGGACGTCGGGCGGCGCTTCTTCACCCCCGACTTCATCCGCGGCATGCTCCGCGTCATGGGGTGGTTCAAGGTCAACGATCTCCAACTCCACCTCAACGACAACGAGATCAAGGCACCGGACGGGGACTGGAGCAAGGCGTACGACGCCTTCCGGCTGCGCAGCGAGAAGGAGGAGTGGGACGGGCTCGCCGCGCCCGACGGGGCGTACTCCCGTGCCGACTGGGACTCCTTCGAGGGCCTCGCCGCCCTGCACGCCGTCCAGCTCACCCCGGAGATCGACGCCCCCGCACACTCCCGCTCCTTCGTGCGCTTCAGGCCCGAGCTGGGGCTCGGCGGGCCCAACTCCGATCACCTCGACCTGTCCAAGCCCGAGACCATGGAATTCATGAGAGGGGTGTTCGACGAGTTCACCCCGTGGTTCCGGAGTCCCGAAGTGCACTACGGCGCCGACGAGTACACCGGGCCCGAGGAGCAGTACCGGACCTACTTCAATGGCATGGCCGCCCACCTGCGCACCCTCGGCAAGAACCCCCGCGCCTGGGGCAGTCTCTCCGAGATGGCCGGCGGCGACGCGAGTGCCTACGACCACGACGTCGTCATGCACAGCTGGAACAACGGGTGGTACGGGCCCCAGGCCGCCAAGCGGGACGGGTACCGGCAGATCGTGAATACCAACGATGCCAATCTCTATATCGTCCCGTTCGCGGACTACTACCACGGGCACGGGCTCGACGGGCCCTATCTGTACGGGAGTTGGGAGCCGCACGTCTTTCCGGGGGCCGAGTCACTCACGCCCTTCGATCCCGTCCTGCGCGGCGCCATGTCCGCCGTATGGAACGACCTGGTGCACGCCACGTATACCGAGGACGACGTGTTCGGGCTCGTCGAGCCCACCTTCGGGACGCTCGCCCAGAAGATGTGGAGCGGGCGCGGGCAGGGCATCGGGTACGAGGAGTTCACCGCGCTCCTGCGACGCGTCTCCGTCGGACCCGGAGCCCGCCCTTAGCTGGGCGCAGCCCTAGTCGTCGATCCCCGACCTCTCCACCCCCGCCACGATCCACCGCTGGAAGAACAGGAAGACGACCAGCAGCGGCACGATCGAGACCGCCGCCGCCATGAACAGCTCGTGCAGGCGGATGACCTGGGACGTGGTGAAGGAGGACAGGGCCACCTGGACCGTCCACGCGTCGCGGTCCTGGCCGATCACCAGGGGCCACAGGAAGGAGTTCCAGGCCCCGATGAACACGATCGTGCCGACCGCCGCGAAGACGGGGCGGGAGTTGGGGACGACCACCCGCCAGTACGTCCGCCAGGGGCCGAGCCCGTCCACGCGCGCCGCGTCCTCCAACTCCCGTGGGAAGCCCAGGAAGTACTGGCGGAAGATGAAGCACGCGAACGCGGAGAACAGGGTCGGGACGATCAGGCCGCGGAGCGTGGAGACCCAGCCCAGGGAGGAGACCAGGACGAACGTCGGCACGAACGTCACCGCCGCCGGGACCATCATCGTGCCGAGGATCGCGTAGAAGACCTGGTTCGCCCAGCGGTAGGGGATGCGGGCCAGGCCGTAGCCCGCGAGGGACGCCAGGAGGAGGGTGCCGAGGGTGGTGAGGACCGCGATGACGGTCGAGTTGAGCAGGGCGCGGGCCATCGGGACCGTCGTGTCGTCGAAGAGCTCACGGATGTTCGACCAGCGCAGCTCCGACGGGAAGAACGTCCAGTCGGGGGACGTGATGTCCTGCTCGGACGCGAGGCCGTTGCGGACCAGGAGGTAGAAGGGGATCAGGAAGAGCAGGGCCAGGGCGATGAGGAGGACCACGCGCAGGGCGCGGCCCACCCGGACGATGGCGTTCTCCATGACTCAGTCCTCCTTTCTGCCGAGGCCGAACCAGCGGGCCTGGCCGATCGTCACCACCGCGATGATGAGTGCCAGGATCATGGCGCCTGCGCTGCCCACGCCCAGGTTCTGGCCCTGGCCGAGCGCCGTGTAGTAGAGGTACACGAGGGGTGGGCGGGCGTAGGGCGGGTAGCCGCGGGAGTCCGAGAGCAGGTTGTAGAACTCGTCGAACGCCTGGAACGCGTTGATGACCAGCAGGAGCGCCACGGCGATCGACGTCGCGCGGAGCTGGGGGAGCGTGATGTGGCGCAGCACCTGCCAGCCGGGCTTGGCGCCGTCGACGGCCGCCGCCTCGTAGAGGGTGGGGGAGATGCGCTGCAGCCCGGCCAGGAACAGGATCATGTAGAAGCCCGCCTGCAGCCAGAGCCGCACCGTCACGATGACGAGCCAGTACCAGGGCGGGTCCGTCGTCGACAGCCACGCCGTCTGGTCGGCGCCGAACCAGCCGAGGACGGTGTTGGCGAGCCCGAACCGCACCCCGTTGAAGATGGACATCTTCCAGATGAGCGCCGCGACGACGTAACTGCACGCCGCCGGGAGGAAGAAGACCGAGCGGAAGAAGGCTTGGGCGCGGCGGATCCTGTTCACCATGAGCGCGAGCGCGAGGGACAGGGCGAATGTCGTCGGGACGATGAAGAGGGAGAACACGGCGAACGTCCACAGGCTGTCCGTGAAGGCGTCGTTGCCCAGCATCGACGTGTAGTTGTCGAGGCCGACGAAGTCGGTGGGCGAGACGGTGTTGTGGGCGTCGAAGAAGCTGAGGTAGAGGCTCCAGCCGAGCGGCACGTACGTGAAGACGGCCAGGCCGAGCGCGAAGGGGCCGACGAAGACCCAGAACCACAGGTTGCGGTTCTGGGGGCCCGACAGGCGCCTCCGGAGGGGGGTTTGCCCGCCGGGGCCGGCCTTCGTCACCGCCGTCACGACGACTTCTTCTTGACGCGGTCCAGCTCCTTCTGCACCGTGCGGACGACCTTCTTCAGCTCGCTCTCCGGGTTGGCGCCCGACTTGATGATGCGGCTGAGGGCGTCCTGGTAGGCGGTGCGGCTCGCGGGGGTCCACAGGAGGGGCTCGGCGTAGCCGTGCTCGGTGGCGAAGCGGACGGCGTCGGCGGCCGCGCCCTCCTTGAGCTGGCCGGCCTTCTTGGCGAGGGAGATGCGGGCCGGGATGTGGAATCCGTACGAGAGCGCGAAGTCCCGCTGGTAGTCGGTCCGTTCGATCCACAGCCACTTCACGAAGTCCTTGGCCGCGTCCTTGTGCCTGCTGCGGGAGCTGACCGCCGACCCATAGGCGCCGACGGGCACGGTGGGCTTGCCCTGGGAGCCGTCCGCGGGCAGCGCGAGCACCCCGAAGTCGTCGCCGAGCTCCTTCTTCACAGCGGGCAGCGCCCACAGGCCCGACCACTGCATCGCGGTCAGGCCCTGCACGAACGCGGACGGGTCGGACCAGTCGGAGGGGGCGCCCAGGAGCAGGGACTTGTCGGCGTACAGCTGGCGCAGCCTGGCCAGGACGCGGGCGGCGGCCGGGTCGTCGAAGCCGACCTTGCCGTCCTCGGTGACGGAGGAGAGCCCGGCGGCGTAGAGCGGGGTCATGCCGAGGGCGCCGGCGCCGCCGTCATTGCCGAGGAAGAGTCCTTTGGTCTTCTTCGTGGTCAATGCCTTGGCCGCGTCGACGAGTTCGTCCATCGACTGCGGCGGCTTGACGCCCGCGTCGGCCAGGAGGCTCTTGCGGTAGTAGAGCAGCTGCATGTCGACGACCTGCGGGACCGCCCAGATCTTCCCGTCGTACGTCTTCGGGGCGAGCGCCGCCTGGTTGAAGTCGTCCTTCACCGGCTCGACCAGGTCGGTGACGTCGACGACCTGGCCGCCCTGGATCTGGTCCAGGGTGGGGCCGTTGACCTCGAACACGTCGGGGCCGGAGTCGGTGAGGAGGGCGGCGGCGGTCTGCTCGTCGTAGTTGCCGGGCCGCCACTGGACGCTGACGCCCGCCTTCTTGTACGCGGCGGCGTACCGCTTCACCGCGTCCTCGGTCCCGGCCTCGCCGTACTGGTGGTACCACTGCGAGAGCTTCGGCCCCGTCCCGCCCGAACCGCCCTCGTCCCGGCCGGTGTTGGACCCGCACGCGGTGAGCAGGCCGAGTGCGGCGCCGGTGCCGAGCAGTGTCCTGCGGCTGATGGTCATGCTGGTCGTCCCCCTGCGTGGTGATCGCCCGACGGATGTGTGCCGGGCCCAACGATCAACCATGCAGGGGGATTACGACAGGGGTATTGCGGCTGCGTGTCACGCCTCGGGACGGGCCGGCCCGTCGGTGAGACGGAAGCGCAGACGGCAGATCGCCGCGTCCGTGTCCCGTCGCACCGCGTGCGCCAGGACCGAGCCCCGCTGGTTCTGCAGCAGGCGCTGCCATACGTGGGCGGGCTCCGCCTCCGGGATGAGGACCGTGACCCGCGTACCGGGGTGGTAGCGGTAGATCCGCTGGACGTACTCGGCGACCGGGCGGCCCACCGTCCGGGTGTCCGAGGGGAGTTCGACCAGGTCGACGCCGGGGCGCCACAGCTCCCAGTCGCGGCGCAGCGCGTCGGTGGCGCGGCGGTCGTCGGGGTCGTCGTAGGTGACGGTGACGGCGCGCACCTCGTCGCCGAGGGAGACGGCCGCGTTGAGGGCCTCGGAGGTGACCTGGGACAGGTGGGAGACGGGGACGATCACCAGGGAGTGGTCGCGGTGCGGGGGTTCGGGGATGCGGCCGAGGCCGAGGCGCTCGCCGATGCGGGCGTACGCGCGATGCACCGCCTCGAAGGAGAGGACGATCGCGGGCAGCGCGAGCACGATCAGCCAGGCGCCCTCGGTGAACTTGGTGGCGGTGACGACGACGGCCGAGACACCCGTGAGGACCGCTCCGAAGCCGTTGAGCGCCGCCTTCGCGTACTGCTTGGTCCGGCGCCAGTGCAGCACCATCGCGGTCTGGCAGAGCGTGAAGCCGATGAAGACGCCGATCGCGAAGAGCGGCACCAGGGTGTTGGTGTCGCCGCCCGAGAAGACCAGGAGCAGGGCGCCCGCCGCCGCGAGGGCGAGCACGCCGTGGCGGTGCACCTGGCGGTCGGCCTTGAGGGCGAAGACGTGCGGCAGGTAGTTGTCCCGGGCCAGCAGGCTCATCAGGACGGGCAGGCCGCCGAAGGAGGTGTTCGCGGAGAGGGCGAGGAGAATCATCGTCGCGAACTGCACGACGTAGAAAGCCCAGTTGTGGCCGAGCGAGGCGTCCGCGAGCTGCGCGAGGACGGTGACGCCCTCGACGGGCTGGAGCCCGAAGCGGGAGATCAGCACGGACAGGCCGATCAGCATGATGCCGAGGAGCGCGCCGAGGGCGACCTCCGCGTGCTGGGCGCGCTTGACGCGCGGGGAGCGGAAGGACGGCACGGCGTTGGCTATCGCCTCGACGCCGGTGAGGGCGGAGCAGCCGGACGCGAACGCCTTGAGGAGGAGCAGCGCGCCGACCGTCGTCGCGTTCGAGGCGAGCACCGACGCATGGCCCTCGGCGGCCTCGGTGGAGGCCGGTCCGTCGCGGAAGAGGCCGACCGCGACCATCGCGAGGATCGCGAGGACGAACACGGCGGTCGGGGCGATGAAGACGCGCGCCGAGTCGACGATGCCGCGCAGGTTCACGGCGGTGATCAGGACCAGGACCGCCAGGCAGATCCACAGCCGGTCGCCGTACAGCTCGGGGAAGGCGGAGGTGAGGGCGGCGACGCCGGCGGTGACGGCGACCGCGACGTTCAGGACGTAGTCGAGGACCAGGGAGGCCGCGGCGACCAGGCCCGCGCGCCGCCCGAGGTGCGTCTTCGCGGCCGCGTAGCTGCCGCCGCCGTCCGGGAACGCGGCGATGACCTGGCGGTAGGACGCCACCAGGACGGCGAGCAGCGCGGCGATCGCGAGCGTCACGGGGAGCGTGAAGCCGAGCCCGTAGCCGCCCGCCGCGGCGAGCACGAGGACGATGGCCTCGGGTCCGTACGCGACCGAGGCCATGGCGTCCAGGGACAGCGCGGCGAGCCCCTGGAGGGCGGTCAGCCGGTGCTTGTCGCCGGCCCGCTCCGCCTCGGTATCGGGCGGTTCCTCGATCGCGGAGGTGCCGGGGGTCTCGGAGACAGTGGTCATGGGTGGCCTTTCGGGCTCCCGTGCGCCGTTGGGAACCGGCCGTCCGGCGCACGGGGTCGACAGCAGGTGAGGCCAGCGTGAGCGGGGCGCGCGGCGTGAACGTGCGCTGTTGTCAGCTCTTTTGCGCCTGCGGTGCGCATCCTGACGCGTCTTTGACGAGCCCGTCAGAGCGCCGTCAAGGAGCGGCCGCCGGGGATATGTGCCGCGTCAACGGCCCTGACGCGGACGGGCCGTCGTCCTACCGTGCGGCACATGGGACTTCACAGGACGAGAGCGCGGGGCGTCGTACGCGGGGCCGTACGCGGGGTCGCGCGCGGCAGGGGCGGCACACAGCCCGGCACGGGCGCTGGTGCGGACGCAGAAGGGGACGCAGGAGTGGACGCCGGTACGGACGCCGGGGCGGACGCCGGAGCGGCGGCCGACGTCGTCGGTGACCGGACGTGGGCGGGCGAAGTGCGGGCCGCGGTCTTCTGTGCGCTCACCCTGTTCGTCCTCGTCCTGATCGTCGACGGCGCCAACACCACCCTGACCTGGCCCCGCGCCGCGCTCTGGGCGGGACTCTCGGCCGTCCTCTATGTGGTGCTCCATCCGGCGCGGGTGACCGCGGGCCCCGGCTGGCTCGCGGTGCGCCGACTGCTGCGCACCCGCCGCGTCTGCACGGGCCTGCTGACCGCCGTCCGCCTGGACGGCGGCGTCGCGGCCCGGCTCGTCCTGCGCGACTCCCTCGGCAACCGCGTGGAGCTCGACCCGAAGGTCCTCACCGACAACCCGCTGCTCCTGCACCGACTGGACCGCGGCGCCCGGGACGCCCAGGCGCGCGGGCTGCTGCGCACCGGAGTCACCGTCCTGCACCGCTTCACGGACCGCGCCGACGCGGAGGCGGCACGGGCGGTCTTCGAGGCGTCGGGGCTCACCCCGGGGCTCACGGGGGAGAGCGCCCGCGACAGCTGAGGGCGCGCGGCCGAACTGCCCGCCAACGCACAGGAGTTACGGGTTCCCGGCCCGCCCGCTCACAAGGACTTCAGCTCCTCGTACGTCACCCCGGTCAGCCGCTCCGACTCCTCCCACAGCCGCCGGGCCCGCGCGTCGTCACGGGTGCGCCGGGCCCGCCACGAGGGGGCCGGGGCGCCGCGCAGGCCCGCGACGCGGGGACCCGTGAAGGAGTCGGGGCGGACGCCGGGCGCCGTGGCCGCGTACAGCAGGGGCAGCGCGCCCGTCTCTGCGGGCTGGGCGATGATCCGGTTGCCGAGCTCCACGACGCGCTCCGCCGCCCGGCGCCCCTCCAGGCGCGGGCCCGCCGTCTGGAGGTTGGTGGCGGCGTAGCCGGGGTGGGCCGCGGCCGCCACCACGTCGGAGCCGGTCGCGGCGAGGCGCCGGGCCAGCTCGTGGACGAACAGCAGGTTCGCCGTCTTGGAGCGGCCGTAGGCGACCCAACGCCGGTAGCGGCGCTCGCTGTTGAGGTCGTGCGGGTCGATGTCGGCGAGAGCGTGCAGTCCGCTGGAGACGCTCACCACGCGGGCGTGCGCGGTGCGCAGGAGCAGGGGGAGCAGCAGCCCGGTCAGGGCGAAGTGGCCGAGGTGGTTCACGCCGAACTGGGTCTCGAAGCCGTCCGCGGTGCGGCCGTACGGCAGGGCCATCACGCCCGCGTTGTTGACGAGCAGGTCGAGCCGCTCCTCGGGCTTCTCGGCCCGCTCGCCGAAGGTCGCCGCGAACTCCCGTACGGAGGACAGGTCCCCCAGGTCGAGGGGCCGGAACTCGGCCTCGGCGGCGGGGACTTCGGCGCGCAGCCGGTCGAGGGCGTGGTTGCCGCGGGCCCGGGAGCGGCAGGCGAGCACCACGTGGGCGCCGCGCCGGGCCAGCTCGCGTGCCGTCACATAGCCGAGACCGCTGTTGGCGCCGGTGACGACGGCGGTGCGGCCGCCCTGGTCGGGGATGTCGCTCGCGTTCCAGCCCGTCATTGGGGGATCCCTCCACGCTTCTTACCGATGAGTAAGTGCGGTGGAGAGCCTACGTCAGGACGGCCGGACGGACAGCCGCCCTGACGCTCCCCCCCCGGAACGCGGGGTTCCGCGCGGCTCAGGCGTGCGAGCCGCCGTCGATCACCAGGTCCATGCCGACCACGGCGCCGGACTCCTCCGCCGCCAGGTACAGGACCGCCGCCGCGACCTCCTCGGTCTTGGCGACCCGGCCGAGCGGGTTGGTCTCCTTGATGCGTGCCGCGCGGCCGGCCTCGGTCTCGCCCGGCTGGAAGGACATGGAGGTGTCCGAGGAGCCGGGGCTGACCGTGTTGATGCGCACGCCGTCGCGGATGTGCTCGACGGCGGCCGCGCGGCTCAGCGCCGAGACGGCGGCCTTGGTGGCGCCGTACGCGCTCGTGCCCGGCTTGCTGGTGTGGGCGCCCAGCGTGGAGCCGATGTTGACGATGGCGCCGCCGCCCGGCTGCGTGCGCATCTGCCGCACCTCGGCCTGCAGGGCGAGCAGCACGCCGGTGACGTTGATGTCGAGCATCGTGCGCCAGTCCTCCTCGGGGAGGTCGGCGGCGGGCTGCCCGGCGCGCAGGATCCCCGCGTTGTTGACGGCCACGTCCAGGGAGCCGAAGCGCTCGACGGCGGCGGCGATGAGGGCGGCCAGGTCGGCGGAGCTGGTCACGTCGGCGGGCACGACGAGGACCTCGCCCGGACCGTCGACGAGCTCGGCGGTCTCCTTCAGGGTGGCCTCGGTGCGCCCGGCGAGCACGACGTTCGCGCCCTCGGCGGCGAAGGCGAGCGCGATGGCGCGGCCGAGTCCGGAACCGGCGCCGGTGACGAGGGCGGTGCGGCCGGAGAAGCGGGTGCGGGGGGTGGCGGTCTGAGTCGTCATCACAGTGCTCATTTCTTGAACGATCGGTTCAGTATGAGGGCATGAGGAAGGGGCCAGGGGTGTACGTGGAAGTTCGGCGGGTGTGTGCGCGGGAGTGCCGGCGGGCGTTTCAGTCGAGCAGGGTCAGCGCCTGCTCCGTCGCCGCCCGCACCCGGGCCGGGTCCGGCGACGCCTTGCCGACCACGCGGATCCCCTGCATCAGCACGAGCAGCGTCCGGGCGAGGCCCAGCGCGTCCCGGTCCGCCGGGAGTTCGCCCTGTGCCTGGGCGCGGACGAGCGCGGAGTGCAGCAGTGTCTCCAGGTGCTCCCAGCTGCGCTCGACGGTGCGGGCCGCCGCCGGGTCGTGCGGGGCCAGCTCGGTGGCCGTGTTGGTGATGAAACAGCCGACCAGGCGGCCGTCCTCGGTGGTCGCCTCGTTCGCGAAGCGCCGCACCACCGCGCGCACCGCGGGCAGTGCGGGCCCCGGCTGCGACAGCTCGTTCAGGAGCCGGGGGCCCTGTGCCTCGCCGTACCGCTCCAGGGCCTTGAGGTACAGCTCGTGCTTGTTGCCGAACGTCGCGTAGATGCTGGCGCGCCCCACGCCGAGGTGCTCGACGAGGTCCGCCATCGACGTCGCCTCGTAGCCGCGCCGCCAGAACAGCTCTAGGGCCGACTGGAGCGCGGCGTCGGGATCGAATTCCTTGGTCCTGGCCACGGAGATGACTCTACGGCCTTTGAGAACGATCGGTCAAGAAAGCTGGAGGGCGGAGTCAGGAGACCCGGATCGAGTACACCGCCACCGACACCTCGTCGTCGTCCAGACAGCGCCCCGTCTCCAGGTCGAAGCGCTGCTTGAGCAGCGGGGAGGCGACGAAGGCGCGGCCGTCCGCCGAGCCGAGCAGGCCCCGGGAGAGCACCGCCGCGCCCGTGAAGGGGTCACGGTTGTCGAGCGCGTACGTCTGGCCCGTGCGGTCCATGAACACCGCGGCCTGCGCGCCGTCCGGCAGCAGCACCGCGACGCCGCGCCCGGGAGTGAGCAGGGCGAGGTCACAGGCGGTGAACCAGTCGTCGGCCAGCAGGAGTTGGACCGAGAGGTCGGTCCTCTCAGGTGCGAAAGTCATCGGGCCACGGTTCCTTCCAGGGTGCGCCGGCCGATGCTGAGCAGCGGCAGGTCCGGCTTGATCTGCTCGCGCTCCGGGACGAACTGGACCGTCGGGTCCGGCACCCCGGGCGCGTTGACGAAGGAGACGAAGCGCGCGAGGCGCTCCGGGTCGTCGAGGGTCTCGGCCCACTCGTCGCGGTAGTGCGCGACGTGGTCGGCCATCAGGGCCTCCAGCTCGGCGCAGAGCCCGAGCGAGTCGTGCACCACCACGTCGCGCACATGGTCCAGGCCGCCCTCGATCCGCTCCAGCCAGGTCGAGGTGCGCTCCAGGCGGTCGGCGGTGCGGATGTAGAACATCAGGAACCGGTCGATGAGGCGCACCAGTTCGGCGTCCGACAGGTCCTGGGCCAGCAGGTCCGCGTGGCGCGGGGTCGCGCCGCCGTTGCCGCCGACGTACAGGTTCCAGCCGTTCGAGGTGGCGATCACGCCGAAGTCCTTGGACTGGGCCTCCGCGCACTCGCGGGCGCACCCCGACACCGCCGACTTCAGCTTGTGCGGGGACCTGAGGCCCCGGTAGCGCAGCTCCAGGTCGATGGCCATGCGGACGCTGTCCTGCACGCCGTAGCGGCACCAGGTCCGGCCCACGCAGGACTTCACGGTGCGCAGCGCCTTGCCGTACGCGTGCCCGGACTCGAAGCCCGCGTCCACCAACCGCGCCCAGATCGCGGGCAGTTGCTCGACCCGCGCGCCGAACAGGTCGATGCGCTGGCCACCCGTGATCTTCGTGTAGAGCCCGAAGTCCCGCGCCACCTCGCCGATCACGATGAGCTTCTCCGGGGTGATCTCACCGCCGGGGATGCGCGGCACCACCGAATAGGAGCCGTTCTTCTGGAGGTTGGCGAGGAAGTGGTCGTTGGTGTCCTGGAGTGCGGCCTGCTCGCCCGCGAGGACATAGCCGTCGGCGCCGATCGTCGGGGCCAGCGAGGCGATGATCGAGCCGACCGTGGGCTTGCACACCTCACAGCCGTCGCCGCCGCGCGCCTCCTCGCGCCCGTAGCGGTCCAGGAGTTCGCGGTACGAGGTGAGGCGCAGCGTGCGCACGATCTCGTACAGCTCCTGCCGGGTCTGCCCGAAGCAGCCGCACAGGCCCGTGTCGCCGCTCTGCGGCAGGAGCTGGCCGATGAGGCGCACACAACTGCCGCAGCCCGTACCGGCCTTGGTGCACTTCTTCACCTCGGGGAGCGTGGCGCAGGACTGGATGGCGGCCTTGGTGACGTTGTGGCAGTTGCAGACCACCGCGTCGTCGGGCAGCGCCTCCGGGCCGAGCGCCGCGCCCGTGCCCGCCCCGGCCGGAAGGACCAGCTGCTCGGGCGCGACCGGCGGCACCGAACCCGTCAGGGCGCGCAGCGTCCCGTACGCCTCCGCGTCGCCCACCAGGACGCCGCCGAGCAGCTCGCCTTCCCGGCCGATGACGAGCTTCTTGTACGTGCCCGAGCGGGAGTCCGCGTAGACGACGTCGAGGCAGCCGTCGGTGGCGCCGTGCGCGTCACCGAACGAGGCGACGTCCACGCCGAGCAGCTTCAGCTTGGTCGACAAGTCGGCCCCGGTGAAGGCCGATTGGCCCGCCCCGTCGGGGGACGCGATGGCGGCCGCCGCCGTCTCGGCCATCTCGTACCCGGGCGCGACAAGCCCGTACACCCGGCCGTCGGCCGCCTGCGCGCACTCGCCGATCGCGAACACGTCCGGGTCGCTGGTGCGGCACCGCTCGTCGACGGTGATGCCGCCGCGCTCGCCGACCGCGAGGCCCGCCTCGCGCGCCAGCTGGTCGCGGGGGCGCACCCCGGCCGAGAACACCACGAGATCCGCGGGGAGTTCGGAGCCGTCGGACAGCTTCATCGCGGTCACCGAGCCGTCCGCACCGGCGACGATCTCCTGGGTGCCCACGCCCGTGTGCACGTCCAGGCCCATGCCCTCGATGGTGCGCAGGAGTGCGGCGCCGCCGCCCTCGTCGACCTGGAGCGGCATCAGCCGGGGCGCGAACTCCACGATGTGCGTGGCGAGTCCGAGCCCGCGCAGCGCGCCCGCCGCCTCCAGGCCGAGCAGCCCGCCGCCCACCACGGCGCCGGTCGTGGCGTGCTCCTTCGCGTACTCCTCGATGGCGAGCAGGTCCTCGATGGTGCGGTACACGAAGCAGCCCGTGGTGTCCTTGCCGGGCACCGGCGGCACGAACGGGTACGACCCGGTGGCGAGCACCAGCGTGTCGTACGCGAAGGTCTCCCCGGACCGCGCGAGCACGGTCCGCGCGCACCGGTCGATGTGCTCGGCCGGGTCGCCGAGGCGCAGCTCGATGCCGTGCCTGGCCATGAACTCCGGCTCGACGAGCGAGAGTTCGTCGGGGCTCGTGCCCGAGAAGTACGAGGTGAGGTGCACCCGGTCATAGGCGGGGCGCGGCTCCTCGCAGAGCACCACGACGCGGTGCGTGGCCGTGACGCCGCGCTCGGCGGCGGCCTCCAGGAAGCGCTGTCCGACCATGCCGTGGCCGACGAGGACGAGCGTGGGGCGGTGGTCTGCGGTCTTCGGCATGTCCGCGGTCTCCGGCATGTCAGCGGGTGTCGGCATGTCAGCGGCCTCCGTCGTTGGTGAGCAGGTGGAGCAGGGGGCTGGCACCGGCGTCCTCGGCGGGCAGCGGGTCGTCGTCCTCCCAGGCGCGGGCGAGCGAGCCGACGGCGGACAGCTCGCCGAACAGCACCCCGCCCACGAGCCGGTCGCCGCGCACGACGACCTTCCGGTAGGTCCCGCGGGTGGCGTCCGCGAGCTGGATCACGTCGTCGTCGGGGCGCGGCTCGGGGTCCCCGAACGCCGCGAGCTCCAGGGGCGCCGCCTCGGGCGCCGCGGTGTGCAGGGTCAGCCGGGTGAGGGAGCGGGTGCCGGGGTACGCGGGCGGTGCGGCCGCGTCGTCCGGCGCGGTCAGCTGGGCGGCGAGGGCCTCGGCCTGCTCCAGGGCGGGCGCGGCCAGACAGTGCACCTGGCCCGCGTGCTCGGCGCAGTCGCCGATGGCCCGGATGTGCGGGTCGCTGGTGCGCAGCCGGTCGTCCACCACGATGCCCCGGCGCACCTGAAGGCCCGCCGCCTGCGCGAGGCCGACCCGGGGACGTACCCCACAGGCGAGCACCGCCACGTCGGCGTCCAGCAGATAGCCGTCGGCGAGCTCCACGCGGCGCACCGCCCCGTCCTCGACGCGCACGCCGCGCACCCGGCACTCGGTGTGCACCTCGACGCCGAGCCCGGCCAGGTACTGCCGCACCAACTCCGATGCGGCAGGGTCGAGTTGGCGCTCCATGAGCCGGTCGCCCTGCTGCGTCAGGACGACCTGCGCACCCCGCGAGGCGAGCGCACGCGCCGCGGAGACGCCGAGCAGCCCGCCCCCGATGACGACCGCCCGCACCCCGGGGCGGCGCACGGCGTCCGCGAGGGCCAGACAGTCGTCGAGCGTACGGAAGGGGTGCACGCCGCCGGGCAGCTCACGGGCGCCGGGCGCGAAGAGGCCGCGCAGCGGCGGCAGCACCGGGTTGGAGCCGGTGGCCAGGACGAGCGTGTCGTACGGGACGACGCCCCCGTCCTCGCACTGCAGCACCCGCTCGGCCCGGTCGACGCGGACCACGCGGGTGCGCAGGTGCTCGGCACGGGGCGTGGGCAGGGCGAGCAGCTCGGGTCCGTAGCGGCCCGCGAGCACCTCGGCGAGCAGCACGCGGTTGTACGGGGCGTGCGGCTCGTCGCCGATGAGCACGGGATCGTGTCCGGCGTCCGCGAGCCGCTGCGTGAGCCGGACGCCCGCGAGTCCGGCGCCGATCACCGCCACGCGCTGTTTCGAGGTCATGAACCGCAGCGTGCGGGGCGGGTGTTACCCGTCGGGATCCCTTCTGTTTCCCGGGGGGAACGCGTAGCTCAGCACCGCGAGGGGGCGGGTGTGAGGGATCTTTCGGCGCCCGCCGGGCTGCCTTGCTTAAGGTCCGTTGAGCCGTTCCTCAAGGGGACCTTAAGGATCCGCCCCGGGGGCCTGACCAGCCCCTTTCAGCCTTACGAAGGCTTTAGCGTGCCGGTCGTGACGATCGAGGCCGAGCCCCAGACAGACGCGTACCCCGCGCTGAGCGCGTACCTGAGCCGGCAAGGTGGCTCGGCTGCGGGCGACGGCGCCGGGGCCGTTCCCGCTGCGGGCAGCCGTGCCGCAAAGGGACGGCGCCCCAGGCCCAGGGCACGCACGCAAGAGGTGCAGCCGATCCGGATATCGCCCGCCCACCTCCGTACCGGAATCCTCGGCGGAGCCGTCCTCGTGACGGCCCTCTGGGCCGTACAAGTCGAGCCCTCGGCCCGCCTCGACGCGCTCTGCGCGATCGCCGCTCACCTCACCGGCCTCCTCGCCGGCTACGGCATCCTCGTCATGCTCTTCCTCATGGCCCGCGTCCCCGCCCTCGAACACGGCGTCGGCGCCGACCGGCTCGCCCGCCGCCACGCCCTCGGCGGCCGCTACGTGCTCTCGCTCTGCGCGGCCCACGCCCTGCTCGCCCTCTGCGGCTACGCCGCGCACACCGGCACCGACCTGCTCTCCGCCGGGCTCGACCTGCTCGGTTACCCGGGGCTCGCCGCGGCCGGTGCCGGGACCGCGCTGCTGGTCGCCGTCGGCGTGAGCAGCGCCCGTGCCGCCCGCCGCCGCATCCCGCACGAGACCTGGCGCGCCCTGCACCTGCTCACCTACCTCGGCGCCGGGCTCGCCTTCGCGCACCAGGTCGTGGGCCCCGACGTCGCGGGCAGCGCCCTGACCGTGTGGCTGTGGGCCATGCTGCACGCGACCGTCGCCGTGCTGCTCGTCTGGTACCGGCTCGTCGTGCCCGTGCGCCAGGCCCTGCGGCACAGCCTGCGCGTCCTCGACGTGCGGGTGGAGGGGCCCGGTGTCGTCTCCGTCGTCATGCAGGGCATCGGCCTCGACGAACTGCGCGCGGAGCCCGGGCAGTTCTTCCGCTGGCGGTTCCTGCAGCGCAGGCTCTGGCACACGGCGCTGCCCTTCTCGCTCTCCGCGCCCGTGCGCGGCGACACCCTGCGCATCACCGTCAAGGCCCTCGGCGACCACACCCGCCGCATGCGGCGCCTCAAGCCCGGCACCCGGGTTCTCGCCACCGGCCCCTTCGGCGCCCTGACCGCGCACCGCCGCACCCGGCGCAAGGTGCTGCTCCTCGCGGGCGGCGTCGGCATCACGCCCCTGCGGGCCCTCTTCGAGACGCTGCCGGGCGGCCCCGGCGACATCACCCTGCTCTACCGGGCGGGCAGCGCCGAGCAGCTCGTACTGAAGGAGGAGCTGGAGGAGATCGCGCGCGGGCGGCAGGCGGCGCTCCACTACCTCCTCGGCCGCTCCGACGCCTCCTTCGACCCGCTCGCCCCGCAGGCCCTGCGCAACCTCGTGCCCGGCCTCGCCGAGCACGACGTGTATCTGTGCGGGCCGCCCGGCATGACGGCGGCGGCGACGGCGGCGCTGGTGCGGGCCGGGGTCCCCGAGGAGCGCATCCACGCGGAGTGCTTCACGTTCTGAGCCCCTGAGCGGCTGAGCCCCTGAGCCCCTGAGCCCTTGAGCCGCAGAGCCCTTGAGTCACGAAGTGAGCCACGAAGACCGCCACGGAGAGAACCGACCATCACCATGGGACGCCACCGCAAACCCGCCACCCCCGGCCACGGCCCCACCCTCCAGGCCCGCCGCCGCCTCGCCGCGGGCCTGGCCGGGGCCAGCGCGCTCGTCGCGACGGCCCTCGCCCTGACGGTCGACCCGACGGCACCCCCCGCCCCCGACCGCACCCCGGTCACGACCCCCGAACCCCAGGCGGCGCCCTGAACCTCAGAAGCCGCTCAACTCTCTCTATTTCCATGGACGTCCCACCTATCGCGTCCATAGGGTCGCGATCATGCCCGACATATCTCTGACCACGGTGGTCGTCCTCTGCCTCGCCGCCCTCGCGGCAGGCTGGATCGACGCCGTGGTCGGCGGCGGCGGACTGCTGCTCCTCCCCGCCCTGCTGCTCGGCCTGCCGGGCTCCACCCCGGCCGCGCACGCCCTCGGCACCAACAAGGCGGTGGCGATCGTCGGGACGACGGGGGCCGCGGTCACGTACGTACGGAAAACCCCCGTCGACGTCCGCACCGCCGTGCGCATCGGGCTCGCCGCGCTCCTCGGCTCGATGGGCGGCGCCTTCTTCGCGGCGGGCATGAGCACCGACGTGCTGAAGCCCGTGATCATGGTCGTGCTCGTCGCGGTCGGGGCCTTCGTGATCCTGAAGCCCGCCTTCGGGACCGCGCCCGCGACCGGACCCGCCTCGCCCCGGCGCATCCTCGCCGCGATCGGCATCGCGGGCCTCGGCATCGGCTTCTACGACGGGCTCATCGGCCCCGGCACCGGCACCTTCCTCGTGCTCGCCCTGACCGCCGTGCTCCACCTCGACCTGGTCTCCGCCTCCGCCACCGCCAAGATCGTCAACTGCTGCACCAACGCGGGCGCCCTCGCGACCTTCGCCTGGCAGGGCGCGATCCTGTGGCAACTGGCCGGTCTGATGGCCGTCTTCAACCTCGCGGGCGGCACCCTCGGCGCGCGCACCGCCCTGAAGAAGGGCAGCGGCTTCGTCCGGGTCGTGCTCCTGACGACGGTGGTCGGCCTGGTGATCAAGATGGCGTACGAGCAGTGGGTGGCGTGAGACGCCAACGGCCGCCCGTGGGGTGCTAACGGCTGCCCGTGAGGTGTGCGAACACCACCACGTTGCCCTGGTAGCCGGTCTGCTTCGAGTAGGCCCCGCCGCAGGTGATGACCCGCAGCTCGGGGCGGCGCGCCGGTCCGTAGACCTTGTCGTCGGGGAAGTCCTTGGCGTCGTACACCTCGACCGCGTCCACCGTGAACACGGCCACCGTGCCGTCCCGCCGGTCGACCTCCACCGTGCGGCCCCGCGTCAGGCCGCCCAGCTCGTAGAAGACGGCGGGCCCCCGCGCGTTGTCGACGTGCCCGGCGACGATCGCGGTGCCCTTCTCGCCGGGCGTGGTGCCCGCCTCGTACCACCCGGCGAGGTTCTTCTTCGCCGCGGGCGGCACGTCGAGGCTGCCCTGGCGGGTGAGGCCGAGGCCCATCAGGGGCGCGTCGACCTGGATGGCAGGGATGCGGATGCGGTCGGGCGGCGACGGGGGGAGCGGCTGGAGCGAGGCGGCGGGGGAGTCGTGGCCGTCGCGCCCCTGATGGGCCTGCGCGGCCTGGGCCGCGGAGGGCTGCGGGGGCGGGTGCCCCTCCTGGCCGCTGACGACGAGCCAGGCGCCGGAGCCGAGCGCGAGGACGGTGATCGCTCCTATGACACAGGTGCTGACCCGCTTCCTGCCGGGCGCGACCCTCTTCTTTCGGCTCTTCCCGAGGGCGGCCCGCTGCTTCCGTGGGGCACGTCGCATGAGTTCGTCCCCTTCCGGGTCGGGGAGGCCCCCTCCGGGCCCGTGTGGATGGGGTATCCCCTGCTCGAACGAAGTTGAGAGCTTGGGGAAGGGCCCGGAGGGGGACGGCGGTACCGGTGGACAGCGGAGGGTGTCCGTCAGATCCTGTCGCCTCTCGCCCGGCGGTGCAGGAGCCAGGTACCGCCCGCGGCGGCGACGGCCAGTGCCGCCACGCCCGCCGCGGTCTGCACGGGGTCGGGGCCGAGTGCGCCGCCGACCCCCGTCTTGACGTGTCCCTTCGGGGGGACGGGGGACTGCTCGCGGGCGCTGGCCGTGGAGGTGACCGTGACCATCAGATCGCCCGCCACCTGCTTGCCGCCCGCGCCGGAGCCCGCGCACTTCGCGACGATCTCGTAGGTGCCGGGCTGCGCCGACGGCGGCACCTTGAACTGCCCGATCGCGTCCTCTTCGTGCGTGCTGGGCGCCAGCGTGAAGGTGCCCGCGCCGACCGCGCTCGCGTCGCCCGTCGCGGTGCCGCCCGAGCCGCAGGCGGTGGTGTTCACGGTGACCGTCGTGCCCGGCGTGACCGTCGCCGGATAGACCTCGAGCCCGCCCGCGCCGGTGCCGCCGCCCGGACCCGCCGCGTACGCGGGAGCGGCGAAGAGACCCGCGGCCGCGGCGGTGAGCACGGCGGTGGTGAGCGGGCGGCGGCCTTTGCGCGTCATGGGCTTGCTCCTCCGAGAGACCCGACCAGGGGGCGCGGGGTGCGGCCCGCACCCCGGCCCTACCGAGGTAAGTGGCAGTCGGCGGCCCACGCCTCCTGATGGGCCATCAGAAACTCGGATACGGGCGCTCGCCTGACGCTCCATCGCTAACGTTCCGGCAGGTCATACGGCGTGTCGCGGAGCTCCGCCCGAAGCCTGGCCCGCGCGCCTGTGAACGGGTGACCCGAGCGCCCCAGGGCCCGCCCGGCGCATCTGAGCCGACCTCAGATCTCGTCCCACGGCACCGCGTCGTAGACCTCCGCGACCGCGGCCATCAGCTTCTCGTCCACCACGAAGTCGACCTCGTCGATCCGCCGCACCGGCGCGATCCCCCGCGCGTTCGTGACGAAGGCCGAGGTGTACGCGGACAGGTTCGCGAGCCGCACCGGTCCGCGCCGGGTGGGCAGCCCGGCCCCGGCGAGCCGCGGTTCGAGGAGCCGCATCGTGATGCCTTCCAGGCAGGGGGCGTCGGGCCAGACGACCTCGGCCCCGTCGAAGAAGGCGATATTGGTGACGGCGCCCTCGCTGACCGTCCCGTCGGCCCCGGTGAGCAGCGCGTCGTCGAAGCCCGCGCGCCGCGCGAGCCGCCCGTGGTGGGTCTGGCCGAAGCCGCCGAGGTGCTTGATGTGCGCGACGGGGCGCTGGTAGGGCACGGACTTCAGGGCCTGCGCGTCCGGGGGCATCCGGGCGGGGGCGCGGACGGTGACCATGACGGACGGCTCGTCGTCGGGCGCGTGCACATAGACGCGTACGGAGGCGTCGGGGAGGTCGTCGCGGAGCACGTGCCGGATCAGCCGCCGGACGTGGTCGCCGTCGAGCTCGCGCCCGAACAGCTCCCGGGTCGCGCCGTCGAGCCGCTCCAGGTGGTGCGCGAGCCCCTGCACCTTGCCGTCCCTGACCTGCATCGCGGTGAAGTGCCCGTCGTTGACGAGGGCGGGCCAGAGCAGCCGGTCGGCGGTCGCGGCCTCGCCGTCGATCTCCAGGCGGTGTACGAGTGCGGTATGCGTCATGGCCCACACGGTGCCATGGGTGCGGCGGGCGCAGGGCGCGGGTGCCCGATGTCCGGGCCTACGCCCCCGCCGCTCCCGCTCCTGCCGCTCCCGCTCCTGCCGCTCCCGCTCCTGCCGCTCCCGCTCCTGCCGCTCCCGCTCCCGCTCCCTCTCCCGCGTCCGCCGCTCCGTCCTCGATCAGCCGCCGCGGCCCCGGCCCGTGGGAGGCCAGTTCGTCCCACGGGTTGGACAGCGCGCACTTGGCGAGCGAGAGGCAGCCGCAGCCGATGCAGTCCGTGAGGTTGTCGCGCAGTCGCTGCAGGGTGCGGATGCGCTGGTCCAGATCGCTGCGCCAGCACTCGGAGATCCGCGCCCAGTCCTCCCGCGTCGGCGTGCGGTCGTCGGGGAGCAGGCCGAGCACCTCGCGGATGGTGGCGAGGGGGATGCCGAGCCGCTGCGAGGTGCGGATGAAGGCGACCCGGCGGAGCGTGTCCCGGCCGTAGCGGCGCTGGTTCCCGCTGGTGCGGCGGCTCGTGATGAGCCCCTCGCGCTCGTAGAACCGCAGCGCGGACGGGGCGACCCCGCTGCGCTCGGCGAGCTCTCCGACAGTGGCTTCCTTGGCGTCCGGTGCGAGATGCGACGACATGCGCGCCAGAGTAGTCCGCGAAGGCGCTTGACTTAAACCTTGGTTCAACTAAGAGCCTGTTCTCCATGAACACAACTGCTGCTCACACCAGTTCCGTTGACCCCTCGTCCGCGTCCGCGTCCGCCGACGCCCCGCTCCGCGTCGCCGTCATCATCGGCAGCAACCGCGAGGGCCGGTTCGGCCCGATCGTCGCGCGCTGGCTGCTCGACCGGGTGGGGGAGCGCGACGACCTCGTCGTGGACGTCATCGACGCCGCCGAGGCCCAGCTGCCCACCGCCCTCTCCTTCAGCCCGAGCCCCGAAGTCCTCGCCGAACTCGGCAAGGTGACGCCCAAGCTCGACGCCGCCGACGCCTTCGTGGTCCTCACCCCCGAGTACAACCACTCCTTCCCCGCCTCCCTCAAGAGCCTCATCGACTGGCACCGCGACGAATGGCAGGCCAAGCCCGTCGCCTTCGTCTCGTACGGGGGGATCTCCGGCGGCCTGCGCGCCGTCGAGCAGCTCCGGCAGGTCTTCGCCGAGCTGCACACCGTCACCGTGCGCGAGACGGTCTCCTTCCACAACGCGGGCGCCCACTTCGACGACGAGGGCAACCACCGCGACCCGGCCGCCCCGGACGCCGCCGCCAAGGCGATGCTCGACCAGCTCGCCTGGTGGGGCCGGGCGCTGCGGGAGGCCAAGGCGGTACGCCCGTACGGGAGCTGAGGGCCGTCGCGGTACGGGAGTTGAGGGCCGTCGCGGGTGCGGGGGCTGAGGGCCCTCGCGCGTACGGGAGTCCAGGCCCCGCGAGGGCGGCGTCACGCCAGCGGCAGCTGGACCTCCGCCACCGCGCCCCCGTCGTCCGCGTTGCGCAGCGCGACCTGGGCGCCGATCACCTGGGCCTGGCCGAACGCGATGGTCAGGCCGAGGCCGGTGCCCTGGCCGCGCTCCGTGGCGCCGGTCTGGAAGCGCCGGGGGCCCTCCTCGAGGAGGCGCTCGGGGAAGCCGGGGCCGTGGTCGCGGACCGACACCACGGCCCCCTCGACCCGCACCTGGACCGAACCCGCGCCGTGCTTGCGGGCGTTGCCCACGAGGTTGTCGAGGATCCGCTCCAGACGGCGCGCGTCCGTCCGTACGAAGACGGGCGTCCCGACCGACTCGCAGGGCACGCCCGCCCGCTCCGCGGCACACTCCACCAGCGAGCCCAGCGGGTGCACGGCCAGGTCCGGCTTCTCCACGTCGGCGTCGAGCCGGGCGATCTCCAACAGGTCCTCGGTGAGGGTGCGCAGGGCGCCGACCCGGTCGCGCACCAGCTCCGTGGGGCGGCTCGGCGGCAGCAGCTCGGCGGCGGTGTACAGGCCGGTCAGCGGTGTGCGCAGCTCATGCGCGACATCCGCGGTGAACCGCTGCTCCGCCACCAGGCGGCGCTGCAGCGACGCGGCCATCGTGTCGACGGCGGTGGCCAGTTCGGCGACCTCGTCCTTGCCGCGCCCGGTGCCCGCCGGGCGCGGATGGTCGATGCGGGCGTCCAGGTCGCCCTGGCTGATGCGGCGAGCGGTGGCCGCCGCGCTGCGCAGCTCCCGGCTGAGCCGGCTGGAGAGACCCGCGCCGCCGAGCGCGGCGAGCCCGACCACGATGGCGCCGGAGGCCATCAGCTGCTGGTCGAAGTCGGCCATCTCGTCGGCCTGTTCGTGCAGCGACTCGCGGATGGACAGGACCTGGTGGCCGATCGGCCGGGCCGCCCAGACCGCCGGTTCGTCGGAGCTCATGTCCAGATACGTCGTCCGCTTGCCCGCGAGCGCCGCGGCCCGCAGCGGCGCCGGCAGGTTCGGGTCGTCGATCGAGGCGTCCGCGTCGTCCTGCTGGACCTGCCCGGTCAGCGCGTACAGCTGCCGCACCCGGACGAGCTGCGCGGTGGCGCCCGAGCGCGCGCTCTGCGAGACCTGGTCGAGCCGCGCCTGGTGGATCAGCAGGCCGATGCCGACGGCCACCACCGAGCAGCCCACCGCGAGCAGGGCGGCGATCTTCCAGCGCAGGCCGAGGGAGTTGAGCCCGGCACGGGCGCGGCGCAGGACATGCCTCACGAGGTGCCGTCCAGGTCGCCGCCGTCGGGATCGATCGGGCCGTCGCCCTCGTCCTCGGGCACCGGGAGGGGGGCCTGCCCGGTGGGTGCGACGGTGGGCTCGATGAGCAGGGGGCCGGGTGGCGGGGAGGATCGCTCGTCGCCGCGCGAGGACTTCGTCGGCGGGGCGGCGAGCGAGGCGTTGCCGGAGGGCGCGGGCCGGGGCCCCTCGCTGTCGTCGGCCTCGGGCTTCGGGTCGGGCGCGGGCGCGCTCGGGTTCTCGGGCGACTTCTTGTAGGTCTTGTTGTCCTCGTAGGTCCCCATCCGCACCCCGTTCCAGCGGTAGCGCACGGCCTGCTCGCCGCCGTCCGGGCACGGGCTGCGCACGAGGATGTCCTTGTCGAGCGCCTCGATGCTCATGCGGCGCCCGGAGGTGAAGAGGATCGGGTACACCTTGCCGTCGTGCATCGTGTACACGGCGAGCACGCTCCGCCCGCTCTCCAGGTCGGCGGCGGCCAGCAGGTCGCGCTTGCCGTCCCCGGTCAGATCCGCGTACACGGGGGGCCGCAGCCCCGCGCGGCCGGGCCCGGCGATCGAGGGGCGGTCGGCGAGGGGCTTCATGCGCGGGTCGGCCCGCAGGATCGTCGCGACGTCCAGGTCGGCGATCTTGTCGTCGTCCACCTTCGGCAGCCCGGTCAGGGCCTTCGGCGGGGGCTGCTGGGTGGCGGTGTCGGCGGCGGGCGCGTCCGAGGAGGGGCTGGACCAGGCGGGCCAGAACGGCTCGGGGTGCGGCTGCACGGACATGGACGGTGCGATGTCGCCGTCCGCGAGCCCGTTCGCGGCACCGCACCCGGCGAGCACGGCGACGGCCAGGGCGGCGAGGGGCGCGGCCAGGAGGAGGCGGCGGCGAGGGGAACGCTGGTTCATGGTGACCGTCGGGCAGGGAGGCGGGAGGGCTGCGAAGGGGGTGGTGGCGGCCGGTCCGGTTGCGCGGGGATTCGGCAGAGGGACCGGCCACCGCAATCGACAGTAGAAAGCCCGCATCACAGAAACCGGGACGTTGTGTAACAGAACCCACTACAAGTGCAGCGATCCCCCCGTATCGGGACCTTGGGCCTGGCTGGAAGGCCCGCCGGAGGCGGGGCGCCGGGCCGGGGGAGAGGGTAGGGGTGACGAGCGACCGGGAGTCGCACGGGTGAGAGCGAAGGAGCCCTGGCAGTGAGCGAGAACGACCGGACGGATCCGCACCCGCTGACCGTCCTGACCGTCCTGACCACGACGGACACCGAGTACAAGGCGGAGCAGCTCGCGCGGGGCGCCGTGACGGCCCGCGTCGCGGCCTGCGCGCAGATCAACGGCCCCGTCACCTCCGTCTACCGCTGGGACGGCGCCATCGAGACGGCCCGCGAGTGGCAGCTCCTCCTCAAGACGACGGCCGCCCGCTACGCCGCCCTGGAGGCATGGCTGACCGAGGCCCACGACTACGACACCCCGGAGATCATCGCGACGCCGGTGGTACGGGCGGCCCCGGCGTACGCGGAGTGGGTGGCGCGGGAGACGGCGGGGTGATCCCGTTCTTCGTCTACGGCACCCTGCGCCCCGGCGAGCCCAACCACGCGGCCTATGTCCGGGGCCGGGCCCGGTCGGAAGAACCGGCGACGCTTCCCGGGGCCGTCCTGTACGACGGCCCCGGCTACCCGTACGCGGTGGAGTCCTCCCTCGCCCAAGGGGCGGGGATACGGGGCGAGTTGATGACACCTCGCCCGGCCCTGTACGGTTGGCTGCTCGCCGCCCTGGACGTCCTGGAGGAGTACACGGCGCCGGGCGCGCCGGGCAACGTGTACGAGCGGATCGCCCGCGAGGTGCGCCTCGACGACGGCAGGGCGGTCCGGGCGTGGGTGTATGTGGCGGCGCCGGAGGTGGAGAAGGGGCTGCGGGAGAGGGGGCGGGTGATCGAGACGGGGGACTGGCGGGACAGGTGAGGGGCGAGACGGACGGGGGCGGGGCGAGGCGGATTGAGGAGAGCATGCCACCGGTGGTGGTCAAGTCCCCCTGCGTCACGGGTCTGTCCCAGCGGGGGGTGGCCGCGAGCGGACGCGGAACGGTGGCGGGAACCGCCGTCCGGCCGGGATGCGCCCGGTGGCGGCACGCATCGCGCCCGGCCGCGCGTGTAACAGGAATGTCCTGGCGGGCAGTTGGGAGGAACGGTTCGCCGGGCCGGACGGCTCTAGGTGCTCAGAAACGCCGGCTCCTCGTCACGACTCGTAGCGAGCGGCCGGCCCCACCGACCCACACTGAGGACCACACGATGCGCGCTCGCAAGCTCACCTTCGCCGCCCTGGCCGTTGCCGCGGGTCTCTCCCTCGCGGCCTGCAACGGCGACGACACGGCGCAGAGCGACCCGTCGGCCGCGCCCACCAAGGCTTCCTCGGGCGGCGGTTCGGGTTCGGGCGGCTCGGACCAGGGCGGTGGCAAGGACTCCGGCGGCAAGGACACCGCCGGGCAGAACTCCGGCGGGCAGGGCACGGGCTCCGGCGGGAGCGGCGCGTCGGACAAGTGCCGTACGGACGACCTGGACATCACGGCTTCGGACTACACCGCCGGCGGCGGCGAGCACGAGGGCGCTGTCGCGGTGACGATGAAGAACCACGCGGGCCGGGACTGCGTGCTCGCCGGGTACGCGGGCGTCGACCTGAAGACCGGCGACGGGGCGCTGTCCGCGCAGCGCAGCGGCGAGAAGTCCACCCCGGTGACCCTCAAGGACGGGGAGTCGGTGTCCTTCGGTGTCACCTACCCGCTGAACGAGTCGGGCGGCTCCGGCGTCAGCGTCACCGGCATCGTGGTCACCCCGCCGAACGAGACGAAGTCGTTCACCCTCGCCTGGCCGGGCGCCAAGACGCTGCCCGCCACGGACGGCTCCGGCTCCCCGGTGCAGGTCGGCCCGATGGGCAGCGCGGGCCAGGGCGGCGCCCAGTAACGCGCCGAGAAGGCAACGGGGTCGAGGTCTCAGCGGGTGCTGCGGCTCTGGGTGGTGCCGAGGCTCTGGGTGGTGCCGAGGCTCTCGGTGGTGCTGCGGCTCTCGGTGGTGCCGAGGCTCTCGGAGGGCGCCCCGCCCACCCGCTCGACCCGCACCGCGCACACCTTGAACTCCGGCATCCGGGACACCGGATCGAGCGCCGGGTGCGTCAACGAGTTGGCGCGCCCCTCTCCCGCCCAGTGGAACGGCATGAACACCGTGTCGGCCCGGATCGCCCCGCTGACCCGGGCCGGAGCCACCGCCCGCCCGCGCCGCGAGACCACGGCGACCGGCTCGCCGTCCGCGACCCCGACCCGCTGGGCGAGCCGGGGATGCAGCTCCACGAACGGCCCCGGCGCCGCCTCGTTCAACTCGTCCACGCGCCGCGTCTGCGCCCCCGACTGGTACTGCGCGAGCACCCGTCCCGTGGTGAGCAGCACCGGGTACTCCGCGTCGGGCTCCTCGGCGGCCGCCCGGTGCACCACCGGCACGAACCGGGCCCGCCCGTCCTCCGTGGCGAACCGCTCCAGGAACAGCCGGGGCGTCCCGGGGTGCGAGGCCACCAGCGCCTCCCCAGCATCTTCAAGTCCCCCTGGGCACGGCCAGAACACCCCCGCCGCATCACCCCCCGCCGCATCACCCTCCGGGCCGGAAGGCTCCCGCAACCGCCCGTACGTGATCCCCGAGTAGTCCGCGACACCCCCCGCACTCGCCCTCCTCAACTCCTCGAACACCGCCTCCGGTTCGGCCGGGAACCCCTTCTCGTGGCCGAGCAGCGCCGCGAGCCCCCGCAGCACCTCCAGGTCGCTGCGCACCCCCTCCGGCGGTGACACCGCGCGCTGCCGCAGCAGCACCCGGCCCTCCAGGTTCGTGACCGTGCCCGTCTCCTCGGCCCACTGCGTCACCGGAAGGACCACGTCCGCGAGGGCCGCCGTCTCCGACAGCACTACGTCCGCCACCGCCAGGAAGTCCAGCGACCGCAGCCGCTCCTCCACATGCGCGGCCCGGGGCGCCGACACGACCGGGTTGGAACCCATCAGGAGCAGCGACTTCACGTCCCCGCCCAGCGCGTCGAGCAGCTCGTACGCCGACCGCCCAGGGCCCGGCAACGCCTGTGGCTCCACCCCCCACACCCGCGCCACATGGGCCCGCGCCGCCGGATCCGTCAGCTTCCGGTAGCCGGGCAACTGGTCGGCCTTCTGGCCGTGTTCACGGCCGCCCTGGCCGTTGCCCTGCCCGGTCAGACAGCCGTACCCGGACAGCGGCCGCCCGGCCCGGCCCGTGGCCAGGCACAGGTTGATCCAGGCGCCCACGGTGTCCGTGCCCTTCGACTGCTGCTCGGGCCCGCGCGCGGTGAGCACCATGCCCGTCCCGCCGTCGGCCTCGCAGAACAGCCGTACCGCCTCCCGCAGTTGAGGCACCGCGACGCCCGTGATCCGCTCGACGTGCTCCGGCCAGTGCGCCATCGCCGCCGCCCGCGCCTCCGCCCAGCCGGTGGTGCGCTCCTCGATGAACTCCTCGTCCGTGCGGCCCTGGGCCACGACCAGGTGCAGCAGGCCGAGCGCCAGGGCGAGGTCCGTGCCCGGCCGGGGTGCCAGGTGCAGGTCCGCCTGCTCGGCGGTCCGGGTCCTGCGCGGGTCGACGACGATCAACTTGCCGCCGTTCTCCCGCAGTTCCGTCAGGTACCGCAGTGCGGGCGGCATCGTCTCCGCGAGGTTCGAGCCGACCAGGATCACGCACCCGGTGCGCGGGATGTCCGCGAGCGGGAACGGCAGCCCCCGGTCGAGCCCGAACGCCCGCTGCCCCGCGGCGGCCGCCGACGACATGCAGAACCGGCCGTTGTAGTCGATCTGCGAGGTCCCGAGCACGACCCGCGCGAACTTCCCGAGCGCGTACGCCTTTTCGTTGGTCAGCCCGCCGCCGCCGAACACCCCGACGGCGTCCGCGCCGTGCTCCCGGCGCGTACGGGCCAGCTCCCCGGCGATCCGCCCGAGCGCCTCCTCCCAGGTGGCGGGCGTGAGCTCGCCGGTGGCGGGGGAGCGGACGAGGGGCTCGGTCAGCCGGACCCGGCCGGCGAGCACGGCGGGCGCGGTCCGCCCCTTGCCGCACAGCGCGCCCCGGTTCACAGGGAACCCGGTCCGCTCCACGACCTCCACCCCGCCGGGCCCCGGCCCCGGGACCAGGCCCATGCCGCACTGCAGCGCGCAGTACGGACAGTGCGTGAGCGTCGCCGCCGAGGCAGCTGGAGCCCCCGCCGTCGCTGCCGAGGCAGTTGGAGCCCCCGCTGTGGCCGCCGAGGCAGTTGGAACCCCGGTTGTGGCTGCCGTCCCCGGAGCCCCGGCCGTCGCTGCCGCTCCCGCCGCGGGTGCGGGCGCCGCCGGGTCCGCCGGTGTCTCCGATATCGCCGATATCGCCGTGGAGTGCATGCCACCCAGCGTCCGACCTGCGTGTTACGCGACCCCGTGCGCGCGGTTACGCATGCGGTACGCCGACCTCAGCGCCCCACGCCCGCCCCTGTGAGGTCACGCCGGCCACCGCCGTGAGGTCGCCGTGACCCACTCCGCGCGGTCACCGCGGCGACGCGAGCGCCCGCTCCACCCCCTTCTCCTTCTGCCCCAGGAACCGCGGATCCGGCCGGACCGCCGCGTCGAGCGCCGCCTTGCCCGCGGCGAACACCTCGCGGGCGCCGCCGTAGTACCAGGTCGCGTCGTGCACGGCGTCGACTCCCACCCCGTACGACCGCACGCCCGCCGCCCGGCAGAGCGCGACCGCCCTGCGTATGTGGAAGCCCTGGCTGATCAGCACCGCCCGGTCCACGCCGAAGATCTTCCGGGCGCGCACGCACGAGTCCCAGGTGTCGAAGCCCGCGTAGTCGCTGACGATGCGGCGGTCCGGGACGCCGCGCTCGGCGAGATAGGCGCGCATGGCGTCCGGTTCGTCGTAGTCCTCGCGGCTGTTGTCGCCTGTGACGAGCACGACCTCTATGCGGTGCGCGCGGTACAACTCGGCCGCCGCGTCCAGGCGGTGGGCCAGATACGGGGACGGCTCACCGTCCCAGAGCCCGGCGCCGAAGACGACCGCCACCTTGGCGCGCGGCACGTCCGCCGTCGTGTGCAACCGGTCGTCCGTCGTCACGAACAGCCAGGTCGCGGGGAGCAGCGCGAGGACGCAGCAGACCATCACGGACTGCACCAGCCGCCGCTGTCCCGCCCGCGTCCGCGGCCACCTGGGCCGCCGCCGCACCCGACCCCACACCTGCCGCACCGCCGCCAACGCCCCGGCCCACCCCGCCCGTTGCGCCGCCCGGGATCCCCGCGCCTGCCGCGCCTCCCGCGCCTCCCGCGTCCCCTCAGCCTTCTCGTCCATCTCCGGCTCTGTCCCCCGGTCCATCCCCGTCTCCCCGCTGACCGCCGCGCCCCCGCGCGACCCCCGTACCGATCCCACCCCCACGCCGGTCACCCGACCGCACGATCAAAGGTAGGCGGCCCCACTGACAACGCCCCGCCCCGGCCCGTGAGCCTCCGCGAAATCACCCGTCACCGCCACGCAACACCTCCGCAATCTGCCGCGGCCATCCTCGGTCCATGACGCCGTCGAACCCTCCGCGAGACGAGTCCGGCAGCACCCCTCTAGAGAGCACGGCGCAACTCATGAACCGCATCACCGCACAGCTCGGCAGCCAGCTCGGCAACGTCTCCCGCAACGGCAGACGCCGCACCCCCGATCCCGGTTCCGCCTCCGCGCGGCCCCCGCTCGTCGTCGTCGCCCACGGCAGCCGCGACCCGCGCGCCCTCAGCACCGTCACGGCTCTCCTCGACCGGGCCCGCGCCCTGCGCCCCGGCCTGTCCGTACGCCTCGGCCACATCGAGCTGAACGAGCCCCTGCTCGGCGACACCCTCGCGGACCTGGCCACCGAGGGCGCCGCCGCCCCCGCCCCGGTTCTCGTCCCCCTCCTCCTCAGCCGCGGCTACCACGTCAAGCACGACATCCCCGCCGCCGTCGCCGCGACGCCCGGCCTCACCGCCCGCGTCGCCGCCCCGCTCGGCCCGCACCCGCTGCTCGTCGAGGCGCTGTACGCCCGGCTCGTCGAGGCGGGCTGGAACCCCCGTATGAGCGAGGCCGCGCGGCGCCGCAGCGGCATCGTGCTGGCCGCCGCGGGCTCCCGCGACCCGGAGTCCGCCACCGACACCGGCCACACCGCGCGGCTGCTCGCCGAGCGCCTCGGCGTCCCCGTCGTCCCCGCCTACGCGACCCCGACCCCGGGCACCCCGCACACCGTCGCGGACGCGCTGGGCTCGCTCGCCGCCCGCGGCCGCCACCGGGCCGCCGTCGCCTCGTACTTCACCGCGCCGGGCCGCTTCGCCACCCAGTGCGCCGCGGCGGGCCCGTGGATCGCCGCCGCCCCGCTCGGCGACCACCCCGCCCTCGCCCGCCTCCTCCTGCACCGCTACGACGAGGCCCGCACCGGCACGGGCCGGGATCAGGCCGCGCTCCACCAGCTCGCCAGCGCCTGAACGGGAGCGCGAGAGCTACTGTCGAGGGCATGGAAGGCACAGCACAGAACGCGCACTTCGAGAACGAGGCGGCCGGGACGGCCGGAGCGGCGGCCGTCGAGCGGTGGGCGCCGGAGCCGGACAAGCGGCCGGGCCGCACCGCCTTCCAGCGGGACCGCGCGCGTGTGCTGCACTCCGCCGCGCTGCGCCGCCTCGCCGGGAAGACCCAGGTGGTCACGCCCGGCACCAAGTTCCAGGCGTGGGACGCCAGCGCCCGCACCCGGCTGACGCACTCCCTGGAGTGCGCCCAGGTCGGCCGCGAGCTGGGCGCCGCACTCGGCTGCGACCCCGACCTGGTGGAGACCGCCTGCCTCTCCCACGACCTCGGCCACCCGCCCTTCGGGCACAACGGGGAGCAGGCCCTCAACGAAGTCGCCGAGGACTGCGGCGGGTTCGAGGGCAACGCCCAGTCGCTGCGCCTGCTCACCCGCATCGAACCGAAGCGCTTCGTAAGAAGTGACGAGACAGGCGAACCGGTGAGCGTCGGCCTCAACCTCACCCGGGCCGCCCTCGACGCCGCCACCAAGTACCCCTGGCCGCGCGGCGCCCACCCCACCGACCCGGCGTCCTCCAAGTTCGGTGTCTACGAAGACGACCGGCCCGTCTTCGACTGGGTCCGCAAGGAGGCCCCCGGCACCCGCACCTGCTTCGAGGCGCAGGTCATGGACTGGTCGGACGACGTCGCGTACTCCGTGCACGACCTCGAAGACGGCCTGCACGCCGGGCACATCGACCCGAACGCGCTGCACGCCGAGCCCGAGCGCCGGGACGTCTTCGCCGTCGCGATCGGCCGCTACGTCCCCGCGGACACCGACCCCGAAGAGCTCTCCGAGGCCCTCGACCGCCTCCTGGAACAGGAGTGGTGGCCGCACGGCTACGACGGATCGGCCGTCGCCCAGGCCCGGTTGAAGGACGCCACCAGCCAGCTCATCGGCCGCTTCTGCCTCGCCGCCGAGACCGCCACCCGCGCGCGGTACGGCACCGGCCCCCTCACCCGGTACGCCGCCGAACTCGTCGTCCCGCGCGCGGCCCGCCACGAGTGCGCCGTCCTCAAGGCCGTCGCCGACCTGTACGTGATGCAGCGCCCCGCCCAGGAGCGGCTCCGCGCCGACCAGCGCGTCTGCGTCGCCGAACTCGCCGAGGCCCTCACCACGCGCGCGCCCGAAGGGCTGGACCCGCAGTTCCGCGCGCTCTACGACGCGGCACCCGACGACCGCGCCGCGCTGCGCGTCGTGATCGACCAGATCGCATCCCTCACGGACGCCGCCGCACGCTCGCTGCACAGGAAACTCATGGCAGCCGGTCAAGGACGATGATCACCGCAACCATCAATTGAGGAACCCCCATGGCGAGCGACCACGTCCGCGAGAGCGGCGCCGGGTCAGGCGCACAGGGGCGAGTGACCACGGGGCGTGACGAAAAGTGGCCCAATGTGCTGACGCCCCCTTCCGTCATCACGCTCCGTGCGGGACGCTCACGTACGGCCTGAAAGTAACGAGGAGGCATCAAGTGGTCGACGCTGATCAGACGTTCGTCATTGTCGGAGGAGGTCTGGCCGGAGCCAAGGCGGCCGAGACGCTCCGCGCCGAGGGGTTCACCGGCCGTGTGATCCTCATCGGTGACGAGCGCGACCACCCCTACGAACGCCCGCCGCTGTCCAAGGGCTACCTCCTCGGCAAGGAGGACCGCGACAGCGTCTTCGTCCACGAACCGGCCTGGTACGCCCAGGCGGACGTGGAGTTGCATCTCGGCCAGACGGTCGTCGCCATCGACCGCGGGGCCAAGACGGTCCGCCTCGGCGACGGCGCGGTCATCGGCTACGACAAGCTCCTGCTCGTCACCGGCGCCGAGCCGCGCCGCCTGGACGTCCCCGGCACGGGCCTCGCGGGCGTCCACCACCTGCGCCGCCTCGCCCACGCCGACCGGCTCCGGCACGTCCTGGCCGCGCTCGGCCGGGACAACGGCCACCTGGTGATCGCGGGCGCGGGCTGGATCGGCCTGGAGATCGCCTCGGCGGCCCGGGAGTACGGCGCGGAGGTCACCGTCGTCGAGCCGGAGCCCACCCCGCTGCACGCCGTCATCGGCCCCGAGGTCGGCCAGATGTTCGCCGACCTGCACGCCGAGCACGGCGTCCGCTTCCACTTCGGCGCGAAGCTCACGGAGATCACCGGCCAGGACGGCCTGGTCCTCGCGGCCCGCACGGACGACGGCGAGGAGCACCCGGCGCACGACGTCCTGGCCGCCATCGGCGCCGCCCCCCGCACCGCCCTCGCCGAGTCCGCGGGCCTCGCCCTGGTGGACCGGGCGCACGGCGGCGGCATCGCGGTCGACGCGGGCCTGCGCACCTCGGACCCGGACATCTACGCCGCGGGCGACGTCGCCGCGGTCCCGTACTCCGACTTCGGCGGCCGGCTGCGCGTGGAGCACTGGGCCAACGCCCTGAACGGCGGCCCGGCGGCGGCCCGCTCGATGCTCGGCCAGGAGGTCACCTACGACCGCGTCCCGTACTTCTTCTCCGACCAGTACGACGTGGGCCTGGAGTACTCGGGCTGGGCGCCCCCGGGCACGTACGACCAGGTCGTGGTCCGCGGCGACGCGGGCAAGAGGGAGTTCATCGCCTTCTGGCTGAAGGAGGGCCGCGTCCTCGCAGGGATGAACGTGAACGTGTGGGACGTGACGGAGACCATCCAGACCCTGATCCGCAAGGGAGCCAGGCCGGACCCCGACGCGCTCGCCGACCCCTCGGTCCCGCTCGCCTCGCTGACGGACTGAGGCTCCCTCGGTCAGGACTGTCACCGCACCCCCTTAGAATTCACGCGTGGCAGGCAGGATCAATGACGAGGACGTGAAGGCGGTTCGGGACGCGGTCCCGATCGACGCCGTGGTGTCCGAGTACCTGCAACTGCGCAACGCGGGCGGCGGGAACCTGAAGGGCCTGTGCCCCTTCCACGACGAGAAGTCGCCGTCCTTCCAGGTCAGCCCCAGCAAGGGTCTCTTCCACTGCTTCGGCTGCCAGGAGGGCGGCGACACCCTCACCTTCGTGATGAAGGTCGACCACCTCACCTTCTCCGAGGCGGTGGAGCGCCTCGCCGCGAAGGCCGGCATCACGCTGCGCTACGAGGAGGGCGGGTACAACCCCTCGCACCAGCGCGGCGAGCGCATCCGCCTGGTCGAGGCCCACAAGGCGGCCGCGCAGTTCTACGTGGACCAGCTGGAGTCCCCGGAAGCCGAGATCGGCCGGAAGTTCCTCGCCGAGCGCGGCTTCGACCAGGCGGCGGCCGCGCACTTCGGCGTGGGCTACAGCCCGGCGGGCTGGGACCACCTGACCCGCTTCCTGCGCGGCAAGGGCTTCACCGACAAGGAGCTCACCCTCTCCGGCCTCTCCCAGGAGGGCCGCCGCGGCCCCATCGACCGCTTCCGCGGCCGCCTGATGTGGCCGATCCGCGACATCGGCGGCGAGGTCGTCGGCTTCGGCGCCCGCAAGCTCCGCGACGACGACAACGGCCCGAAGTACCTCAACACCCCCGAGACCCCGATCTACAAGAAGTCCCAGGTCCTGTACGGCATCGACCTGGCCAAGAAGGAGATCGCCAAGTCCTCCCGCGCGGTCGTGGTCGAGGGCTACACGGACGTGATGGCCTGCCACCTCGCGGGCATCACGACCGCCATCGCGACCTGCGGCACCGCCTTCGGCGGCGAGCACATCAAGATCCTCCGCCGCCTCCTGATGGACAACGGCTCGGCCCGGGTGATCTTCACCTTCGACGGCGACGCGGCGGGCCAGAAGGCCGCCCTGCGCGCCTTCGAGGACGACCAGAAGTTCGCCGCCGAGACCTACATCGCCATCGCCCCCGACAACATGGACCCCTGCGAGCTGCGCCTCGCCAAGGGCGACGAGGCGGTCGCCGACCTGGTCGAACCCCGCACGCCGCTCTTCGAGTTCGCGCTCCGCCAGATCGTCGCCCGCTACGACCTGGAGACCCCGGCGGGCCGCGCCGCGGCGCTGGACGAGGCGGCGCCCGTCGTCGCCCGCATCAAGAACACCGGCGCCCAGCACGAGGTCGCCGTCCAGCTCGCCGGGATGCTCGGCATCCTCGACACCCAGTTCGTGGTCAAGCGCGTGGCCCAGCTGGCCCGCTGGGCCCGCGAGCGCGGCTCCAAGGGCCCCGCCCCCACCCAGCAGCGGCGCCCCTCGCCCGCGTACGAGAACCAGGCGTCCCCGGGCTTCAGCGGCCCCGCCCTGACCCTGCGCAGCCCCGCCCACCGCACCGAGCGCGAGCTGCTCAAACTCGCCCTGCAGCGCCCCGAGTTGGTCTCCCCGGCCTTCGACGCGTACGGGACGGACGAGTTCACCGCCCCGCCGTACGCCGCCGTGCGCCAGGCCATCGAGGAGGCGGGCGGCGCCGAGACGGGCGTCCAGGACGAGCAGGCGTACATCGCGCGCGTACGGGAAGCCGCGCCGGACGACGCCGTTCGCGCCATGGTCACGGAGCTCGCCGTCGAGGCCATCCTGCGCCGCACGGTCGACGAGATGTACGCAGGTATCCAGCTCGTCCAGGTCCGGCTGCGCGCCGTCGACCGCCGCGTCCGCGACATCCAGGGCACCCTCACCCGCCTCGGCGCGGGCGGCGACCCCCAGCAACTCGCCTCCGTGCAGAACGAGTTGTGGATTCTCCAGCAGTACGGCCAGGCGCTGCGCGAACGGGGCGCAGGCGCCCTCTGAGGTGCCGCCGGGCCACGGAAGGACTGGCCCTAGGGCCAATGGTTACCCGGCGGGTAACCACGCGGTCACGGACGGGACTCAAAAAGTCACCGCATGCCCCTCGTGGCGGCCGTGTGTCGTACCCCACACTGGGTTGCGGTGCCTGAGTCCTCGGAGCGCGGCCGGCCCGCAGACAGCGGGCCCGACACCCCCGCGGTTCCACACATCGTGTTCGGGACGGACAGCGGTGAGCCCGCGGTCGCCGATCCCGTCCTACCGCTGCCGCACGCCTCAGCTGCGATCACCCTGGAGGTCGCCCCCGTGCAGACCCAGACCCTCACCCAGAACGACACCGCCACGCGCGCGGACACGGACGCCGAACCGGAGGCGGAGAGCACCGTCCTGGAGGCGGTGCCGCAACAGAGCCGCGCCGCGCACCACCCGGAAGTCCAGGAGTCGGCACCGGAGTCCGCAGGCCCCGAAGGCCCGGAAGCGGAAGCCCCGGAGGTCCTGGAGGCCGAGACCGCCGAGGTCACCGAGCCCGTCGAGACCGTGGAGCCCGTCGAGGTGCCCGCCGCCCGCACCCGCGCCGACACCGGCGGCCCCTCCTCCGACCTGTTCCGCCAGTACCTGCGCGAGATCGGCCGGATACCGCTGCTCACGGCCGCCGAGGAGGTCGAGCTCGCCCGGGGTGTCGAGGCCGGTCTCTTCGCCGAGGAGAAGCTCGGCAGCACCCCCGACCTGGACACCCAACTCGCCCTGGATCTGGACAAGTTGGTGGTCGCGGGCCGCATGGCCAAGCGCCGCCTCATCGAGGCCAACCTGCGCCTGGTCGTCTCCGTCGCCAAGCGCTACGTGGGCCGCGGCCTGACGATGCTCGACCTCGTCCAGGAGGGGAACCTGGGCCTGATCCGCGCCGTCGAGAAGTTCGACTACGCCCGCGGCTACAAGTTCTCCACGTACGCGACCTGGTGGATCCGCCAGGCCATGTCCCGCGCCCTCGCCGACCAGGCCCGCACGATCCGGGTCCCGGTCCACGTGGTCGAGTTGATCAACCGGGTCGTCCGCGTCCAGCGCCGCATGCTGCAGGAGCGCGGCTACGAACCGACCCCCGAAGAGGTCGCCGCCCACCTCGACCTGCCGCACGAGCGCGTCAGCGAGGTACTGCGCCTGGCCCAGGAACCCGTATCGCTGCACGCCCCCGTGGGCGAGGAGGACGATGTCGCGCTCGGCGACCTCATCGAGGACGGCGACGCCACAAGTCCCGTGGAATCAGCGGCATTTCTGCTGCTCCGCGAGCACCTGGAGGCGGTCCTCTCCACCCTCGGCGAGCGCGAACGCAAGGTCGTCCAGCTCCGCTACGGCCTCGCGGACGGCAGGCCCCGCACCTTGGAGGAGATCGGCCGCATCTTCGGCGTGACACGCGAACGCATCCGCCAGATCGAATCCAAGACCCTCAACAAGCTGCGGGACCACGCCTTCGCGGACCAGCTCAGGGGCTACCTCGACTGACCGCCGTTGCGGGCAGTCGTGCCGCAGGGCGGCTCCCGACCCAAAGACAGGCACCCCGTCGCCGGGCAACCCCTCAGTCGACCTCAGCCACGGCTTGCGCGAACTGAGCCTTGTACAGCCGCTCATACGCACCGCCTGCCGCCAACAGCGCATCATGCGTGCCCTGTTCGACGATGGCCCCGTTCTCCATCACCAGAATCGTGTCGGCGTCCCGGATCGTCGACAGCCGGTGCGCGATGACAAAGGACGTGCGCCCGTGCGCGAGGCGCGCCATCGCCTTCTGGATCAGCACCTCCGTACGCGTGTCCACCGAACTCGTCGCCTCGTCGAGGACCAGGATCACCGGGTCGGACAGGAACGCCCGCGCGATGGTGATGAGCTGCTTCTCGCCCGCGCTCACCCCCGTGCCCTCGTCGTCGAGGACGGTGTCGTACCCCTCGGGCAGCGTCCGGACGAACCGGTCCGCGTGCGCGGCCTTCGCGGCCTCCTCGATCTCCTCGCGCGTGACGTCCTTGGCGGCGCCGTACGCGATGTTCTCCGCGATCGTGCCGCCGAACAGCCACGTGTCCTGGAGCACCATGCCGATCCCGGACCGCAGTTCGTCCCGCGACATCTTCGACACGTCGACGCCGTCCAACGTGATGCGCCCGCCCGTGACTTCATAGAACCGCATCAGCAGGTTCACGAGCGTCGTCTTGCCCGCACCGGTCGGCCCGACGATCGCGACGGTGTGGCCCGGCTCCACGGTCAGGGAGAGGTCCTCGATGAGGGGCTTGTCCTCCTCGTACCGGAAGGAGACGTGCTCCATCCCGACGCGGCCGCGCAGCTGGTCGGGGCGCTCGCCCGGCACCGGGTCGGCCTCCTGCTCGTCCGCGTCCAGGAGCTCGAAGATCCGCTCGGCCGAGGCGACTCCGGACTGCACCAGGTTCGCCATCGAGGCGACCTGTGTGAGCGGCATCGAGAACTGCCGCGAGTACTGGATGAACGCCTGCACATCACCGATCGACAGCGACCCGGAGGCCACCCGCAGACCGCCGACCACGGCCACCAGGACGTAGTTGAGGTTCGAGATGAAGAACATCAGCGGCTGCATGACACCGCTGTTGAACTGGGCCTTGAACCCGGCCTCGTACAGCGCGTCGTTCTGCTCGGCGAACGCCTTGGCCGACTCCTCCTGGCGCCCGAAGGTCTTCACCAGGGTGTGCCCGGTGTACATCTCCTCGATGTGCGCGTTGAGCTTGCCCGTGGTCTTCCACTGCTGCACGAACTGGGGCTGAGAGCGCTTGCCGACCTTCGTCGCCACGAGGAACGACAGCGGCACGGTGATCAGCGCCACCAGTGCGAGCAGCGGGGATATCCACAGCATCATCACCAGGACGCCGATGATCGTCAGCAGTGAGTTGATGAGCTGGCCCATCGTCTGCTGGAGCGTCTGCCCGATGTTGTCGATGTCGTTGGTGGCGCGGCTGAGGACCTCGCCGCGCTGGCGCTTGTCGAAGTACGACAGCGGCAGCCGCGACATCTTCGCCTGCATGTCCGCGCGCATCCGGAACACGGTCCGGTTGATCGCGCGGTTGGAGAGCCGCGTCCCGATCGCCATCATCAGACCGGCCGCGAGGAACGTGCAGAGCGCCAGGAGCAGTACGGAGCCGATGGCGCCGAAGTCCATGCCCTTGCCCGGTGTGAAGTCGAGCCCGGAGAGCATGTCGGCCATGCCGCCGTGACCGCCCTGGCGCAGGTTCTCCAGCGCCTGTTCCTTGGTGGCGCCCTCCGGCATGTCGCGCCCGACGATGCCCGCGAAGATCAGGTCGGTGGCCCGGCCCAGGATCTTCGGGCCCACCACGGAGAGCCCGACGCTGAGGACGACCGCGACGAGCATCCCGTACATCGTGGCCCGCTCGGGCTTGAACTGCGCGAGCAGCCGCTTGCCGGACCCCTTGAAGTCCAGCGACTTCTGCGGGGGACCCGCCATCATTCCGCCGTGCCCCGCCATCAGGCTGCCTCCGCTTCCGTCAGCTGGGAGAGCACGATCTCCCGGTAGGTCTCGTTGCCGTCCATCAGCTCGCCGTGGGTGCCGGTGCCGACGACGAGGCCCTCGTCGAGGACCACGATCCGGTCGGCGTCCCGGATGGTCGACACGCGCTGGGCGACGATCACCACGGTCGCCTCGGCGGTCTCCCGGCCGAGGGCCGCGCGCAGGGCGGCGTCCGTGGCGTAGTCGAGCGCGGAGAACGAGTCGTCGAAGAGATAGATCTCCGGCCGCTGTACGAGCGTCCGCGCGATCGACAGGCGCTGCCGCTGGCCGCCGGAGACGTTCGTACCGCCTTGCGCGATGGGCGCGTTGAGCCCGTGCTCCAGCTTCTCCACGAAGTCCTTGGCCTGAGCCACCTCGAGCGCGTGCCAGAGCTCCTCGTCGGTGGCGTCGGGGTTGCCGTAGCGCAGGTTCGTCGCGACGGTGCCGGCGAAGAGGTACGGCTTCTGCGGCACCAGGCTCACGGTCTTCGCGAGCAGCTTGGGGTCGAGCGTCGATACGTCCACGCCGTCGACCAGGACCTCGCCGTCGGTGGCGTCGAACAGCCGGGGTACGAGCCCGAGGAGCGTCGACTTGCCGCTGCCGGTCGAGCCGATCACGGCGGTGGTCTCCCCGGGGCGCGCGACCAGGTCGATCGACTTGAGCACCGGCTCCTCGGCGCCCGGGTACCGGAACCCGGCCCCGCGCACTTCGAGGTGGCCGTGGCGCAGCAGCTTGCGGACCGGGTCGGCCGGCGGGACGACGCTCGACTCCGTGTCCAGGACCTCCTGGATGCGCTCGGCGCAGACCTCGGCGCGCGGCACCATCATGAACATGAAGGTGGCCATCATCACGGACATCACGATCTGCATGAGATACGCGAGGAACGCGGTGAGCGCGCCGATCTGCATGCCCCCGCTGTCGATGCGGTGGGCGCCGAACCAGACCACGGCGATCGACGAGATGTTCACGACGGTCATCACGATGGGGAACATCAGCGCGAGCAGCTTGCCGGTCCCCAGCGACACCTCGGTCAACTTCGCGTTGGCGCCCCGGAAGCGCTCCTTCTCGTAGTCGTCCCGCACGAAGGCGCGGATGACGCGGTTGCCGGTGATCTGCTCGCGCAGCACCCGGTTCACCGTGTCGAGCCGCTCCTGCATGGTGCGGAACAGCGGCCGCAGCTGCCGCACGATGAGGCTCACGGAGATGCCGAGCACCGGGACGACGGCGACCAGGACACCGGAGAGCGGCACGTCCTGCCCGAGGGCCATCACGATGCCGCCGACGCACATGATCGGCGCGGACACCATCAGCGTGAACGACATCAGCACGAGCATCTGCACCTGCTGGACGTCATTGGTGGTCCGGGTGATCAGCGAGGGCGCCCCGAACTGGCCCATCTCGCGCGCGGAGAACGACTGCACGCGGTCGAAGACGGCGGTCCGGACGTCGCGCCCGAGCGCGGCGGCGGTCCGCGCGCCGAAGAAGACGGCGCCGATGTTGCAGACCATCTGGACCACGGTGACGGCGATCATGAGACCGCCGAACGACAGGATGTAGCCCGTGTCTCCCTTCACGACACCGTTGTCAATGATGTCCGCGTTCAGGGTGGGCAGATAGAGAGAGGCGCAGGTCTGCAGGAACTGCAGCAGCACCAGCAGGGCGATGGGCTTCTTGTACGGACCGAGGTGGGTCCGCAGGAGTCGTATGAGCACGCTCGGTCTCTCGAGTCAGGCTTGGGAGGTTCTCTTCATGGCTTCATGGCTTCATGGGCGAGGTCGCCCACCATCCTCCGCCACCTGACCCGTCGGCGTACAACGGATTAACCCATGACCGGGTCAAAAAACGGCCCCACCCCAGAAAGCCTCCAGAAAGGGCTTACTCTCCGCGACGCCGCCCCTACGCTCCCGCCATCGCCCCGGGGTGCGCCTGCTCCCGCACCGTCACGTACTGCTGCCGCACCGCCTTGCCCACCGCCAGCTCCTCGCCCGGCTCAAACACCTGCGCCGTCGCCCCCTGCCACTGCGGCAGCTGCCCGGTCAGCGCCCACGCGGCCTGCCGCGCCGCACCGATCGCCGCGTACTCCGCGGGCTGCGGCACCACGACCTGCGTACCGAAGAGCATCGGCGCCGCGGCCTGTACGGCGGGCAGCTCGGCGGCGGCCCCGAGCAGGAACACCCGCTGCACGTCCACGCCCCGGCCGCGCAGCACGTCGAGCGCGTCCGCGAGCCCGCACAGCATGCCCTCGAAGGCGGCCCGCGCCAGGTGCTCGGGCTTCATCGACTCCCGCCGCAGCCCGGTCAGCGTCCCCGCCGCATGCGGCAGATTGGGTGTCTTCTCCCCCTCCAAGTAGGGCAGCAGAACCAGCCCGTGCGCCCCCGGAGTCGACTTCATCGCAAGCTCGGACAGCGCATCGAGCCCGTCCGCCCCCAGCATCTCCGCCGTCCCGCGCAGCGTCCGTACGGCGTTGAGCGTATGCACCACCGGCAGATGCATGCCCGTGGCGTCCGCGAGCGAGGTGATGATCCCGCTCGGATCGACCAGGGCTTCATGGTGCACGGCCATCACAGACCCCGAGGCCCCCAGGGAGACGACCGCGTCCCCCTGCCGCACCCCGAGCCCGAACGCCGCCGCCATCGTCTCGCCGGTGCCCGCCGAGATCAGCAGCCCCTCGGGCGTCGTCCCCGCCGCCTCGGCGGGACCGATCACCTCGGGCAGCATCGCCTGGTGCCCGAGCGCCAGCTCCACCAGATCGGGCCGGTAGGTGCCCGTGGCCGCCGACCAGTACCCGGTCCCGGAGGCCCCGCCCCGGTCCGTCGTACGCCGGGCCGGGCGCCCGAGCAGCTGCCACACCAGCCAGTCGTGGGCCTGCATGAGGAGCCCCACCCGGCGCGCGTTCTCCGGCTCGCTCTTCGCCAGCCAGCGCAGCTTGGTGACGGGGAGCGCCGACTGCGGCACCGCCCCCACGGCCTCGGCCCAGGGCTGCCGCCCGCCGAGCCCGTCGATCAGATCCGCCGCGGCGACCTGCGCCCGCGGATGGTTGCCCACGAGCGCGGGCCGCACCGTGACGCCCCCCGCGTCCAGCGGCACCAGCGCGTTCTGCTGCGCCGATACGCCGATGGCCTGCACACCTTCGAGCAGCCCACCGCCCGCTGCCTCACCGAGGGACAGCAGCCAAGCCTGCGGATCCACGTCCGAAGGGCGGCCTCCGCCCTCGGCGCTCTCCAGCGGATGCGGGGCATAGCCCTGCTTGAGTACGGCCCCCGTGTCCGTGTCACAGACGACGATGCGCGTGGAATCGGGCGAACTGTCCAGCCCTGCGACTATCCCCATGCCAGGAATTCTGCCGCACCACGCGCACCACCCCGCAACCGTCCGCCCCGAGAGCCCCGGCGGGCCTAGGTGTTACTGGTGCCCCAGTCGTCGTCCTCGCCGCCGCCCTGCCCCCGCTCGCGCAGAGACCGCACGCGCTCGGCCACCGAGTCGGGCATCCGGTCGCCCACCTTCTCGGAGACCGAGTGGAGCGCCTTGCCCGCGACGTCCCTGCCCTGCTGGGCCGCGGACTCGACGGTGTTGCGCACGGCGGGGTTCTGGGCGACCTCTCGGGCGGACTTCTTCAGCTGCTCGTAGCGCTCGCGTCCGGCGCGGGTCCCGAGCACATACCCGAGAGCCAGCCCGGCGACGAATGTGAGCCGGTAGCGCATGACTGCCACCCTTCCCTTGCGTCGACGTCGGTCGCAGGGGATACCGATTGGCGGAGCACCCCCCTGCTTGCGCTAATGTATGTGTCGCAGCGAGCGCCCGCCGCCCGGGAATCCCCAGGTAGGTGACATCGTTGCAAGCGAGACGATCCCCTGTAGCTCAATTGGCAGAGCAGCCGGCTGTTAACCGGCAGGTTACTGGTTCGAGTCCAGTCGGGGGAGCTCGGTCTCCTGTAGCTCAATTGGCAGAGCAGCCGGCTGTTAACCGGCAGGTTACTGGTTCGAGTCCAGTCGGGAGAGCTTGTCGAAGGACCCTTGAGGTGAGCCTCAAGGGTCCTTCTTTGTGCGGGATTTCGTCCCTGGTGGAACCACGCGGGCACGGGCGAGGTCCTCATGGTCGAGCGATGCCGACCATCCGAAGCAGGAGATCGTATGAGCGGCTATGCTGCGGCAGACGGCGCGCACAAATGTGCGCGACGCGCCGTTAGGGGCGGTAGCTCAGCCGGTTAGAGCAGCGGACTCATAATCCGTCGGCCGTGGGTTCGAGTCCCACCCGCCCCACCAAGGCCCCCCCCGGCAGGAACGTTTCGACCTGCGGCAAGGGGCTTCGGGCCTACAGCGCCGTCTCGTCGAAGACGTCCTCGAAGACGCCGACCAGGTCGGTGCTCTCGACGATCTCCGCGAGGCGGTCCAGGGCGTCGGGGCGGGTCAGTGAGGCGGCCCGCTCCTGGAACTCGGCCGGGGTCATGTCCAGGTGCAGGATCGTGATGATCTGGCGGTCGTCGGCGGTGTTGCGGGCGACCGTGACCCGGGCCGGATACGCGCCCTCGCGGTCCTCGGGGGCCCAGGCCGCCCTGAACTGTTCGTCGGTGACTCCGGGCTTGAGCGTGCGCACGAATACCGCGGTGAGCATGGGCTGGTTCCCTACCTCGTGGCGTCTTCCTCGGACGCGATCACCGTAGGGGCGGGCAGGGGTCACTGCCACCCGCGGAGCTACTGCCACACGCGGATGTAGTCCACGTACATCGTCGCGTGCCAGTCGAACGTCTCGTCGTGGACGGAGCCGTCGGCCCAGTTGTCGAGGACCTCGTGGGAGAGGATCGGGAACTCCTTGACCTGGCTGATCAGCTTGGGGTCCGTGACCGTGCGGACCACCGTGCCGTCGTACAGGAACTGCAGCTGCGTGGGCGTCCATTTCAGGCCGAAGGTGTGGTACCAGGCGCTGTGCAGGCCGGGGGCGTTCGCGACCGTGCCGGAGGACTGGTGGTCGGCGCCGTAGCCGTCCCAGTGGAGCGTCGCGGAGAACTTGTCGGCCTGGTAGTTGGTCTCTGTGATGTCCATCTCGGCGCCGTCGCGGGCCGTGCCGTCGACCGCGCCGCCCGGGGTGAGGCCCGCGTCCGCCTGGAGCCAGACCGCGGCGAGGTGGCCGTTGGTCCTCGCCGGGGTGTGCACGCGGGCTTCGAGGGTGCCGTGGGTGTACGCGAACTTGCCCTGGCTGTCGATGCGGCCGCCGGAGAATTGATTCGTGCCGAGCTGTCCCACGTCGATGGCGAGGGCGCCCTTGCCGTCGGTGCGGACGTTGGCGGGCTTGTACCACCAGCGGTCGCCGGGGGCGGCTCCGGCGCGCTCCTGGTCGCGGGCGGTCCAGCGGGCGGTGGAGACCGTGGAGCCGTCGAACTCGTCGCTGAAGACGAGGGTCTGGGCGGTCTGGGTGGTCCGGGCGGTCGACTTCGTGTTCTGCGGGCGGGCGTCGCTCGGGGTCGACGGGTCCACCAGGGCCGTGTCGGTGAGAGTGGGGGTGTCTGGGGAGGGTGCCGTCGTGGCGTGGGTGGTGGGGGCTGTCAGGAGGGCGCAGGCGCAGGCGGTCGCGGTGAGCAGTGCGGCGGTGGTGCGGTCTCTCATGGCGTCACCCTTCGAAGGTGTGGGCGCGATGGAAAACGCTCGTGAGGGAAAGCGCTCGTGCGGGAAGGCGCTCGCAAGAGGAAGTCGCTCGCGACAGAAATCGCTCGCGACAGAAATCGCTTTCCCTCCGCCGGTATGGTCCAGATCGTCTGACGGACTGTCAATGGCCGTGGCGCAGCGGGGTCAGCTGTTCGATGTCGTAGCGCGTGCGGAGCTCCGCGATGGCGGTGGGGTCGGGCGGGTCCGGGGGCTCGGCCGCGGCCAGGATGTCGAGGAGTTCGTCGAAGTAGCGCTCGTGGTCGGGGGGCGGGGAAGACAGGAAGAACATGCGGGCCCGGGCGTCCGTGGGGTTGGCGAAGGCGTGCGGGCAGCCGGGCGGGACCGCGATGACCGTGCCGGGGGTGGCCCGGGTGACGCGGCGCCCCGTGGGCGACTCCCAGCGCTGCCAGCGGTCGGGGGTGCGCACGCGGGGCTCGAAGGCCAGGATGTCGAGCTCGCCCTCCAGGACGTAGAAGAGCTCCTCGCTGCGCGTGTGGACATGGGCGCCGACGTCGAAGCCCGGCGGCACCGTCACCTCGAAGCTGGAGGCCATGCGGGAGTGCGCGCCGGTGACCTTGAACGTCACCTCCTGGGCGGCGGTGCGGACGGTGCGGCCGTGGCCGGGCGGGAGCAGGAGGCCCTCGGGGCCCGGGGGAGTCAGTGCGGTCATGGGGGCGTCGGGCCTCCGTCGTCGTGGTTCACCGGCTGCCGTTCCCGGCCGTGGCTCACCGGCCGTCGTGCTCCGGCTGTCGTCTCACCAGGTCACCGGCAGTGCTTCCGGGCCGCGGATCAGGGCGCCCCTGCGCCAGCGGACCTCGTCCGGCGGGACCGCGAGGGCCAGGCCGGGGAAGCGGTCCAGGAGCGCCGTCAGCAGGAGCTCCGACTGCATGCGGGCCACCAGGCCGCCCACGCAGTAGTGCGGGCCGTGGCCGAAGGAGACGTGCGGGCTCGCGGGGGAGCGGTCGAAGTCGACGGCGTCGGGGTCCGGGAAGACGTCCGGGTCGCGGTTGGCCGCCAGGTAGGAGACATAGACCGGCTCGCCCGCGCGGATCGTGCGGCCGCACAGGTCGAGGTCTTCGAGGGCGATGCGGGACAGGCCCACGGCGCTGCGGTGCGGGATGAAGCGGAGCAGCTCGTCGGTGGCGCGCGGCAGCACGGCGCGGTCCGTGCGCAGCCGGTCCCACAGGTCGGGGCGGGACAGCAGGAGGTGGACCATCTGGCCGGTGTTGTGGGTGACCGCCTCGCCGCCGATCTGGATGAGGACGGCGAAGCCCACCGCCTCTTGTCGCGAGAGGTCGCCGCGCGCGACCGCCGCGCCCAGGAGGGACACGACGTCTTCGCCGTTGCTGTCGGCGTTCGCGCGGATCAGGGTGGTGAAGCAGGACGCCATGGCCTGTTTGGCCTGCTCGCTGCGGTCGGCGCCCTCGGCGGAGGAGAGGATCAGCTGGGTCCAGTCGTGCATGTCCTGGCGGTGCTCGGCGGGGATGCCCATGACCTCGCTGATCACCGCGATGGGGAACGGGGTGAGCAGGCGTTCGGTGAGGTCGGCGGGCGGGCCCTGGGCGAGCAGCTCGTCGCAGAGGGCGTCGAGGGCGCCCTGGACACGGCCGCGCAGGTGCTCCGTGTGCCGGGCGCTGAACGCCGATGTCACCGCGCGGCGCAGCCGGGTGTGGTCGGGCGGGTCGACGAAGCCGACGGCGCCCGGCATCGGGATGAAGTGCGGTGCCAGGCGCGTGACTTGACGTTCCGCGACCGCCTCGCGGCTGAGCCGGGCGTCGTTGGTCACCTGCTTCACGTCGTCGTAGCGGGTCACCAGCCAGGCCCAGCCCTCGCCGTGCGGCAGCTTGATCCGGGTGAGCGGGCCCTCGCGCATCAGCTCGCCGAGGACCGGGTCGAAGTCGGTGGGTCCGGCCAGGTCGAGGGCGGGCCAGTCGCGGACGGGGGGCGGGGCGCCGGTGTCGGTGGCGGCGTGCGGGCAACCGCTTTCCCGCGGGTTCTCGTGCGCCGTCCCTGTCGTACGGGATGTCATACGAGGGCCTCCATGTCGTCGCCGGTGTCGCGGGCGCCGACCCGGGCCGCGGCGCTCGCGTCGTGGGTCCAGCGGCCCAGGGAGATCTCCGCCGTGATGCCCGGGCCGAACCCGGCGATCAGGCCGCGCGCCGACTCATGGGCGCCGCCCTCCTCGAAGAGGCGGCGCAGCGCGTCCAGGACGACGGCGCTCGCGATGTTGCCGCGCTCGGTGAGCGTGGCCCGGCTGAAGCGGAACGCCTCCGGGGGCACGTGCAGGAAGGTGCTCAGGTCGTCCAGGATGCGCGGGCCGCCCGCGTGGACGATGTAGAAGTCCAGGTCGGAGGCGTTCCAGCCGTGGTCGGCCGCGAGGTCCTTGAGCGCCGGGGCGAGCGGTTCCATCGTGGTGGGCACGCGCTTGTCGAGCAGGAAGTGGAAGCCGGTGGCGCGGACGTCGTAGGAGATCCAGTCCTCGGTGGCGGGCACCAGGTGGGAGCCGTTGCGCTCCAGGGTGATGCCCGTGCCGCCGTGTCCGCGGACGACGGCCGCGGCGATGCCGTCCCCGAACAGGCCGTTGGACAGGAGCGAGCCGATGCCGAGGTCGGTGGGCTGGTAGCAGAGCGAGCAGAACTCGCAGGCCACGATGAGGGCGTTGGCGTCCGGGTAGGCGGTGCAGAAGTCGTGCGCCCGGTTGATGGCCGCGCCGCCGGCGGCGCAACCGAGCTGGGCTATGGGTATCTGCCGGGTGTCGCCGGGGAAGCCCATCGTGTTGATCAGCCAGGCCGTCATCGACGGCATCATGAAGCCCGTACAGGAGACGTAGATGATCACGTCGATGTCGGCGGCGCACAGGCCCGCGTTGTCCAGGGCCTGGCGCACCACCGCGGGCACCCGGGCCTTCGCCTCGGCCTCGTAGAGGCGGTTGCGGTCCTCGAAACCGGGGTGGCGCAGGGTCTCCTCGATGGGCTGCACGAGGTGCCGGGTGCGCACGCCCGTGTTGGCTATCAGCCTGAGTGCGAGCGGGAGTTGAGGGTGGCCGGCGTGGAGCGTGCGCGCCAGCTCCAGCGTCTCCTCGACGGTGATCACATGTTCCGGGACACTGACGGCGGGCTTGCACAGCGTTGCCATGGGCTCCCTCTCTCACGGGGACTGGTTCCCCCACCTTTGCCGAGGCCCCCGGGAACAGCGCCCGGGACTACTCCAGTGAGGTGGGGTGTCCATGCCTACCGGCCGGTCGACGGCGGGGGAAAGGCGGCGGCCGCGCAGGGGCGCAGATGCGGACAACTTCGGGCGAACGTTGATGAGTTGACCGGTGTGCATCTTCCTGGCGGCGCCCCGCTTCCGTCATGGATTGCGAGGAGTCTGTGAATGATGCGCGGAAAAGGTGGGCAATCTTCCTGCTCTGGCCGGTTAAACGTGCGCTTGCCCACTTTGCGGATCCGCCCTGATTCATGACCGCGGGCTTGTGTATTTCTACAGGTGTATCGCAGGTGCCATGGAAGATCCCACTAAAGCTTGTAAATGCAAGGTTGAGAGCCGTACCTTGTCGCACATGCAGTCCTACACAATCGGCCAGGCGGCGCGCCTGCTCGGCGTCAGCCCGGACACCGCACGGCGGTGGGCGGACGCGGGCCGGGTCGCCACGCACCGTGACGAGGGCGGTCGCCGCCTCATCGACGGACGCGCCCTCGCCGCCTTCTCCGTCGAGCTCGCCCAGAGCGGCAACACGGAGGAGGACGCCTCCTACACCTCGGCGCGCAATGCCTTCCCCGGCATCGTCGCCGCCGTCAAGCTCGGCGACGTCGCCGCGCAGGTCGAGATCCAGGCAGGCCCCCACCGCCTGGTGTCGCTGCTGACCCGCGAGGCGGTCGAGGAGCTCGGCCTCGAGGTCGGCATGGAGGCCACCGCCCGCGTGAAGTCGACCAGCGTGCACATCGACCGCACCTGAGCCGTCCTCCGCAGCGCGCCCCCACACCGCTGTTCCCCTGAGCCGTCAACACCGCTCGTTGCGGCCCCAGTTCAGCGGCGGCCGTCCCCGTCGCCCCGCCCGCCAAGGAGTCCGACCCTCATGTCCCGTTCCCTCTCCCCGGTCCTCACCCAGCGCCGCGCCGCCGCCGCGCTGGTCACCGTCGCGCTGCTCACCCCGCTCGCCGCCTGTGGCAGCGACGACGACAGCAAGAAGGACGGCGCCGCCGGCTCGAAGGACGTCAACCTGACCGTCCTCGCCGCCTCCTCGCTCACCGACGTGCTCCCGAAGCTCCAGGCGGCGTACACGAAGGAGCACCCCGGCACCAAGTTCACGCCCTCCTTCGCCGGTTCGCAGGAGCTGGCCGCGCACGTCAAGCAGGGCTCCGGCGGCGACGTCCTGGTGACCGCCGACACCAAGACCATGGACGGCCTGAAGTCCGACACCGGCACCCCGGCCGTCATCGCCAAGAACCGCCTCGTCATCGCCACCCGTGAGGGCAACCCCGACAAGGTCAAGGACCTCAAGGACCTGGCGAACGAGAAGCTGAAGGTCGTCCTCGCCGACGACACCGTGCCCGTCGGCCGGTACAGCAAGCAGATCCTCGACAAGCAGCACGTCGACGTGAAGCCGGTCTCCAAGGAGCCCAACGTCCGCGCCGTCCTCAGCAAGGTCGAGCTCGGCGAGGCCGACGCCGGTCTCGTCTACAAGACGGACGCCGCGTCGGCGACCGGCAAGACCGACGCCATCGACATCCCGGACGCGCAGAACGCCGTCGCCTCCTACCCGGCGGCCACCATCAAGGAGTCCGAGCACGGCAAGGAGGCCGCGGACTTCGTGAAGTGGCTCAGCACGCCGAAGGCGCAGAAGATCCTCCAGGACGCGGGCTTCCAGAAGCCGTAACCGTCGCGCGGGGGTGCCCGGTCGGGGGGCCGGGCACCCCCGCGCCCCCAGGGCCTGAGCCGCCACACGGCGGGCCCCGGCTGAAACTCTTCCCAGGAACCCGCCATGAGCAGCCTTCTCCGGAAACACGCACCCGGCCGCACCCGGCCGCCCCTCGCCCTCGCCGTGCCCGCCCTGCTCGCCGTCGCGTTCCTGTTGCTGCCGCTGCTCGGCATCCTCGCCCGCACCGAGTGGGGCGACCTCGGCACCCACCTCACCAGCCCCGGCGTCACCGAGGCGCTGAAGCTCTCCCTGTACGTGTCCTTGTGGGCGCTCGGGTTCTCGATCGTGCTCGGGGTGCCGCTGGCCTGGGTCCTCGCCCGGGTGGAGTTTCCCGGCAAGGCGCTCGTGCGGTCGCTCGTGCTGCTGCCCATGGTGCTGCCGCCGACCGTCGGCGGTGTCGCGCTGCTGCTCGGGTTCGGGCGGCGCGGGCTCATCGGGCCCTGGCTGGAGAACACCTTCGGGATCGTGCTGCCCTTCCACACCTCGGGCGCGATCCTCGCCGCCACCTTCGTGGCGATGCCCTTCCTCGTCATCAGCCTGGAAGGGGCCCTCTCGGGGCTGAAGCCCGGGTACGAGGAGACCGCCGCGTCGCTCGGGGCCTCTCCCGTACGGGTCTTCCTCACCGTCACCCTGCCGATGGTCGCCCCCGGGCTCGCCGCCGGGGCCGCGCTCACCTGGGCCCGGGCGCTCGGTGAGTTCGGCGCCACCATCACCTTCGCGGGGAACCTGCCGGGCTCCACGCAGACGCTGCCGCTCCAGGTGTATCTGCTGCTCCAGGACTCGCCGGAGGCCGCGACCTCCGTATCGCTGCTGCTGCTCGCCATCGCGATGGCCGTCCTCGTCGCGCTGCGCGGGCGGTGGACGGGCGGGGCGGCCGACCGGGGGCGGCGGGCGAAGCGGCGGGTGGTGCCCGAGGAGTCCGAGCCGGGGCCCGATGCGCCCGTCGCACCTCCCGCTGCCGTCAAGTCGCCCGAACCGCACGAGCGCTGGGCCCTGCACGCCGACGTCACCGGCTTCAACCGGCTCACCCTCGACGCCGAGCCCGGCACCACCATCGCCGTCGTCGGCGAGAACGGCGCGGGCAAGACCACGCTGCTGCGCGCCCTGCTCGGCCTCACCCCGCGCGCCCGCGCCGAGCTCCGGCTCGGCGACAGCGACGTCACCGCCCTGGCGCCGCACCGGCGTGGCGTCGCCTGGGTGCCCCAAGAGGGCGCGCTCTTCCCGCACTTGAGCGCCCTGACCAACACGGCATACGGGCTGCGCGCACAGGGCGTGGCACGGGCCGAGGCCCGGCGGGCCGCGCAGGAGTGGCTGGACCGGCTCGGCGTCGGACACCTCGCGCACCGGAAGCCCGCACAGTTGTCCGGTGGGCAGGCTCAACGGGTCGCGCTGGCGCGGGCGTTGGCGGCACGGCCCCGGCTGCTGCTGCTCGACGAGCCGCTCGCCGCCCTCGACCAGACGACCCGCGCCCACGTCCGGCACACCCTGCGCCGCCACCTCGACTCCTTCGGCGGCGTCTGCCTCATCGTCACGCACGACCCGGTGGAGGCCGTGTCCCTTGCCGACCGCGTCCTCGTCCTCGACGAGGGGCGCACCCTCCAGGACGCGCCGCCCGCCGAGGTCGCCCGGCATCCGCGCTCACCGTGGGTGGCCCGGATGCTGGGGCGCAACGCCTGGCCGGGGACGGCGAGTTCGGACGGAACCCTTGCCCTCGCCGGGGCCGGGCAGCTGGTGGTCGCCGACCCGCTGGACGAGGGCACCCGGGCGCTCGCGATCATCGCGCCCGAGGCGGTGTCGCTGCACCGGGACAAGCCCGAGGGCAGTCCGCGCAACGTCTGGCCGGGGACGGTGCGCGAGATCACGGCGGCGGGCAGCAGGCTGCGGGTCCTGATCACCTCGGACCAGGCGCCCGACCTGGTCGCCGAGATCACCCCGCAGGCGTCGGTCGACCTGGGGCTCGCGGACGGGGCCGAGGTGTGGACGAGCGTGAAGGCGACCGAGGTGTCGCTGGTGGCTCTCTGAGGGGCGGTCCCCCGATGCGGCAGTTCCCGGACGCGGGCAGGTCCTAGAGCGGGGCCTGCCACGTCTCCGTCGTGCCCGTGGTCCCGTCGTCCGTCCTGCCGTCGTCGTACACCGTGAGCCGCACCGCCTCGCGCCCGTCCGGCAGGGCGGCCGTCGCGTCGACCGTCACGTCCACGCGGGTCACGTCCGTGCGGCGGGAGACGGCGGCGAGGGCGCGGCGCAGGGCGGACAGGAGGTGGCTGCCCGGGGGGTCGGTGACGCGGGCGTCGACGGCGCCGGTGAAGTGCACGGACGGCTGGAGCCCGAGGACCGCCGCCGCCCCCGCCGTCTCGCGAAGTACCTTGCCGCGAAAGGTCGTCGGGGCGTCGGCCGGGGGCTGCTGGAGCGCGAAGATGGCCGTGCGGACCTCCTGGATGGTGGCCTCCAGCTCGTCCACGGCCCGGTCGAGCGTGTCCTGCACCACCGGCAGCCGGGCCCGGCGGCGGGTGGACTCCAGCATCATGCCGGTCGCGAAGAGGCGCTGGACGACGAGGTCGTGCAGGTCGCGGGCGATCCGGTCGCGGTCCTCGAAGACCGCGAGGCGCTGCCGGCTCGTCTGGGCGTCCGCGAGGACGAGGGCGATCGCCGCCTGCGAGGCGAACTGCGTGGCGAGCAGCCGCTCGGCCGGGGTGTAGGGGCGGGCGCCGCGGTGCCGGGGCAGGGCCAGGGTGCCGATGAGCTGCCCGCCCGCCTGCAGCGGCAGCATCATGCTGGGCCCGAAGCGGCTGCGCACCGGGGTGGTCATACGGGGGTCGGTCGCCGAGTCCTCGATGAACACCGGTTCCCCGCCGAGGAGTTGCTCCAGGACGGCGGTGCCCGGCTGGATGGTGGTGCCGATCAGGTCGTTCTGGAAGCGGAGCGAGGGGTGCGGGCCCCGCGGGTCGTTCGTGGACGCCGCGACGATGCGCATGCCGCCCTGCTCCGTGGGCTGGAGGATCACCCCCGCGGTGGCCTCGGCGAGCAGCCGGGCCCGCTCCGCGACGGTCCACAGCGCGTCCGCCGCGGCCTCCCCGGTCAGCAGCGACGTGGTGACCGCGGCCGCGCCCTCGATCCAGCGCTCGCGCTGCCGCGCCGCCTCGTACAGGCGGGCGTTGCCGATCGCGATGCCCGCCTGCCCGCCGAGGACCTCAAGGAGCTGGACGTCCTCCTCGGTGAAGGAGCCAGAGCGCTTGTCGGTCAGGTAGAGGTTGCCGAACACCTCGTCCTGGACGCGGATCGGGACGCCGACGAAGCCGCGCATCCCCGGGTGGCCCGGGGGCATCCCGCTGGAGCGCGGGTCGTCCGCCAGGTCGTCGAGGAGCAGCGGCCGGGCGTCCTCGATGAGCGCGCCGAGGACACCGGAGTGGCCGTCGGGAAGGCGCCCCATCCGCTCCCGCTGCCCCTCGTCCAGGCCGACCGTGAGCAGCTCGGCGATGCCGCTGCCGCCGGGCCCGAGGACGCCGAGCGCCCCGTACCGCGCGTCCGTCAGCTCGGCGGCGCGGGTCACGATGTGCTGGAGCGTGGTGCGCAGTTCGAGGTCCGTGCCGATGTCGAGGACGGCTTCCAGGAGCTGGGGGAGCCGGGGTGCTGCGGGACCTTCGGTCATCGGGACGTCGTACTCCGTACTCCGGTTCGGGGCGGTCAGCCGCGCGGCCGGTGAGCTGCTCGGCCGGTCAGCCGGCGGACAGCGGGTCCAGGACCAGCGGCTGGATCTTGCCCTCCAGCATCGCACCAAGTCCGAGAACAGCGCATACATCAGGCCGTTCCGCGATATGTACCGGCATTCCGGTCGCATTGCGAAGCATCTGGTCAAGTCCGGGCAGAAGGGCGCTGCCGCCGACCATCATGATGCCGCGGTCGGCGAGGTCGGCCACCAGGTCCGGCGGGCAGTCCCGCAGCACCTTGCCGATGCCGTCGAGCACGGCGGTCAGCGGGGTGTGGATGGCGTCGCGCACGGCGGCCGTGTCGACCTGCACGGAACGGGCGAGCCCGGTCGCCACGTCCCGGCCGTGGATCTCGGTGGAGGCTGGGCCCTGCGGGGTCAGGCCGTTGCCGCTGAGCGCCAGTTGCAGGGGGCGCACGGACTGGCTGGGCAGCACCAGTTCGTGCTGGTGGCGCAGGTGCTGGACGATCGCGTGGTCGATGGCCTCGCCGCCGACGGGGATGCGCTCCGCGGTCACGATCGCGCCCATCGAGAGCACCGCGACCTGGGTGGTCGCCGCCCCGCACACCATCAGCATGGTCGCCTCGGGCCGCTCCACGGGCAGTCCGCAGCCGACGGCCGCCGCGATCAGGGTGTCCACCAGCTCCACGCGCCGGGCCCCGAGCCCGACCATCGTCTCGACCGCCGCGCGCTGGGCGAGCGGGTCCGCGTCGTGCGGGGTGCAGGCGGCGGCGCGCAGCCGGGGCTTGCGGCGCAGGGTGCGGCGGAGCTTCTCGCCGAGCAGGTGGCGGAGCATGCGCTGGGCCATCTCGATGTCGACGACGGTGCCGCCGGAGACGGGCCGCACGACCCGGATGTAGGCGGGGGTGCGCCCCGTCATCTGCTCCGCGAACTCGCCGACCGCGATGAGCGCGCCGGTCCTGGTGTTCACGGCGGCGGCGCTCGGCTCGTCCACGACGAGGCCCGCGCCCTTCACGAACACGCGGGTGCGCGCGGCGCCCAGGTCGACGGCGAGATGGCAGCGGCGCAACTGCTCCAGACTGACGGTCATGGCAGATCCTCCCGAGAGCGCAGACCGTTGAGGACCGCCGGGCGGCGGTCCCCTGTCTCGCATCGTGCGGTGGCCGTGGGCGGCGCGCGCGCTGGGCTGAGCCGGCCGGGGTGCGGCCGCACGGGTGGTCTTGAGGGAGCGGACGGCGTCCCGGTTAGAGTCCCCTGTGCCAGAAACGACCTCGAAGAGCGGCGACGAAGCCGGTGTCCCCCCGATATCCCCTCCACCAGTGGACCCGGAGCGGCCCGCCAAGAAAAGGCGGATACTCGCCGATCTGACGCCTTTGCGCACCTCTGCCGACTACCGGCGCCTCTGGCTCGGCAACACCATCTCGTGGGTCGGCCAGGCGATGACGACGCTCGCCATCTCGCTCCAGGTCTACGACATCACCGGGTCCAGCTTCTCCGTGGGCCTCGTCGGCCTCTGCTCCCTCGTCCCGCTGCTCGCCCTCGGCCTGTACGGGGGCGCGGTCGCGGACCGGGTGGACCGGCGCCGGCTCGGGCTCGGCTCGGCGGCCGGGTCCTGCGCGCTGTCGGTGACGCTCGCGGTGGCCGCGTTCGCCGGCTTCCACCATGTCTGGTTCCTGTACGCGGTGGTGGCGCTGCAGGCGGTCTGCCTGTCGCTGAACTCCCCGGCCCGTACGTCGATGATCCCGCGCCTGCTGCCGCCGGAGCAGCTGCCCGCCGCGAACGCGCTCAACTCCGTGACGATGACGTCCGGTTCGATGCTGGGGCCGATGCTCGGGGGTGTCGTCGTCGGGGTGTGGGGCTATCAGGCCGCGTACACCGTGGATGTGGTGGCCTTCAGCGCTTCGTTGTACGCGATGTGGCGGTTGCCGGCGATGCGGCCGGAGGTGGCGGGGGGTGCGCCGGAGGTTCGTAAGAGGGCTTCCGTTGTGGACGGGCTGCGGTTTCTCGGGTCGCGGCCCAATCTGCGCATGACCTTCTTCACCGATCTGTGCGCGATGGTGTGCGCGCATCCGCGCTCGCTGTTCCCGGCCGTCGCCGTGGTGTGGTTCGCGGGGGACGCGCGCACGGCGGGGATGCTCGCGGCCGCCCCGGCCGTGGGGGCGCTCGCGGGTGGGGTGTTCTCCGGGTGGCAGGGGCGGGTGCACCGGCACGGGCTGGCGATTCTGCTGGCCGTCGCGGGGTGGGGCGGGGCGATCGCCGCGTTCGGGCTGACGCGGCAGTTGTGGCTGGGGCTCTTCTTTCTCGCGCTGGCCGGGTACGCGGACACCTCTTCCATGGTGTTCCGCAACACGATGTTGCAGGCGGCCACTCCTGATGAGATGCGGGGGCGGCTTCAGGGGGTGTTCCTGGTGGTCGTGGCGGGTGGGCCGCGGCTGGGGGAGTTTCTTGCGGGGGTGGTGGGGGACTGGGCGGGGCCGGAGGTCGCCGTGGTGGGGGGTGGGGTGGTGTGTGTGGTGGCTGTGGGGGTGCTGGCTTTGGTGTGGCGGGGGTTTGCGGGGTATGACGCGAGGGTGCCGGAGGCGTAGGCGGTTTTTTCCTTCCCCGATCCCGCCCCTTCCCGAATACGGCGACTCCGTCGCGCCTGGGGTGGCCCTCCTGGGGCTTTGCCCCTAGACCCCCTGTCGGCGCTGAACGCGCCTCGTCCTCAAACGCCGGACGGGCTGAATGGGTCCCGGACGGGCTGAATGGGTTCCGGACGTGCTGAAGGGGACCCCGGGCCGGCTGAAGCGCGGCGGGAATGTGCTGTGGCGGGTTTCCGCCAGTGTTCGTCAACAGCCCTGTCACACGCGGCCCTTCACACTCCTGGCATGAGCAGATCACCCATGGGGCGCAGCGTACGACTGGTGGTGTCGGCGGGGCTCGCGTTCGCCCTGCTCCCGGCCGGGCACGGGGTCGCCCGTACCGGTGGCGGCGAGGCCCGCCCCGTACGGGCCGACGCCCACACCGTCACCCTCGTGACCGGCGACCGCGTCACCGTGACCCGGCTGGGCGGCGGCAAGCAGACCGTGACCGTGCGGCGGCCCGACGGGGCCAGTGGGGCGGTCAGGAGTCAGGTCTCGGGCGGGCACGTCACCGTCGTGCCGGACGAGGCGCGGCCCTATCTGCGGGCCGGGGTGCTCGACCGGCGGCTCTTCGACGTCACCGAGTTGATACGGCAGGGGCTCGGAGGGCCGGGTGAAGCGCTTCCGCTCGTCGTGACGTACGCGAAACGCCTACGCGATGCCGCGGCGCCCGCAGGGGCGACCAAGGTGCGGGCGCTGCCGAGCATCGGCGCCCTCGCCGTCGAGACGAAGGCCGCCGAGGGGGAGGCCGCCGAGGGGGAGGGGGGCTTCTGGCGCTCCCTCGCGAGGGAGACGGGTGCCAACTCCTCGTATGACGCTGGGAGTTCGCGGTTCTCCGGTGGGGTGCAGAAGGTCTGGCTCGACGGGCGCGTGCGGGCCGACATGGAGCAGAGCAACGCGCAGATCGGCAGTCCGAAGGCGTGGCAGGCCGGGCTCACCGGCAAGGGGGTGAAGGTCGCCGTGCTCGACACCGGTGTCGACGTCTCGCATCCCGACCTCAAGGACCGGGTGGGCGAGACGAAGAGCTTCGTCCCGGGGCAGGACGTCGCCGACCGGCACGGTCACGGCACCCATGTCACCTCCACGGTCGGCGGCAGCGGTGCCGCGTCGGACGGGAAGGAGAAGGGCGTCGCGCCCGGTGCGACGCTCGCCGTCGGCAAGGTGCTCGACGACTCCGGCAACGGGTCCGAGTCGGAGATCATCGCCGGGATGGAGTGGGCCGCCGAGGACGTGCGCGCCAAGGTCGTGTCCATGAGCCTCGGTTCACGGGAGCCGAGCGACGGCACCGATCCGATGGCCGCCGCCGTGAACAGCCTGTCCAAGGAGACCGGCGCGCTCTTCGTCGTCGCGGCGGGCAACAGCGGCGCCCCCTCCTCCATCGGCTCGCCCGGCGCCGCCGACGCCGCCCTGACCGTGGGCGCGGTCGACGCGGGCGACCGCGCGGCCGACTTCAGCAGCCAGGGCCCCCGCATCGGCGACCAGGCGCTCAAGCCCGACCTGTCCGCGCCCGGCGTCGACATCCTCGCCGCCCGTTCCCAACTGGCCGGCGGCGAGGGCTACTACACCTCCATGAGCGGTACGTCGATGGCCACTCCGCATATCGCGGGCGCCGCCGCGCTGCTCGCCGAGCGGCACCCCGACTGGTCGGGCGCCCGGCTCAAGGACGCCCTCATGTCCAGCTCCACGCAACTCGACGCGTCCGCCTATGCGTTGGGTGCGGGGCGGGTCAGTGCCGGGGATGCCGTCGATGCCCGGGTCACCGCCACGGGCAGCCTCGACCTCGGCTTCCACCGGTGGCCGTACGGCGGCAATCGCCCGGTCCGGCGGACTCTTGCCTACGCCAACTCGAGCGCTGTCGACGTCGAGTTGAGCCTTGCCGTCGAGGGGGGAGGCGAGGGGGTGGCCGAACTCGCCGACCGTACCCTCACCGTGCCCGCCCACGGCACCGCGACGACCACCGTGACCGGTGACGGGGCCAAGGCCGCCGTCGGGGGCAACAGCGGTCGCATCGTCGCCACCTCCGGTGGCAAGGAAGTCGCGCACACCGCCTTCGGGCTGGTCAAGGAGGACGAGCGGTACACGCTCACGGTCCACGTCAAGGACCGTGCGGGTGCCGCGACCGCCGCCGACCTCGTGGTGCAGCAACTCGCCGACGGCACCGAGCCGTTCCCGGTCTCCGCCGGTGACTCCGGCACGGTCGAGCTGCGCCTGAAGCCGGGCACGTACGCGCTGAGCTCCTTCCTGGACGTGCGCGGCGCGGGCGGCAAGGACTCGCTGGGCCTCGGCTTCCTCGCGGCGCCCGAGATCACGTTGGACCGGGATCGTGACGTCACCCTGGACGGAAGGAAGTTGAGGAGGGTCGCTGCCGACGTGGGGCGGCGTACCGAGACGCGGCAGCTGGTCATGGAGTACGACCGTGCGGCGAACGGGGCGGACCTCCAGGGTGCGGTGCAGGTTCCCCTCACCTACGACAGCGTCTTCGCGGCGCCCACCCGGAAGGTGACCCGGGGCAGCTTCGAGTACCGCACGGTGTGGCGGCTCGGACAGCCCCAACTCGCCGTGCGGGGGCTGGAGGAGGCGGTGCCGCAGCCCGGCGGCACGCTGACGGCCGGCCGCACGAAGCTGTCCCTCGTGGACGCGGGCGGCGGCGCCCCCGCCGACTACGCGGGCAAGGACGTGCGGGGGAAGGCGGTGGTGGTGCGCCGGACCCAGGGCGGTGCCGCCCCGGCGGAGCTCGCGCAGGCCGCACAGGACGCGGGCGCGAAGGCGCTCTACGTGACGGACGACGTGCCGGGACGCCTCATGGCGTGGTTCGGCACGGACGACAACGCGGACCGGCCGCTGCAGATCGCGACGGTGGACGCGGCGGACGGTGCGCGCCTGATCGCCGCCGCGCGGGCCGGGCGGACGGTGGAGTCGGCCGGGACGCCGTACACGCCGTACGTGTACGACCTCGCCAAGTCGTACACCGGAGCGGTGCCGGAGCGGGACCTCGCGTACCGGCCGGGGAAGCGTGAACTGGCCGTCCTGGAGAGCGAGTTCCATGCGGCGAAGCCGGTGGCGGGCGGCGAGTTCCGGTACGCGATCAGCGACGCCTTCCCGGTCGGGCTCGGGTTCCTGGAGAAGATCGCGTACCCGGTGCGGCGGACGGAGTACGTGTCGACGGGCGGCGGCACGCGGTGGCACGAGTCCGCCCAGGCGGGCCCGACGTCCCTGGAGCAGCGCAGCGGCCTGGTGGCCTACCGGGGCGGGCGGCGCGGGAAGCTGGACTGGTTCCGGCCGGTGTGGCACCCGTGGCTCGGCACCGGGCTCGGCTGGGGCCAGACGCGCACCGGCAACGACCTGGAGTTCAACGTGCCCGGCTGGGGCGACTCGGGGCCCGACCACACCGGGTTCGGCGACGTGTGGGACGAGGGCTCCGGGATGACGCAGTTCAGCGAGGTGTACGCGGACGGGAAGCTGGTCGACCGGAGGAAGAGCTCGGGGGTGTACGCCTGGGACTCGGACCCGGCCGAGCACACCTACAAGGTCGTGACCGACACATCCCTCGCCCCGGCCGTCTGGGGGCGGGCGACGAAGGGGCACACCGAGTGGACCTTCAGGTCGAAGGAGACCCCGGCCGGGCGGAGGACGTATCTGCCGCTGCTGAACCTCGGGTTCGACGTGCCCACGGACCTCACGGGCGCGGTGCGGGGCGGCCGGACCGTCCCGGTGGGGATCTTCGCCGAGTACGTGAAGGGGGCCGTGGACACCGGCAGCATCGGGGGCGGGCGGCTTGAGGTGTCGTACGACGACGGGAAGACGTGGAGGCCGGTCGAGCTGCGGAGGGACGGGGGAAATGCCTTCTGGAAGGGGGAGTTGACGGTGCCGTCCGGTGCGTCGTCCCTGTCGCTGCGGGCCTCGGTCTCGGACGACCGGGGTGGGTCCGTGGTGCAGGAGATCGTCGGGGCGGCGGGAGTGAAGCAGGCCAAGTCGCAGGCCAAGTAGGTGGAGTGGGCGAAGTAGGCGCAGTGGGCGGCCTCCGAGGGAGGTCGCCTGGCCCCAACTTGTTCTACTACTATGCGAACAAGGGGGTTTTCATGAACCGAGTCCGAAGCCGTCTCGTCGCCGTCGCGGCGCTGCCGTTCCCGCTGGCCCTCGCGGTCGACCTGGCCTTCTTCCTGGCCTGGCGGGAGCGGCTGCCGGAGCGGATCGCCACGCACTTCAGCGGCGGGGGCGACGCCGACGGCTACTCCTCACGCGGGTCCTTCGTCGTCGTGGCCGCCGCGCTGCTGGTCGGGATGGCCGTCCTGTGGGGCGGCATCGCGGCCGCCTCGCAGCGGGACGCTCGTGGGATGAGGGCGGTGCTCGTCATCGGGTACGGCGTCGCCGGGCTCATCGGGTATCTGATGGTGGCCACGCTGCGCGCCAACCTGGACGTCGCCGCCGACGCCGGGACGGTCCGACTGCCGCTGTGGCAGCTCGCGGCGGCCGTCGGGGCGGGGGCGCTCGCGGCGGGGCTCGGCGTCCTGGCGGTGCGGAAGCTGCCCGAGTCCGCGCCGCCGCCGGGCGGGGGCGGGCCCGTTGAGAGGATCGACCTCGCGGACCAGGAGGTGGCGAGCTGGTCCCGGCGCGCGCCTTCCAGAGTGCTCGGCGCCGTGAGCGCGGCCCTGGTCGTGTTCGGGGGCGTCATGGTGTACGCCGACGGGTGGAGCGGTGCCGTGCCGCTGCTGTGCGGACTGCTCTGCCTCGTCTTCTGCGCCCCGCACGTCACCGTCGACCGGCACGGGCTGACCGTCCGGTTCACGCCGCTGCCCTGGCCGCGTGTGCGGGTGCCGCTCGCCGACGTCGAGCGGGCCGACAGCCGGGAGGTCAAGGCGCTGCCCGATTACGGGGGTTGGGGCTACCGCGTCCGCAGCGGGCGGTCCGGCGTGATCCTGCGGTCGGGGGAGGCCGTCGTCGTACGGCGCTGCGGCGGGCGGGAGTTCGCGGTCACGGTCGACGACTCGGCGACCGCGGCCGCCCTGCTGAACACTCTCGCCGGCCGAGAGGCCGTGAGGCGCTGATGCTGTTCCGGGTCGACCCCGCCGCGCCGCAGCCCCTCGGCGACCAGATCGCCGCCTCGGTGCGCCGCGCCATCGCCGAGGGCGCGGTCGCCCCCGGCGAACGGCTGCCCGCCGCCCGGCTGCTCGCGGACTCCCTCGGCGTCAACGTCCACACGGTCCTGCGCGGCTACCAGCGGCTGCGCGAGGAGGGCCTGATCGAGCTGCGCCGGGGGCGCGGCGCCGTGGTGGTGGACGGCCGGAGCTCCCGCGACCGTGCTCAACTTCTCGTACGGGTACGGGAGTTCGTCGACCAGGCGCGGGATCTCGGGCTGTCGGAGGGAGAGGTGCTGAAGCTGGTGCGGGACGGGTTCGGGGCCCGGTCGTAGTGCGTGTCCGGCGTCAGCCCGCCCGCAGCGCCCGCTTCATCACCTTGCCCATGTCGTTGCGGGGCAGCGCCGCGAGGTGGTGGACCACCCGCGGCCGCTTGTGCGGGGCGAGGCGGTGGGCCACATGGTCCGCCAACTCCTGTGCCGTGGGCGGGTGTTGCGCGTCGGCCGGGACCACCCACGCCACCACCCGCTCGCCCAGGTCCGGGTCCGGCTCGCCCGTCACCGCCGCCTCCCGCACCCCGTCGAGCTCAAGCAGCGCGTTCTCGATCTCGCCCGCCCCGATCTTGTAACCGCCGCTCTTGATCAGGTCGGTGGCCTTCCGCCCCACGATCCGGACGTACCCGTCCGGGTCCCGCAGCGCCACGTCCCCCGTACGGAACCAGCCCCCCGGCGCGAACGCCGCCGCCGTCGCGTCCGGGCGCCCCAGGTACTCCGTGAAGAGGTTCGGGCCCCGCACCTGGATCTCGCCGACCGCCTCGGGGTCGCCGGGCGGGAGCTCCTCGCCCGCCTCGTCCACGAGGCGCAGCTCGACGCCGGGCAGCGGCACGCCCACCGTGCCCGCGCGGGGCTCCCCGTCGGCGCGCACACTCGTGTTCATGAGGGTCTCCGTCATGCCGTAGCGCTCGATGACCCGGCGGCCCGTCGCCGCCGCGATCCGCTCGTGGTCGTGCACCGGGAGCGCCGCCGAGCCCGAGACGAGGAGGCGGGCGGAGGCCAGGGCCTTGCTCAACTCCGGGTCGTCCGGGAGCGCTTCGGCGATGCGGTGGTACATCGTCGGGACCCCGAACAGCATCGTGGCCCCCGCACTCAGCTCCCTGGCCACCCCGTCCGTGCTGAACCTGCCGAGGTGACGCACCGAGCCGCCGCGCCGCAGCGGGCCGAGGACGCCGAGGATCAGACCGTGGACGTGGAAGAGGGGGAGGCCGTGCACCAGGACGTCGTCGGCGGTCCACTGCCAGGCGTCCGCGAGCGCGTCCAGCGTCGTGGCGAGCGCGCGGCGGGGCAGGACGGCGCCCTTGGGCGGGCCCGTCGTGCCGGACGTGTAGACGATCAGGGCGGGGGACTCAGGGTCGAGGGGCGTCTCCGTGCGTACGGTGTCGTGGCGTCCGGCCCCTGGGGGCGCCGCCTCGGCCCTGACCTCGATCTGTTCCAATGCCCGCAATTCTGGCGGGAGTTGAGCCCCCGGCCCCGCCAGTACCGCCGCCGGCTCACTGTCCGCCACGATGTGCGCCAGCTCCCCGCCCCCCGACTTCGGGTTGAGCGGCACCGCGGGCACCCCGGCGAGGAGCGCCGCCACCACCGCGACGGCCGTCTCCAGCGTCGGCGTCGCCCACACCGCGACGCGGCCCGCGCCCTCCAGGCGTCCCGCCAACGTGCGTGCCGTGTCCGCCAGTTGCGCGTACGAGAGGGAGCGCTCACCGAAGCGGAGTGCGGGGCGGCCGGTGGTGCGCCCGGCAGACAGGGGCGGGAACAGCGGGCCGGAGGGTGCGGTCACGTGGGTGCTCTCCTTCGTGTGCTCAGTCCGTGCACAGGGGCGTAATCAGAGCTTTACGCCCCTGAAGATGCGGTGTCACAGAGATCGTTGAGGCTGATGTGGCCGATTGGCCCGGGATTTCGGGTTGGTCGGTGGTCCTCCCCCACAATCCGAACAGGATGGGACCACACACATATGGTCACTGCAATACCGCCGCGCCCGGGCCCCCGTCAGGCCCCGGGCGCCGTCGCTCATGTGCTCGCCGTCGGCCCGCCCGGGCCCAGCCGGGAGCAGCTCACCCTCAATCTGAAGTCGACCGGGTACGAGGTCACCCACGCCGCGCCCGGCGAGGTGCACCGGCACGTCCGGCAGGCGCCCCCGGACGCGATCGTCGCCCTCGACGGCGGCACCAAAGGCTCCGGCGGGATCGAGCTCGTCCGGGAGGTCCGGGGCGATCCGGCCGGGCAGGCGCTGCCGCTCGTCATGGTCACCGAGGACCGCGCCCCGGACCCGGAGGCCGTCGCCGACCTGCTGCGGCACGGGGCCGACGACTGTCTCCCGGAGACCTCCGCGCCCGTCGAACTGTCCGCCCGCATCGCCGCCAAGCTGCACCGGGTGCCGATCCCCGTAGAGCATCTGATGCGGGACCCGCGGACCGGGCTCTACTCCGCCCCGCACTTCATGGACGAGCTCGACCGCGAGCTGCGCAGGCCCGCCGCCGCCCGCCTCGGCGGGATCCTCGCCGTCGTCGGCGTCGCCGAGATGAGCGCCCTGGAGGCGCGGCTCGGTCCGCGGGTGCGGCGCGAGGTCGCCGAGCGGCTCGCGGGCGTCGCGCAGGGGGTCTCCCCGGCCGCAGCGGGATCGAGAGCCCGGGGAGGGATGGGGAGCGCGGCCGCCGGCCTGCTCGGCTGGGACGAGAAGGGGCAGCTGCTCGTGCTGATGCCGGGCGTCGACGAGGACGCGGCCGTCGTCGCGCTGCGGGAGTTCGCGCACTCCGTCGCCGGGACCCGGTTCGTCGTCGCCGACGAGAACGTCCGGCTCACCCCGGTCGTCGGCTGGACCCCGCTCGCCGGCTGCCCGGACCACGAGCGGGCCGCCGAGTACGCGCGGGACGCCGTCGCGGAGGCCGTGCGCCACCGCGATCTGCGGCCCGTGCGGTACGAGCCGTGGATGCGCACCAGCACCCCGCACCGGCACCGCGCGGGCGCCCGCTTCGGCCTGCGCCCGCTGCTGCGTCCGCTGCTCTGTGCGCTCACGCCGCTGCTGCCGCTCGTCCTCGGCGTCGGGCTGCCGTTCCTGCTGTACCAACAGGCGTACGCCATGGGCTGGGACGCCGCCTCGGTGGCGTACTGGGTGGTGGTCGCGGGGCTCGTCCTGTCGGCGCTGCTCATCGTCCTGGAGTGCCTGTTCTCGCTCGACGCCGAGCCGCGCCCGGACGGGCCCGCGCAGCCGTACCCGGCGGCGAGCGCCGTCATCGCGGCGTACCTGCCGAACGAGGCCGCGACGATCGTCGACACCGTCGAGTCGTTCCTGCGCCTCGACTACCCGAACGAGCTGGAGATCGTCCTCGCGTACAACACCCCGCACCCGCTGCCGGTCGAGGACACGCTGCGCCGGATCGCGGAGCGGGACCGGCGGCTCGTGCTGCTGCCCGTCGCCGGGTCGACCTCCAAGGCGCAGAACATCAACGCGGCCGTCACGCGCGTGCGCGGCGAGTTCGTCGGGATCTTCGACGCCGACCACCACCCCGCCCCGGACGCCTTCCGGCGCGCCTGGGACTGGCTGTCGAACGGCTACGACGTCGTGCAGGGCCACTGCGTGATCCGCAACGGCGAGAGCTCCTGGGTCGCGAAGCTCGTCGGCGTCGAGTTCGAGGCGATCTACGCGGTCAGTCACCCCGGGCGCACCCGGATGTACGGCTTCGGGGTGTTCGGCGGCTCCAACGGCTTCTGGCGCACCGATCTGCTCGCGCGCACCCGGATGCACGGCTCGATGCTCACCGAGGACATCGACTCGACCATGCGCGCCCTGAACGAGGGCGCCCGCATCGCCATGGACCGCACGCTCATCTCCAGGGAGTTGGCGCCCACGACGCTGCGGCCGCTGTGGAACCAGCGCTCCCGCTGGGCGCAGGGCTGGCTTCAGGTCTCGCTCAAGTACCTGTGGCAGGGCCTGCGTTCACCGTCCTTCACACGGCGGCAGAAGGCGGGCCTCTTCGTGCTGCTCGGCTGGCGCGAGGTGCAGCCGTGGCTGACCCTGCAGATCCTGCCGGTGCTGCTGCACGCCGCCTGGCGGGCGGGCGGCGCCGACCGGCTCGACTGGGCGGTGCCCGTCTGCCTGATCGCGTTCGCGGTCACGCTCTCCGCGGGGCTCGTGCAGGCGGCCTTCGCCTGGCGGCTCGCGGTGCCCGAACTGCGCCGCCGCAAGAGCTGGTTCTGGCGCTACCTCGTCGTCACGACCGTCTTCTACACCCACTTCAAGAACATGGTGGCCCGCCAGTCCCACCTCAAGGAGGCGCTGGGCGACCGGAAGTGGCGGGTCACACCGCGCACGGAGACGGCCGCCGCGGCGACGGCACGGGCGGAGGCTTCATGACCGCGCTGACGGCCACCACGGCCAGGCCCGAGGTCCGCACGGCCGCCACGGCCACCAAGGCCGCCACCACCCCGGCCCCGGGGCGGCGCGCCCTCGAACTCCAGGGCTTCCGCGGGATCGCCGCGCTCAGCACGGTGATCTTCCACGTGTGGCAGCAGTACCACACGTACGACGCGGACGGCTCGCACCCGCCGGTGGACAGCCCCTACCTGGGGGCGCTGCTCTCCCTGGAGGTCATCGACCTCTTCTTCGTCATGTCGGCGTACCTGCTCACCCTGTCGTACGCGCGGGCGGCCATCGACGGCGACGACCGTTCGGTGCGGACCGCCCGAGTGTTCCTCTTCCGGCGTGCCGTCCGCATCCTGCCGCTGTACTTCCTGGCGGTCCTCGTGGTGTGGGCGACGCGCAACCCGACGCTGCCGGGGGACTGGCGGGACCTGGTCGAGCACCTCACCTTCACCCATGTCTTCGACCGGGAGCGGATCTTCTACACGCTCGGCCCGACGTGGTCGCTCGCCCTCGAAGTCGCCTTCTATCTGGTGCTGGTCGCGCTCGGCCCGCCGGCCGTGCGGGCGTGCCGGAAGCTGCCCACGAGGCGGGCGCGGGCCGCCCTGTGCGGCGCGGGGTGCGCGGCGCTGTTCGCGGCGCCGGTCGCCTGGATCGGCTGCGCGCACTACCTCGCCGGGGTTCCGTACACCGACTGGCCGGTGTACTTCGGGCCGCAGGCCCGCTTCGGCGGCTTCGCGGCCGGGATGGGCCTCGCGGTGCTCCTGGTGGCGCTCGGCGACCGGGGGCGGCTCACCGCGCGCGGGGCGGCGCCCCTGGCGCTCGGCGCGGCGGCGGGCCTGTACGTGCTCTCGTACACGTCCGCGCCGGAGAACTTCGGGCAGACCTTCTACCACCCGATCGCGGCCGTTCTGTGGAGCGTGCTCCTGTACGCCACGCTGCATCTGCGGACCGGCCAACAGCCGCGCTGGCACGGCCTGTTGAGGTCCCGCTCGCTGACGGCCGTCGGCCTGATCAGCTACAGCCTCTACATCTGGCACGAGCCGGTGATGCTCCAGCTCGACCGGTCGGGTCTGCTCCCGTCCGGCCGGACGGGCTTTCCCGTCGCGCTCCTCGCCGTACTCCTGGTGGCGCTGGTGGCGGGGACGGCGAGCTACTGGCTGATCGAGTACCCGGCGAGCCTGCTGGGCAGGGCCAGGGACGGCAAGGGGGCGGCACGGGACTTCTACCCCCGCGCGTGAGCCCGGTGCGCCCGTTGCACGCGGCGGCGCCGCCTCCCCTGGGACGGGGGAGACGGCGCCGCGCTGTCGTGCGGTCCTGCGGGTGACGTCAGACCAGCCAGCCGACGAAGTGGGCGAGACCGGCGAGGACGTCAGTGATGAGGTTCATGGTGGTGCTTCTCCTTGGGACATGCTTGGGACATACGGGACTTGATGGAACGTCAACTACGGTCTGCAGCCCGTTGGTTGCGCCCCGTAAGCATCGTCAATCACAGGGGCCGCACGCAAACTCTGGGGCGACGACCACCTGTTCCGGGGAACAACTGCTCCCCTGTTCGCATGTGTGGGGTGGCGCGCCCCTGGTGGTTGCCTCAACTCCAGCGCGTCGGAAGGGTGCGAGAGGTGCGCCCAGGTGATCCCGGGCACGGGACAGGCCCCCGCGTGAGCGATCCGCGGGGGCCTGTTCCGCTGGGGAGGGGAAGGGTCAGAGAAGGTGGATGCCCCCCAGCAGGTTCAGGCCCAGGTCGATGTCCGCGTTGAGGCCGAGGTCCACGTCGATGCCCGCGTCGATCGCGGCGTTCAGGTCGACGTCGAGGTCCGCGGCCAGCGCGGCGTCGAGGTTCAGGCCGACGTCGACCGAGCCGGTGGTGAGGACGGCGCCCTCGACCAGCACGTCGACGCCGAGCGCCGCGTTCAGCCGCGCCGCCGCGGCCGCGTTCAGCACGATGTTGTTGTCGGCGCTGAGGCCGATGTCGAGGTGGAGGAGGTGCTCGCCCTCCTTGGAGTACGCGTGCAGGGAGCTGGTGTCGATGGTGCCGAGCACCATCACCGTGCCGTTGACCGACCCGCGTACGTTGCCGGTGGCGAGGTCGATGCTGACGTTGGAGATGGTGGCGGCCTTGGCGCCCGCGTTCAGGGAGATCTTGCCGGTGAGGTTCACCGTGCCGCCGACGATGCGGTGGTCGGCGGTGACGATCCGGCCGCCGCCGATCTTCAGGCCGACGTTGCCCTGGATGCCCAGGTCCGCGTTGAGGCCGAGCGAGACGGTGCTGTTCGCCGCGACGATCGGGGTGTCGTCACCCGGGGCGGCGACGGCTGCGGCGGGCGCCGTGACCGGCGCCTTCGGGGCGGCCGGGGCGGCGTGTGCGGCGGCGGGCAGGGCCACCGTCGAGGCGAGCGCGGCGGCCACGACGAAGGCGGCGGCCCGGGCGGAGAGGAGGGTGCGGGACATGGGTACGGGATCCTTTCGGCAGGGGACTGTGGAATTGATCGCTTAATCGCACAGTTCCGCCCGGCCGTGGACTTGCCCCGGCTCTCCTGCCTCTTCCACCCATACGGCCCCGTGCCGCGACCGGCGGCCGCGGGCCCGCGACGGGGTGTGTGAACGGACCCGCGACGGGGTCCGCAAAGGGCCCGGCTCAGCCCCCGGCGGCCGCCTTGAAGGACCCGCCGGCCTTGTCGAAGTGGCGCTTGCCCGTCGCCTGCTGCCCCGTCGGCGCGGACACCCACAGGTCGTACATCTTTCCGCCCTCGTCCCAGCTCAGGTCCCACGTGGTGCGCGGGCCGCCGTCCGTCGAGCTGCCGTCCCACGTGAACACCCAGAGCGCCGCCGGGTGTCCGTTGTGGGTGGTCTTCGTGACCGAGGCGGCGCGATAGCCCGGATAGTCGGAGGGGCCGTCCTTGTGGGCCTGGCGCATCACCTCGTACGGGCCCGCGGGGTCCTGTTCCTGCGGGTGGACGCCGATGCGGAACTCCTTGCCCGGCGAGTAGTAGTAGACGCGCGGGCCCTCGGGGGTACGGGTGAACCCGGTCGGCGCGCTGAAGGAGAAGCCCGTCGGGTCCGTGACCGTGTGATAACCCGTGCCCGACGGCGTGGTCGGCTTGGGCGACCCGGCGGAGGCCGGGGACTCCGCGGGCTTCGGGGCCCGGGTGGGGACCTTGGGCCCGTCGTCCTTCTTGCGGCCGGGCCCGCTGGTGTCGGGCTTCGGCGCCGAGGTCTTCCTGTCCTTCTTCTTGTCCTTCTGCTTCTTGCTGGGGTGCGGCGTCGGCACGTCCTTCTCGCGCACCTCCTCGGCCGCTCCGCCCGAACCGGCCGACTGCGCCGAGGAGTTGGTGTCGTCCCGGGTCATCGCCCACACCCCGGCGCCGACCCCGCCCGCCGCGAGCGCGGCGACGGTGACACCGATGACGAGGGCGCGGCGGCCGCGTCGCCCGCGCCGGTTCGCGGCCCGGGCGGAGGCGTGCACCACGGGCTCACCCGGGTCGCCGGGGGTGCCTGGACGGCCCGGGCCGTTCTCCTGGCGGAGGGTGGCGGCGGGCGGAGGAGGCGGCGGGGCGGCGTGGCTGTGCGGGGCGGCGTGGGTGTGCGGGACGGTGGCGGCTTCACCGTGGGCCGACCGCCCCCCGCCCGCTCCGGGATACCCGTTCGGGTTTCCGCCCCCGCTCAGCGCCGACTGCAGCGCCCGCTCCGCCTCCGCCGTGTCGAACCTGCGCTCCGCGTCCCGCTCCAGCAGTCCCCGTACGACGGGAAGCAGCGCCCCCGCCGACTCCGGCAGCCGCACCTCGTCGACCACGACGGCGTGCAGCACCCCCGCCACCGAGTCGCGGTGGAACGGCGACTCGCCCTCGACGGCCGCGCACAACAGCACGCCGAGCGACCACAGATCGGACTCGGGGCCGGTGCGCCGCCCCGACATCCGCTCCGGCGCCGTGTATTCGGGGGAGCCCACGAACGACCCGGTCGCGGTGAGCGTCGTCTGCCCGTCGAGCTGGGCGATGCCGAAGTCGGAGAGGACGACGCGGTCGCTGCCCGACTCCAGCAGGACGTTCGCGGGCTTGAGGTCGCGGTGCAGCACCCCGGCGGAGTGTGCGGCGCGCAGGGCGGCGAGCAGGTCGAGGCCGATGCGGGCGGCCTCGGCGGGCGGCAGCGGGCCCTCGGCGGTGATCCGGTCGGCCAGCGAACGGCCGTTGATCAGCTCCATCACCAGCCAGGGCTGCCCGTCGTGCTGCACCACGTCGTGCAGGACCAGGATGCCGGGGTGCCGGATCTGCGCCACGGTGCGGGCCTCGCGCAGCACGCGCTCGCGCTGCACCTGGGCGTCGACGGCCGAGAGCCCGTCGTCGACGTGCAGCTCCTTGACCGCGACGGCGCGGCCGAGCAGCTCGTCCTGGGCACGCCAGACCGTGCCCATGCCGCCTCTCCCCAGCCGTGCTGTGATGCGGTAGCGGCCCGCTATGAGATCCCCGTGGCTTGCCATGGGCGGCATCATAGGCGCGGTGAGGTCATGGCCATGAATCCGTGTGCCCATGTGAACTGACCCTGAATGTGCGGTAGTTGAGCGTTTCTGGATCGCCTCAACATCCTCACGTGTCACATCTTGCGCAGGGAGAGGCGAGGGTTTTGTCGGTACGGGATCGAGGTCGGGGCCGAGATCGGGGTCGGGATCGGGGTGGGGATCGGCGGCCTCGGGTTGCTCTGGTCACCATGCGGCCCACCGAGGGGTACAGCGTGGACCCCGATCTGGCGGGGCTGCTCGCGGCGGTGGGGGAGGCGGGGGCGGAGGTGGACGCGCCGTACTGGGACGACCCCGGTGTCGACTGGTCCGCGTACGACCTCGTGGTCATCCGCTCCACCTGGGACTACTGCGAGCGGCCCGAGGAGTTCGTGGCGTGGGCGGAGCGGTGCGGGGAGGCGACCCGGCTCGCCAATCCGGTGGAGGTGGTGCGGTGGAACGCCGACAAGCGGTACTTGGGGGAGTTGGCGGAGGGTGGGGTTCCTACGGTTCCTACGTGGTTTGTGGGGCTGGGGGAGGGGGCGGTGGGCCCGGTGGGGGAGGGGTTCGAGGGGCTCGAGGAGTTCAAGGAGTTCGTGGTCAAGCCCACGTCGGGCAACGGGGCGCGGTACGCGGCGCGTTACGGGGCCGGGGACGGTGACGCTGCCCGGCGGCATGTCGCGCGGCTGCACGCCGAGGGGCTCACCGCGATGGTGCAGCCCTACGTCCGGGCGGTCGATGTGACGGGGGAGCGGGCCCTCGTCTTCTTCGGGGGGCGGTTTCTGCACGCGGTGCGGAAGGGGGCGGTGCTGGCTCCCGGGGTGGCGTACGACGCGGCGAAGGTCGCGCATCCCGGGCGGCGGGCGTGGGTGCCTTCGGCGGGTGAACTCGCCCTTGCCGAGCGGGCGTTGGGGGCGGTTCCGGGGGGTGAGGGGTTGTTGTACGCGCGGGTTGATGTGGTGGACGGGGAGGGTGGGCTGTGTGTGATGGAGGTGGAGCTGGTTGAGCCGAACTTGTTCCTGAGTGTGTGCCCGGGGGCGTTTCGGGTGGTGGGGGAGGGGGTTGTGGGGGTGGCCCTGCGGGGCTCCTTTCGCCAGTCCCGCCCCTTCCCGAATCCGCTGACGCGGCTCGTCCTCAAGCGCCGGACCGGCTAGGGATAGCCCGTCCGGCGATTGAGGACGAGGCCGTTCAGGCCGATAGGGGGGAAAGGAACCGCCGGAGGCAACACCGGCCGTGCACGGCTCTGTTCATCCCACCCCCCAAGCCTCACCCTTCTCCCTATGTCCCCCACATCCCGGCGCCTCGCCCGCGCCACCACCCTCGCGGCCTGCCTCCTCCTCGGCGCCGCCACCACGGCCACCGCCCAGCCGAAGGCCCCCGAAGCCGCCGCGCACACCCCCGTCATCTTCGTCCACGGCTACAACGCCGACCCCGGCGTCTGGGGCTCGCTGCGCGACGACTTCAAGGCCGACGGGTACACCGACGACGAGCTGTACTCCTGGGGTTACGACACCAGCCAGTCCGTGAACGAGACGCTGTCCGGGCGGTTCGCCGACTATGTCGACGAGGTGCGCGCCAAGACCGGCGCCACCAAGGTCGACGTCGTCGCCCACTCCTTCGGGAGCCTCGTCACCCGCTGGTACGTCAAGTACGACGGCGGCACCGGCACCGTCGCCCACTGGGCCTCGCTCGCCGGGCCCAACCACGGCACCAGCACGGCGTGGGCCTGCGCCGCCTGGTCGCAGGCGTGCCGGGACATGACGCCCGGCTCGTACGTCCAGGACGGGCTCGCCGAGGGCGACGAGACGCCCGGCGGCGTGGCGTACGCGACCTGGTGGTCCAACTGCGACGAGGTCATCAACCCGGACGACAGCGTCCCGCTGGACGGCGCCGCCAACAACGCCGCGGGCTGCCTCAAGCACAACGACCTGCTGGGCGACGACGGAGTGTCCCAGGGCGTACGCACCTTCCTGCGCGGCTAGTCGCGCAACGCGACCCGTTGCAGCAGTCCCCAGGTGAACTCCGCGACGCACGAGCGGACTTGACCGTCCTCGTCCGTCCCCGAGAAGGCCAGCCCCCACCGCGTGGGAGCCGTGCCCTCCATGGGGCGGGCGGGGGCGAACGCGCGGGCCACCTCGTCCACCGTGCACGACCAGGGCGCGAGGTCGGCCAGGGTGCGCAGGGCGGGAGGCGGGGCGCCCGGCGCCCGTACCAGCCACTCGTTCCACACCGCCCCGTTCGGCGCCAGGAGGATCTCGAAGCGCAGGTCCGGCCAGAGCGGCACCGGCCACAGCAGCGCCTCGCAGGACAGATCGCCGACCTGGCGGCGCACCGTGTCGGACGGGGGGCCGAGGACCGAGCGGTAGCGGGATGCCGCGCCGCGGGCTTTCGGAGAGCGGGTCATCGCCTGCCAGCGGGCGTTCGCCTCTCTCATCTCCGTGATGGACACGCCCAGTTGGTGGCGGGCGGCCTCGACCAGGTCCGGGTTGTGGTCGGCCATGCGGCGCAGCAGGACCAGCTGGAAGGAGAGCGGCGTGAAGGGGGTCGACTTCGCGGGGTCGGGGCGGGAACCAGGGCTAGCGGGCATGGGCTCCATGGTTGCGCACCGCGCGCTCGCCGGGTCTGCGGCCGTGCGGCAGGAACAGCACCGAGTTGACGTACCGCGGATGGCGGGGGGTCAGGACGCGGCGCAGCAGGCCCTGGGTGACCACGTGCGACGTGTCCGACTGGTGTGCTTCCAGGTCGAACGCGGTGAGGGGGAGCCAGGTGTCGTGGGGCAGGACCCAGCCCTCGTAGCCGTGGTGGCCGGTGAGGTGCTCGACGATCGGGGCGATGGGCTGGATACGGGACTCCAGCTCCACGAAGAGCGCCGGGCGGTCCCGGGAGAGGATGCCCTCCGCGCCGTGCAGGACGGGGAGTTCGTTGCCGTCCACGTCGATCTTGATGAAGTCGACGTCGCGCAGGCCGAGTCCGTCGAGGGTGAGGCAGGGGACGTCGAGGGCCGCTCCGTGGATGTCGCGGCGGATCAGGGAGGAGACGCCGCGGTCGCCGCGGTCTCCCGTGGGCAGCCACAGGCGGGCCGTGCCCGGGTGGTCGGTGGCCGCCGCCTGGATGACGCGGACGTTGCGGGGTGTGCTGTCCGCGAGGAGGCGGGCGAGGTGCGGCACCGGTTCGACCGTCACCACGCGGTGCGCGCGTGCGGCGAGGCGGCGCGACCAGGGGCCGTACCAGCCGCCGACGTCCACCGCCGTGGCGCAGCCGGGCGGGCACAGGTCGGCGAGGCGGGCCAGCTCCGGTTCGAAGCGCGGGTAGACGAGGCGGGCGAGCGAGGCGACGATCCGGGCCGGGAGGTGCGGGGCGAGGCGGGCGGCGAGGGTCTTGTGGGGGCTCGGGTCACTTGCCGTCATGGGGAGATCCGCTTCACGAGCTGCTCGTGTTCCTCCTCGGGGACCTGTTCACCCGAGGAGGGAAGCAGCTGCGGTATGCCGTCGACGATCGGGTAACGGCGGTGCAGGCGCGGGTTGTAGAGGACGTCCTCGGGGGTGAGGAGGTGCAGCGGGCCCTTGTCGAGGGGGCACGCCAGGATCTTCAGCAGCGGGTCGTCGGGGTTCATCCGGACGTCAACTCCTTCGGAGTCGTGGGGGGTTGGGGGGTGGCGGGTGGTGCGTCGTGCTTGGGCATGGCCAGGAGCACCGACACCGCCAGTGCCGTGCCGCCGATGCGCAGGGCCAGCCGGACCGGTTCGTGCGGCAGTGCCTCGCCGAAGGCCAGCGTCCCCAGGACCGCCGTGAACAGCGACGTGACCGTCGTGCACACCGGCACGATCAGGGACGCCCGGCACCGCTGCAGCGCGGCCTGCGACATGACGAGGCCGAACGCGCCGGTGAACAGGAGGAGATAGGGGTACGGGGAGCGGAAGAGCTGGCCGACCGCCGAGCCCAGGTCGTCCGTCGTCAGATAGCTGGAGACGCCCTTGATGGCGAGGGAGCTGACCCCGTACAGCAGGCCCACCGCCACGCCGTACTCGACGCCCGTCGTGGGCAGCCGGTGCCGGTGCCGGGAGCGCCGCTCCGCGTTGCCGTACAGCCAGACGCCCGCCGCGAGCGACGGCAGGCACACGGTGAGGACCAGCGGCACGGGCGCGCTGTGGCTCACCGTGTCCGAGCCCTCCTTGAGGGAGAGGACCACCATCAGCAGCGCCACCAGGATCGCCGCCACCGCGTACCGCTCGCGCCCCGACGTGCGCTCCCCGAGCAGCACCGAGGACAGCAGCAGGAGCAGCACCAGACCGGAGACGAAGATGCCCTGTGCCGCGGCGATCGGCAGCGTCCGGTAGACGGCGAGCTGCGCGCCGAAGCCCGCCGCGAGCGCCAGCGAGCCGCCGATCCACAGCGGGCTGCCGAGGACGTTGCGCAGCAGCCGCGCCGGGTTGCGCACGCTGACCGACGGCATCGCGGTCAGGGCCCGCTTCTCCAGGACGAAGCCGGTGCTGTAGAGGAGGTTGGCGAGGAGCGCGGCGGCCACACCCACCCACATCGCTCAGGTCCTCCGCGCGTGCAGGAGCAGGATCGAGGCGGCGCTCGGCGCCGCGCAGGCCAGTCTGTCGAGGGCACGAAGGGGGCGTGGCACGCCGTGGAAGGGCGCGCCCGCGACCTTCACCACCTCGAAGCCGGACGCGGCCACGAACTCCCTGAGCGCGCGGGCGGTGTAGAGGCGCAGGTGTCCCACGACCTCGCTGCCGGGGCGGCCGTGGATGCCGCGCAGGCTGACCTCGGAGAACACCGGCTGGACGCCCGCGAGCAGCAGCCCCCGGTTGTACCAGGCCGCCAGGTTCGGCGTGGACAGCATCAGATGGCCTCCCGGCCGCAGGACCCGGCGCAGCTCGTCCAGGGCGCTGTCCGGGTCGACGAGATGCTCGATGACCTCGCTGAAGAGCACGGCGTCGGCGGCCCCGTCGGCGAACGGCAGCCCGCCGTCGGTGAGTTCACCCCTGATCGCGTACGGGAGGTGGGCCTGGGCCCGCCGCAGGGCGTCCTGCGACCAGTCGACGCCGACGACACGGTGCCCGGCGAGCAGCGGCGCCGCGGTCCGCGCGGCCCGGCCGTCGCCGCAGCCGATGTCGAGGACCACGGCGGGACCGGTGGGCCCGGTGGCGGGGCCGAGCGCGGCGGCGAGCAGCCGTGCCTGGCGCAGGCTGCGGGCGTCGCCGGAGGCCACCGGCACGGCCGGGTTCTCGTAGAAGTCGCGCAGGCTCGGCGGGCGCCGGTCCGCGCTGGTCGAGGTGGGCGCGGTGGGCGCCGAAGGCGCGGTACTCATCGGGATGCCGTCTCCTCCGTGGCGTGGGAGTAGTGCTCGAAGAGGTCGCGCAGATGGGCGCCGTCGCCGTGGCTGAGCAGGGTCCTGGACCAGCGCAGGGCGAGGTGCAGCCGGCCCGCCGTGGACGCCGTCGTCACGGTGAGGCCGCGCGGCATCCGGGCGGGCGCGGAGAACCACACGGCGTGTGCGCGCCCGGCGTCCCCGAAGTCGAGGGCGTAGGGGACGCGGCCGATGTTGCTGAGCAGCGTCGTGGACGTCCAGGGCGCGGCGGCCCTGCGCAGGCCGCGGGTGACGGCGGCGCGCAGGCCCACCGGGACGACGGGCGCGGTGAGCAGCGCCGCGCCGTGGCCGAGCTGCGGGCGGGCCAGGGACTTGAGGGCGCGGGTGCGGCCCGAGGTGCGGGTGAGGAGCGCGCGGATCTCCGCCGGAGTCCACTCCTTGCCGTTCAACTCGTCGGCGCTGAAAGGGACTTCGACGAGCCGCGTGCCGTTCCCGATGGGCATGGTCTCGTCGCGGGGGCGGTCGTCGACGGGCATGGTGATGCGCAGCGGGCGCGGCTTCTCGCCGTGCTCCCGGTTCCAGTGCGTGATCATCAGGGCCGTCGCCACCATGAGCTGGTCGTTGACGGTGAACGCCGAGCCCTTCGGCCGCTTGGGGACCGGGAGTTCGGCCACCAGCATGCCGTTGCCGGGGGAGGGCGCCGGGGTGCCGTGGGCGACGCGGGCGGGCGGGGCCCAGGGGGAGGAGGGGGCGTCCGGCTGCTCCTCCTTCTGCTGGTCGGCCGCTGCCGCCGCCGCACGGACGGGGGCAGCGGCCGGGGAGTTGTCGCGGCCGCCGTACAGCTCGGCGGCGGTGGCGAGGACCCGCAGGCAGGCGGGGCCGTCGAGAGCGGTGTGGTTGATGGTGAGGAAGAGGACGGCGCCGGACTTCTCGGCGGTGTCCCGCACCGTGGTGTCCGCGTCCGGGGTGACCACCTCGAGGCGGATCGGCGGGGACGACGTCAGCGGCGGGGCCTCGGTGAGCGACCGCTCCCTGGCCCGCTTCAGGGCGTCCCGCTCCGCCGCCGGGTACGTCACCACCTCCACGTCCGGCCCGTCGGTGAGCTCCCACTCGTAGCGCCGCCGGTACCAGGGGCCCCGTGCCTCCCGCATCAGGATGCGCGGGTGGCGCCGCAGCGCCTGGCCGAACGCGGCCTTCAGGCGGGCCGGTTCGGGGACGCCGGGCAGGTGCACCTCGATGTGCACCGTCTCCGGCTCCTCCTCCTGGAGGCAGTGCCGTGCGACCTCGTCGACCACGGGGAACGGGATGCGCTCCGGGGGCCGGCCGGGTTCGTCGGCGCGTCGTGCGGGGTGTTCCAGAGCGGTCATGTGCGGTTGCCTTCCCCCGGGGGCGGTGATGCTTCGGGCGGCGTCTCGGCCGGAGGTGAAGCCGGCTCCGGCGGCGTCGCCTTGAACTTGGGCCGCCGCTGCGGCAGCGGCCTGGTCGGCGGGTCCGGCTCCGGCTGCCCGGCGGACGGTCCGCGCGCGGCGAGGGTCGGCCCGGAGACATAGGGCGTGTACGGGTTCGGGTTCCCCGGTGCTCCCGGTGTACCCAACGGCGGCGTCGCCGTCGACGGGTCCGACCCGGCCCGCTCGCCCTCGGCGGCCGGACGCCCCCAGGGCTCCTCGTCCCGCACCGTCACCAGCGCCGCGAACACCGCGATGAGCGCGAGGAGTTGGGCGGCGGGTGAGAAGGCGCCCGCGTCCGCCCCCGACGGCTCCCCGGCGCCCGTCGCCGCGACCACGCCCGCCGCCGCCATGGCGAGGAACGCGAGCGGCACGAGCAGCCGGTGCCGCTTCCACGCGACGACGGCGAGCACCGGCACGAGCAGCGCGAACAGGCCCGCGATCACGGCGCCCACCAGCGTCAGCGCCACCGTGCCGAGCACGAGGCCGGGTCCGGGCGGCGCCGGGGCGGTCTCGTCCTCGCCCGGCTCGCGCCGCCGCCACAGGACGAACACCGCGACGGCGAGCAGCAGCACGCCCGCCGCGCCGCCGAAGAGCCCGGCCTCATAGGTGTCCGCGGGCTCGTAGCTGAGCTTGATCGTGCCGCCCGCGCCCTGCGGCACCAGCCAGCCCTGCTGCCAGCCGTCGAGCCGCAGCGAGGTCAGCTCCTTGCCGTTGAGGGTCGCCTTCCAGCCGTCGTTCACGTTCTCGTACGTCGTCAGGTACGAGGCCGCGCCCGAGCCGACCTCCACCGTGCGGCGGTCGCCCAGCCAGTCCTTGACGGTCAGGGTGCGCTTGGTGGTGTCGAGGGCGCCCGGGGTGCCCCGGGTGAGCTCGGCGCCGGTGAGCGCGAGCGGACCCGCGTCGCCCGCCTCCACGCTGTGCCCGCCCGAGCCGAGCGTCACCTCGGGCCTCTCCTTGCCCCGCTGGCAGAGCGTCACGTCGACGGGCCGCCGGTCCACGAGGTCGCGGACGGTGCCCTTGGCGCTGGTCTCGTACAGCTTGCCGTCGATGGCGACCACCGGGCCCTGGCCGCACGGGAGTTCAAAGGTGCGCTTGGGGGAGGGCTGCTCGGTGCGGTACTTGTCGAGCGCCGGGATGTACACCTCGGTGAGGCCCACCGGGAGCTGCAGGTCGTCGTCGGCCACCGGGTTGTGGACGGTCAGGTGCGCCTTCTTCGTGACGGTGATGGTCATGCGGTCGGTGGTGATCGGGTCGAAGCGCGCGACGCCGTTCTGGTCGACGCCGACGGTGGCGTCCCCGTCCGGCGTGCTGATCTGGATCTCCTCGGGGCGCGTGGACAGACCGCCCGCCGCCGGGAGCACGACCTCGCCGACCGGCTGCTTGCCCGGCCACTTCAGATGGATGACCGGCCGGTCCCCGGCGATCCACGCCGTCGTCAGATCGCCGTCCGTGAGGTTGCGCGGGGAGAGGCCGGTGCCGAGCGACGACGTGGAGTCGGCACTCGCCACGATCTGCTGCTCCTGGTCGGGCGCCACCTTGTAGAGCAGCTCGTCGAGCTCCTCGCCGGGCACCGCGACGGCGCTCGCCTTCATCTGGTACGTGCCCTCGGCCGGCGTCGAGAAGCGCCGGTGCAGGCCCGCTTCGGCGGTGACGGGGGACAGGCCGCTGGGGTCGGCGGAGCGGTGCATGGAGTATGTGGTCGCGGCGGCCTCGGTGGTGGGCTCGCGCTCGTCCGTGGGCTCCGTGTCCGTCGGCATCCGCAGCAGCTTGGTGATCTGCACCTTCGGGATGGAGATCTCCGCGAACCCGGCGCCGGTCAGCCCGGACTTGCCCGACTGCACGTCCAGAATGGTGATCTTCACCCAACTCGACGCGCCCGCCTTGGCATTGATGCGCTGCGCCATCCCGTTGGGCTGGAGGTCGCTGACGACGCTGCCCTGCTCCGTCTCCACCTTCACCTTGGTCGGCGCGGGCCGCACGCCTTCCTGGGGGAGCGGTGTGACCTTGAAGGAGGACGGGATCGCGGTCTTCTTCGTGAACTCGGCCCGGAGCCACTGGCCCTCGGGGTGGCTCGGGGTGCCCTCGGTCCACGCGGTGTCCGGGTTGCCGTCGAAGGCGTTCACCGGGTCGTACTGCGGCAGATGGAACAGCCAGCTCCCGTAGCTGGACGCGGTCACCGAGCGGGCGCCGCGCAGCTGGGCCACCGTCTGGTGCTCCTGGCCCTTCGTCGGCAGGATCTGGTGCGGCTTCTTGCCCGCGTCCTGCTCGGCGTCGCTCGCGTTGCGCTCGTCGCGCGTGTACGGGTACGAGGTGTTGGTGTTGACCAGGCCGAAGCGGGTGTCGGCGCGGCGCAGCCCGTCCCCGACCGTCTGCAGCCCGGCCTTGCCGAGGCCCGGGTGGTTGTCGCCCGTCAACACCGTGGGCCGGTCGCGGAGTTCGGGGTCGGCGGAGAGCGGGAGCAGCGACTCGGGGCCGCCGCTGACCACCGCCGTGTTGGAGACGGGCTTGAGGCCCGCCTGCCCGGGGCGCTGGGCGCCGGAGTCCGGGGCGTAGATCTCGACGGCGCGCTGGCGCGGGTAGAGGCCCTCGACCTGCACGGGTGTGTCGTTCGGGATGATCCCGCCGGTCTCGGTGGGGCCGAAGCCGGTGACCCGCTTGTAGCCGGACTCCTCCAGGGTCCGCTTCACCGTCGACGTCGGCACGTTCCCGACCTGGTCCGGGTCGAGGTCGTTGCGCACCACGACGTAGTGGAGCCCCGCGCGCGACAAGTAGTCCCGCAGGCCCGGGACTTGGCCGCCCGTCATCAGGGCCTGCTCGACCGCGTCCATGGCCCGCCGGTTGCCCGCGGTGCCGAAGGGGACGTAGTCGCGCTGCGCCCAGCGGGAGTCGGCGAGGACGTCGAGGGGCTGGTCGATGGTGGAGCCCCAGGTGTAGATGCCGTGCGCGGTGGCGGGCACGACGAGGGCGCGCGAGTCCGGCGAGTACTTCTCCAGCCAGTCGGCGGTCGTCTGCCAGTACGTGGGCAGCTTCTGGAACGAACCCGGCTGCAGGGCCGACCCGTTGAGATACGGCCAGGCGAGCCCCGGAAGCACCAGGACGGCGGCGATCAGCGGCGCGTAACGCCGCCCCCGCACCCGGCGCGCCCCGCGCGTCTGCGCGGCGATGCCCACGAGGTGCGCGAGGCCGAAGGCAAGGGCGAGCGCGAGCCCCGTCTGGAACTTGTAGATGTTGCGGAACGGCACCAGCCAGCCGTTCAGCCAGCCCTGCACCGTCCCGTGGAACGGCGCCCCGAACGCCCCGCCGTACCCGGCGAGCGTGATCAGGACGACGGAGAGGACGGTGAGCACCAGCCAGCGCCGCTCGGGCAGGTCGCGGCGGGCAAGCCCGGCGAGGCCGAGCGCGGCCGCGAACCCGGAGCAGACGATGGTGACCACGGCGCTCGCGACGGTCCACCCGGCGGGCAGCCACGCCTCGCCGAAGTGCAGATACGCCACCCAGTTCCCGGCGCCGCGCAGCGACTCGGTCGCCGACATCGTGCCGGTCGTGGTCGCCGAAGTCTCCACGTAGGGAAGGAAGTTCTCCCCATACATGCCGAGCATCAGCAGCGGCACCACCCACCACGCGGTGGCCAGGATGACGCCCGGCACCCACCACAGGATGAGCCTGCGCTTACGGGGACCGTTCGGCCGCGACAGGAGATAGAGCCCCACGGGCAGCAGCGAGGCCAGTGTGGCCGCCGCGTTCACGCCGCCCATGAACGGGATGAGCAGCGCCGAGCGCAGCGCCGCCGTCCGGGCGCTCACCCGGTCGTTGGTGAGCGGGAGGAGCACCCACGGCAGGAACGCGCCGGGCAGCGCCGCCGCCGACGTCGAGCCGACCACGACGGTGAACACCGGCCACAGCGCGTACACGACGGCGCCGAGCAGCCGGGACGCGGAGCTGCCGATCCGCAGCCGCTCGGCCAGGCGCAGGGCGCCCCAGAACGCGACCGAGACGATCAGCGAGAACCAGAGCCGCTCGGCCAGCCAGACCGGCAGGTGCACGGCCTTCGCGAGCCCGTAGAACGGCAGCATCGGGAAGACGTAGCCGACGTACTGGTCCTGGATCCCGCCGAAGCCGCCCCGGTCGTGCCACAACTGCCCGAGATCGGACAGGAACTGCCACGGGTCGAGCGCCACGCCCAGCTTGGTGTCGAACGTCATCCGGCCCGGATGGACCGCGAGGAACGCCACGAACACCACGGCCCAGAACCCGGCGAGCCAGCGCCGCGACCGCGGGCCGTGCGGGGGCTCGGGGGCGGGCGCCGTGGGCCGTGCCGGAGCTGGGGGTGGTGCCTGCACCGTGCTGGTCATGGATACCGCCGGAGGATGAGGAGGAGGTTCCAGGTGGCGAACTCACGGACGCCGGGCACCTTGGTGACGGCACCGGCCAGGAACGGCCAGTAGCGGGAGCGGGCCGCCACGACGCGCACGTCGTCGCGGGCCCGCACCTGTCGCAGGGTGTGCCCGACGTGATGGGCGAAGAGGTTCTCGCCGAGGGTGTGCTTGGCCGGCCGTCCGGTGCGCTTCTCGTAGCGCAGCCGGGCCCGGTCGGCGCCCAGATAGTGCCAGGGCGCCCACTCGTGACCGCCCCAGGGCGACAGCCAGTTGGTGAACGAGACATAGATGAGCCCGCCGGGCCGGGTGACCCGCACCAGCTCGCTCAGGAAGGTCTGCGGGTCACAGACGTGCTCCAGCACGTTGGAGGAGAAGGCGACGTCGGCGACGCCGTCCCCCAGGGGCAGCAGATAGCCGTCCGCGACGACCGCCCCGTCCGGCGGCTTCTGACCGGCGGCGCCCAGCTCGGCCAGGTCCGGCTCGAACAGGAACGCCTGGGCGCCGCGCCGCCGGAACTCCTGCGTGAAGTAGCCGCCCCCGCCGCCCACGTCGACGACGACCCGGTCCGCGACCCGGCCGCCGTACGCCTCGACCTGGTCGGCGGCGTCCCGGGCCAGGAGCGAATAGCACCGCTCGGGCTCCTGCTGTTCCCGCAGGAAGGCCCGGAAGAGGGTGACGGAGCGGCGCAGGGAAGGGTCTTTCACGGTTGGCGGCTCCCGCCTGGGGAATCGGCTTCGGGCGCCCCGGCCTCCGGCCGGCCGGACTGTGCGTCATGCGCACCCGGCGACGGGGGCTGCCCAGCCTTCGGCCGGCTGGGCTTCGAGCCCTGCACGCCCGGCGACGTGGGCTCTCTGTGGGGCGGGCCCCACAGAGCGGGACGCCTGCCCACGGCGGTGGCGGCTGCGTCCGTGCCCCGCCCGCGACGCCCGCGCCCTCGCTCGGCCTCAGGCCCGGCGGCGGCCGCCTCGTGGCGCTCCACCGCCTCCACCGCCGCCGCCCTGAACTGCCGTACGGTGTGCGCCCAGCGGAAGCGGGCCGCGTGTTCGCAGGCCGCCTTGCCGAAGTTCTCTCTGCGCTCCGTGCTGAGCGCCAGCGTGCACCAGGCCGCGGCGAAGGAGCTCTCGCCGCGGGCGAGGAGACCGGTCACGCCGTCCTCGACGGAGTCCCGCAGGCCCGGCACGTCGAAGCCGATCGTGGGCGTCGCCCGGGCCGCCGCCTCCGTGACCACCAGGCCCCAGCCCTCCACCGCCGAGGGGTGCAGCAGCAGCCACGCCTCACACAGCAGCCGGTGCTTCTCCGCCTCCGGGACATGGCCTCTGAACTCCACGCCGGGACCGGCGAGTTGTTCGAGCCGCCCGCGCTCGGGGCCGTCTCCCACGATCACCAGGCGGCCGCCCGTGACGGGTCTGACGCGCTCCCACAGGCGCAGCAGCAGGTCGATGCGCTTGTACTCGACGAGCCGCCCCATCGCGAGGAACAGGGGCTCGTCCGAGCGGGGGTGCAGCGGGCCCGGCTCCTCGACGCCGTTGTGGACGATGCGGATACGTTCCCGCTCGACTCCCAGGTCCCGCAGGGCGGTTGCCGTGGAGGGGGACACGGCGACCAGGAGGTTGTCGCGCTGCGCGCCGGACAGCGCCCAGTGCTCCAGCTTGCGGCCGAGCCGGGCCGCCGGGGCGAGCGGCCCCTGGAAGCGCATGCCCCAGAGGTCGGTGTGGACGTGGTTGACCAGGCACAGGGTGGGCCCCCGGTGCCAGAGCGGCGCCAGGTACGGCATGCCGTTGCAGACCTCGACCAGCAGGTCGCAGTCGCCGACCTGGCGGGCGAAGGCGGACCGGGCGCGCAGATAGTGCCCGGAGTCGCCGCCCGCCGAGACGACGCGGTAGTCGCGGTAGGCGGCGGGACCACCGCACAACAGCGTTACTTGATGGCCGAGTTGAGTAAGCCCGCCGGCGAGCTGGTCGACGAGGAGCTCGGAGCCGCCCGCGGCCGGGTTGCCGAGGTCGCGGCGGGCGAGAAAAACGATCCGGCGCGGATGTGGGGGACGCGCCGGAGGGTGCTGTGCGACCCGAGGGGACGTGTCGCGCAGCGAGGAAGGTACGTGCTGGGGCATGCGTGCTCCAACTCGTCTCAGGGTGCGGAACTGTGGGGGGTCGGGCGGGTGGTGCGTGGGGGGATCGGGCGGTGGTGCGTCGCGCGGAACGAGCGGGACTGCGGAATAGCGGGACTGCCGAACTCGGTACTGCCGGACTGCGGTACTGCCGGACTGCGGAACTGCGGGGGACTGTTGCGGAGGTACCGTGCTGTGGCTGTGCGGGGACTGTGCGTGGGTGGGGTTGGACAGTTTTCGCCGCGCGGCAGGGCGCGGCTACTCACGGAGATGACAATTTCCGGGCTTGTTCGAGCTGACGTCTCATCACATCGTGGTGTGTTGCAGGGCGGTTGGGGACGTATCAGGATTCGGACTCCCCGGCTCCGCCCCCTCCCGGTGCCGTCCGCCACCCCCGTCACCGCTGCGCTCGGGCCGCCCCCGCACGACGAGGACGAGGCCCGCGACGGTCAGGAGCAGCCCCAGGGCGCCCGCCCCGATGGGCAGCGTCGTGCCGACCAGCTTGAGCTTCGTGCTGTCGGTGTCGGCGAGGTCGACCTGGTCCCGCTGCGTCTTCGGCGTGAACGCGATCCGCTCGCTGTCGAGCAGCACCGTGGAGTCCTTCTTCGAGCCGGGTGCGCGCAGCGTCTTGCGGGGCCCGATCGCGGCGTAGATGATCCGGCCCGTGCGCTGGTCGGCGACGAGCTCGATGCCGTGGTTGGCGTAGTACTCGTCCGCGATCACCTGGCTCTTCTTCAGCCCGACCATGCGGCCCGGCACCTGCCGGGTGCCCGTCTTGGTGGCCTTCACGGTCGCGGTGAAGCGCAGGCCCTCGTACCCCTGGATCTTCTTCTTGCCGCGGTACGTCAACGGCACCGTCGCGCCGAGGGTGTTGTCCCACCAGCGGTAGGAGCGCTTCTCCACGTCGAAGGGGAACTTCAGGTACGCCTCGCCCTCGAAGTACGGCTCCTCGCCGCAGCAGTGCACCGGCGCGTTGGTCTTCCGGTCGGTGACCCAGCGCTCCAGGGTCCACTGCAGCGAGTCGTGCGGGTCGGCGGCGGGCAGCGACTTGTCCGGGTCGACCGACGTGGAGACGTCCCAGACGGCCTTCCCGCTCTTGTCGCTGTCCTTCACATCGCCCCTGACCTGCCGGGTCACGGTGAGGTTCTGATTGTGTACGGTCTTGATCTTCTCGGTGTCGAAGTAGCTGCCCTTGCCCTTGAAGACGGTGGTCACGTCGATGTTGATCGGGGTGCGCTTGGCGTGCGGCTCCACGTACCAGGCCAGCATCGCGGCCAGCACGAGGAGGAAGACCCCAAGACCTGTGAGGATCAAGGAAAGCGGGGAGGCTGTGCGGCGCATCAGGGCACCTCTGTTCGGAGAAGTGTTACTGAGCCGTATCGGCCGCGAACCGTATGCGCACCCTTGACGGAGTGTCAATGCGTTGTCGACACTGGGCACTTGCCGGGCGGGGCCGGTGAGCCAAAGAGCGGGACCCATGGGACAAGGGCTTGTGCGGCCCCCGGGTTCCGTGTGACCAGGGTGGGGACGGACCTCCAGCAGAGAGGCTGACCCTGCGATGCACAGACTGCTCGCCGCCACACTGACCGCCGCCCTCGGCGCGGCCCTCGCCGTGGGCGCCGCCCTCGGCATCGTCGCCGCGCTCAACGCCACGCCTGACCAGCCCAACACCCCACTGGTGCACTACGAGACCCCGCCGCGCGGACAGTGAGTGGTGCCCATGGCCGTCTCCGAGACCCAAGCGACTCAAACGACCGAAAGCATGCCTTCCGTATCGCACCCCGGGCGGGTCCCGGGCGGCGGCCTGCCCGCCCGCTCCGCCTGGCGTGACGTACCGCCCCGCCTGGTACGGCGGTTCGCGGCGCTCGCCCTGGAGGAGGTGCCCGCGCTCGCCCAGGACATCCTCCGGGAGATCCGCGCCGAGTACCCCGGCCTCCCCGTCGTCCTCGACGACTCCGGCGAGCCGATGGCGCTCATCGGGATACGGCGCGCCCTGGAGGGCTTCGTCCAGCAGCTCGCCTCCGCCGAGGGCCGCCCCCGCTACCACCCGGAGGTCTTCCAGGAGTTCGGCCGCGGCGAGGGGCTGCACGGCCGCAGCCTCGACTCGCTCCAGGCGATCTACCGGCTCGGCGTGCGCCTGGCCTGGCGGCGCCTCGCCGAGATCGGCCAGGAGATAGAGATCCCGCCGCCCGCGATGTACGAGCTCGCCGAGTCCGGCTTCGAGTACCTCGACGGCCTGGTCGACCAGTCCGTACGCGGCTACGCCGAGGCGGCGGCCCGGCAGGCGGGCGAACGGCTGCGGCTGCAGCGGAAGTTGATGGAGCTGCTCCTGGCCGAGCGGGGCCCGGAGGCGGTACGGGACGCCGTCGCCCCCCGAGCCGACTACAGCCGCACCGCCCGCACCACCCGCGCCACCCCGGCGGAGAACTCGAACTCCCTCGTCGAGCGGGCCGCGCGGGTCGGCTGGACGCTGCCCGAACGGGTCGCCGTCGGCGTCCTGTTGCGCCCCGCGCGCGAGTCCGTCGCCCCCGCCGTCGGCGAGGGCGTCCTCCTGGACATGGAGACGGAACAGCCCCGCATGGTCGTGCCCGAGCCCGAGGCGGCGGGCCGCCCCGAACTGCTGCGCCGGGCGATGGCGGGCTGGTCGGGCGCGATCGGCCCGCCGGTGCCGCTCGCCGACGCGGCCAAGTCGCTGCGCTGGGCCCAGGCCGCGGTCCGCCTGATGGAGCGGGGGCTGCTGCCGTCGGGCGAGGTCCTGCACTGCACCGAGCACACGGAAGCCCTCGTCCTGCTCCAGCCCGAGGAGCTCATCGAGGACCTGGCCCGCCGCTGCCTCGCCCCCCTCACCCACTGCGGCCCCGCCCACGGCCGCCGCCTGGCCGAGACCCTGCTCGCCTGGCTGGAGACCCGCGGCGGCGCCCCCGAGGTGGCGGCCCGCCTGGGCGTCCACCCCCAGACGGTGCGCTACCGCCTGCGCCAGATCCGCGAGCTCTGGGGCGACGAGGTGGACGACCCGGACCGCCGCTTCGAGCTCGAACTGGTGCTGAGGGCGCGGCGGTTGCGCGGAGAACTGGGCCGGGTGTGACCCCCCCTTCCCTTCGGGGGCGCCCTTCCTGGGGCTTCGCCCCTAAGCGGCCTCGGGCAAGTCTGCTGCTGATCCCTCTCGGAATTGTGTCGACGTAGTGGGTGTATGAACGCGCTCAGTTCGGGGCGCGGCCGCGGAAGGGAAGCGGGTATCGGCCATGGCCGTAAGGGTGCTCTGGCCGGTGTGGCCGGCGGGTCCTAGCGTCCTGCCGCAGTGAGGTGGCGGCGCCCCTTCGATAAGGGCTTCGCCGTCGTGTGCCGTGATGCGTCGTAAAGGAGAGTGCATTCGTATGCCGAGTGATGCGCAGTCCACTGAGATCCCGACCCGTACACGGATCATCGCCAAGCACAGCGGCCTGGTCGTGTGCGTGGGCGAGGCGTCCACCGCTAACGGGGCCCATGTGATCCAGTTCGAGCGGGGGCACAACAGCAACGAGAAGTTCACCCTGGAACCGACGGACGACGGCTACTACCGCATCGTCGCCAAGCACAGCGGCAAGACCCTGGGCATCGAGGACGTCTCGAAGAAGGAGGGGGCCGGTCTCATCCAGTGGAAGCAGATCGGCACCGACAACGAGAAGTTCCGCTTCGAGCCCCAGCCCGACGGCGCATTCCGGATCCTGGTCAAGCACAGCGGCCAGTACCTGGACGTGGCGGGCGGGTCCACGGGCGACGGCGCCCGCATTCTCCAGTGGCCCCACAAGGACGTCGACAACCAGTTGTTCCAGCTCGAAGCCATCCCTGACACCGACTGGTAGCCCACGGCCCGGACGGAACGCCAGAGCGGACGTACACCGGAGTCCGTCCGCTCCGCTTGGCGCCAGCGCTGCCGGGGCCCCGGCAGCCCCGAAATCGACGACATCGAACCCGTCTGGGGCCCATCCGAGTACGAGAGCACCCGCCACGCCCACACCGGCCTCGACGGCATCGGCACTGCAGTGGACCAGGCCCTGCCCCGTCAACGAACCTGTGCCCAGGGATCAGCAGCAAACTTCACCCCAACCGCTTAGACCCCCGACCGGCCTGGACGGCCTCGTCCTCAAGCGCCGGCCCACCCGCCCATAGGGATAGCCCGTCCGGCGCTTGAGGACGAGCCGCGTCAGCGGCGATCAGGGTGCCCCAGGGCCGACGGAGTCGGCGGTTTCAGGAAGGGGCGGGACTGGGGAAAGGGAAAGCGCCCCGGAACCCCCGCTTCCCCACACAACATTCACAGCCACACCTACCTCTGTGACCACCGCGCCACCTAGCCTCCAAGCCTCATGGACTACTGCCACCCGTGCCGCAGGCACCTCAACGGCGCCCTCACCTGCCCGGGGTGCGGAACCCCGGCGGAAGCCTGCCGTGAGTACGCGGAGTCGGTCGCCGCGCGGGTGGAGCCGGAGGGCGCCGAGGACCCGTACGCGGACGAGGCGCCGCGCGCACGGGGCCGGGGGCGGGACCGGGGGCGGGACCGGCGGCGCAGGGCCCACCGGCGTCGCCGTCACAAGATCCTGCTCGCCACCGCGGGCCTGGCCCTCGCGGCGGGCGGCCTGAGCCTCGCCGAACTCGCCACGGAAGGCCCGTCCGAGGATCCGAAGGCGGCGTCGGAGCCGGACGCGGAGCCCTCGGCCGACGTGCCGGAGGGCACGGACGCCGCACCCTCGTCGCCCACGGCCCCCACCACGCCCGTGCGCCCCTCGTCGTCGGTCCCCGGGACCCAGGTCGAGGACGCGAAGAACACGGACGAGGACAGGCTCAAGGACAAGGGCAAGGGCAAGGCGAAGGACAAGAGCGCGAAGGGCGGAGCGGAGACGGAGGAGCCGGGCGGTGACGGCCCCGCCGACCCCGCCACGACGTCCCCGGGGAGCACCACCCCCGCCACGACGCGCCCCGCGCCCCCGCCGACCACATCGAAGCCGAAGCCCACCCCGAAGCCCACGCCCACAGAGACCTGCGACCGCTTCCTGTGGTGGTGCACGTAACTCCCGTACACGAACTCTCGTATACGAAGGGGTGCACGAACTCTCGTACTCGAAGCGCGAGTTACCCCTCCGAGGAGTCCTCACCCAGCATCCGCCGCAACAGCCCCCGCAGCGACAGCCGCTCCTCCCGCGACAGTTCCGCGAGCGGCTCGCGGGCGAAGTTCAGGGACTCGCGCAGGCTGCGCGCGACCTTCGTCCCCTCGGGCGTGGGCGCGGCGAGCTTCACGCGCCGGTCGGCGGGGTCGGGGCGGCGCTCGACGAGGCCGCGGGACTCGAGCCGGTCCACGATCCCCGTCACGTTCGACGGCTCGCACTTCAGCTTCTGCGCTATCCGCCGCATCGGCATCGGCTCCAGCGAGAGCAGCCCGAGGACCCGGGCCTGCGCCCCGGTCAGCGAGTGCCGGCCCGCCGCCTCCTCGTACTCCTCGTAGTAGCGCGCCACGACCGTGCCGATCAGCTCGACGACTTCGAGCGTCAGCGGATCGGTGCGGGGTGCGGGGTGGCGCGGGCTGCTTTCGGTCATGGGATCCAGGCTACCGGTTTACTTGACAACATGAAATATCTAGGAGCATGGTTGTTTCACTACCTGAAACAATCTCGATCCGCCCCGAGGATCTGAACCGCAGGAGGACCCCGGATGTCAGCCACCTCTCCGCAGCTCCCGACCGTCAGCCGGGAATGGCACCTGGTCCGGCGGCCGAACGGCTGGCCGGTCCCGGAGGACTTCGCCCTGCGCGAGGCCCCCGTCGCCGCGCCGGAGGAGGGCCGCATCCTCGTCCGGAACCTGCACTTCTCCGTGGACCCGTACATGCGCGGCCGCATGAACGACGTGAAGTCGTACATCCCGCCCTTCCAGCTCGACCGGCCCATGGACGGCGGCGCGGTCGGCGAGGTCGTCGCGTCGAACGCGGCGGGCTTCGCGGTCGGCGACCACGTCCTGCACGGCCTCGGCTGGCGCGAGTACGCCGACGTCCCGGCCCGTGGCGCGAAGAAGGTCGACGCCTCGCTGGTGCCGCTCACCGCCTACCTCGGCGTCCTCGGCATGACCGGCCTGACGGCGTACGCGGGCCTCTTCGAGGTCGCGTCCTTCAAGGAGGGCGACGCGGTCTTCGTCTCCGGCGCGGCCGGCGCCGTCGGCAGCCAGGTCGGCCAGCTGGCCAAGCTCAAGGGCGCGTCCCGCGTCGTCGGCTCGGCGGGCTCGGACGAGAAGGTCAAGCTGCTGGTGGAGGAGTACGGCTTCGACGCGGCGTTCAACTACAAGGACCCCAGGCCGGTCGTCGAGCAGCTCAAGGAGGTCGCGCCCGACGGCATCGACGTCTACTTCGACAACGTCGGCGGCGAGCACCTCGAAGCCGCCATCAGCCGCATGAACGTGCACGGCCGGGCCACCATCTGCGGCATGATCGCGGGCTACAACGACACCGAGCCGACGCCCGGCCCCCGCAACATGGCCATGATCATCGGCAAGCGGCTGCGCCTCCAGGGCGTGCTCGTCGGGGACCACGCGGCGCTGCAGCCGGAGTTCGTGCGCGAGGTCGGGGCTCTGGTGGCCTCGGGCGAGCTCAAGTTCCACGAGACGTATCGCGAGGGCATCGAGAGCGGCGTGGACGCCTTCCTCGGGATGCTGCGCGGCCAGAACACGGGGAAGATGATCGTCTCCCTGGCCTGAGCCGCCTCGGCCGCACCCCGGCCCCCGCACCCCCGGCCCCCGCACCCCGTACCCCGGCCCCCGGACGCCTCTTCCGGCATCCGATAACCTACTTCCACAAAGTCGTCGCTGTGGGCGCGCAGCGGCGGCGCATCTCAGGAGGAATCGGCACTTATGTCCATCCAGAAGATCGACGTCAAGTACACCGCCGTCGCCACCGCCGAGAACGGCCGTGACGGCCGCGTAGCCAGCGACGACGGCAAGCTCGACGTCGTCGTCAACCCGCCGAAGGAGATGGGCGGCTCCGGCGCGGGCACCAACCCCGAGCAGCTCTTCGCCGCCGGCTACAGCGCCTGCTTCCAGGGCGCCCTCGGTGTCGTCGCCCGCAAGGAGAAGGTCGACATCTCCGGCTCGACCGTCACCGCCAAGGTCGGCATCGGCCAGAACGAGGAGGGCGGCTTCGGCCTGGAGGTCGCGATCTCCGCCTCCATCCCGACCGTGGACGCGGCCACCGCCCAGTCCCTCGTCGAGAAGGCGCACCAGGTGTGCCCGTACTCGAACGCCACGCGCGGCAACATCAAGGTCGAGCTGTCCGTGGCCTGATCCCCGCGCAACGCGCATCGCGCATCGCGATCGAGGGCCGCACTCGGCGGAGTGCGGCCCTCGTGCGTTTCCCCGTGGCTGTTCTCGGGGGCCAGGCGCTCAGTGCCTCGGGTGTCAGGCGCTCAGCGCCGCCCGGTGCACGGCCAGCGCGAGCCGCTCGTTCTCCACGGCCGCGCCGCCCGGGAACGCGTACCGGCGGCGCGTGTACCCGTAGGCGACGCCGCTGCTCGGATCCGCGAACGCCTGCGAACCGCCCGCGCCGCTGTGCCCGACGGAGCCGGCGCCCAGGAACGGGTACCAGCACTCGGACGTCGCCTGGAAGCCGACCGCGAAGGCTTTGTGGGTGTTCGCGACGACGTCGTGCCCGATGGAGTGGATCTGCCCGAAGGCGCCGAGCGTGTCGGCGGTGAGCAGCGGTGGCCCGGACTCGATGCCGGTGGAGAGCGCCGCGTACATCCGGGCGAGCCCCCGCGCGGACGCGACGCCGCCCACGGAGGCGGGCCCGTTCGCCCGCACCGCACGGGAGTTGGGGAACGACTCGATGTCCGTCGGGTGCGCGCCGTTGCCGTTGAAGGCGATGGAGAGCAGGCTGTGCGGCGCCTCGGGCAGGGAGTCGAGCAGGGCCCGCTGCTCGGGGTTCGGCGCCATCGGCAGCACGGAGTGGAAGCGCGGCTCCTCCGTCTCCGGCAGCCCCAGGTGGACGTCGAGCGCGTGCGGCGCCCGCACCCGCTCCTCGAAGATCTCCTGGAGGGTGTGCCCGCCGGAGGCCCGGAACACCAGCTCGCCGACGAGGGCGCCCATGGTCAGGGCGTGGTAGCCGAAGGTGCTGCCCGGCCGCCAGTAGGGCCGCTGCCCCGCGAGCCGCGCGGCGATCGCCCGGTCGTCGGTGATCTCCTCCGGGCCGAACCCGCCCGGCACGCCGACGACCCCGGCCCGGTGCGCGAGCAGCTCGCGCACCGTCACCCCGCCCTTGCCCTCGGCGGCGAACTCCGGCCAGTAGTACGCTACTTCGCGGTCCAGGTCGAGCCTCCCGTCCTGCACGAGGAGCGCCGCGACGAGATACGCGGCGCCCTTCGTGGAGGAGTAGACGCCGTAGAGGGTGTCCCCGTCGGTGTCGGGCCCGACCCACAGGTCGACGACCTGCCGCCCGCGCACATAGGCGGCCAACTGCCCCGCGTACTCGGGCTGTTCGCCGGCGAGAACGGAGGTGAAGGCGTCCCGGACGGACTCGTACCCCTTGGCGACGGTTCCCTGGATGGTGATTTCACGCGTCATGACGGGGCAACGGCGCCGGGCCCGGACGGCATTCCCGCGCCCGGCCGCCCGCCGGACCGGCGCCCGGACCGGCGCCCGGCCCGACTGCCTGCCCGGCGCCCGGCCCGACTCCCCGCTCGGCCCGGCAAGGCCCGCCCTCACCCCAGCAGGGCCCGCCCCACCTGGGCGAATTCCCCCTTCGGATGGTCGCGGAAGAGCGGTTCCGTGCCGAACAGGACGACCTTCGCGCCCCCGGCGGAGCCGCTGACCACCGACGCCTGACCGGCCGCCGCGCCCGGACCGCCGCTGCCGTCGTCGAGGGCGCGCCAGTGCCCGGACACGAGCGGATTCCCGGTCCCGTACGACTGGTCGGTGCGCACGCCCGGTCCGAGGTCCGTGAACCACACGGGCGCGTAGACGAAGCCGTACGCGGGTGCGTCCCCGGTGACGGTGCCGCCCGCGTTGGTCAGCCGCACCACCCCGTTGGCGTCGCCGTTCCCCTCGACGGCCTTCGCCGCGAGCAGCTTCGCATCGGCGTTGAGCGCCGCACCGCCCGCGCCGCGCCCGACGAGGGTGCCGCCGCCCTTGAGGAAGCCGTCGAGCCCGGAGCGCGCCCGCCCGGTGAGCTTGCCGTGGTCGAGCCCGGCCGACACGAACAGCGCGCCCACACCCGAAGTCCCCCAGTCGAAGCCTGAGTTGAGGATGTCAGTGGAGACCGGCACCACGTCGAAGTTCATCTCGCGCAGCGCGAAGAGCTCGCCGGGCGTGACGGCGGCGGCGACCCTGACGCGGTGCAGCGGGGCGCCGCCCCGCTTCTTCGTCGCGTCGAAGGAGACGTCGTACCTCGTCGCCACCGCCCGTACGGCGTCCCGGGCCGACCCGGGCACGACGGCGCTTCCGTCAGCGGCCCGGCGTACCGAAATCCCCTCCTCCAGAAGCTCGTTGAGTGCGGCGATCTCCCTCGGATCGGAGAGCCGCAGCCGCAGATCGCCGCGCGGCGCGACGTACCCGACCCGGGTGGCGGCCGACACCGCACGCGAGGGCACCCGCGCCGGGGAGCCGGACCGGACCTCCGCGACGCTCGCGCCCCACAGCCGCCCGAGGCTCCACCCCGAGATGTCGTACATCGTCGAGACCTTGTCGCTGATGTCGCGCCCGTCGGCGAGCATCACATTGGCGATGCCGCGCTTGGGCTGGTGCATGTCGACGACGTACGAGCCCTTGGCGTACGCGCGTCCGCCGAGCCGGAAGTCATGGGTGGCGCGCCGCACGCGGACGTCATTGGCGAGGAGGTGGTCGACGAGCCGGGCGGCCGCGGCGCTCGACCGCTGACTCCTTCCGCGGGCCGGAATGACGTACGCCCGGGGGAAGCGGGTCGTGTACACGTCCTCGGGCCCGATCCCCGGCACCCCCGGCACGGTCTCCTCCGACACGGGCACCTGCGCGGCTCCGGCGGAGCCCCGCCGGAACACCTCGATCTGGTCGCCGATGACGGAACGCCGGTGCGCGTCGGTGTAGTTGAGGGTGGCCCGCATGGCCGCGCCCGCGATGTCCACGTTGATGGCGGAGCGCCGCCGCAGCTCGCTCGCCGGCCGGCTGTCGTACTCGTCGCCGTTGACCTGCATCGGGAACTCGATGGTGTGCGCGGCGACCGCGCCGTGGAACGGCATGTACTGCGGCGTGAAGACCGGCGGCCAGTCGTCCCACCCTTCCTTCTGGTCCCGGAAGGGGATGACGGCGGGCTTCACCCCGTCCTTCTCCTCCGTGTATCCGAGCCCGTTGACGGCGGACTCCATGCCGAGGGCGTTGGCGTAGGCGTTCTTGAGGAAGAGGTCGTACTCGTAGTTCTCCCCGTGGGGCGGCGTCGTCGGCTCGATGAGCGTCCCGTTGACGTACCCGTGCAGGTCGATCATGACGGCGGGCTGCTTGCCGACGGCGATGCGCCGGATCGCGCGGTCCTCGGGCTGGGAGGCGGTGATGAAGTCGCGGTTGAGATCGAAGCCGTTGGCGTTCTCGCGGGTCCCGGCGATGCGCCCGTCGGGGTTGGTGGTGATGTTGAGGTAGACGCGATTGCGGCCGAGCAGCGTCGCGGTCTTCCGGTCCTTGGCCCGGGCCAGGTCCTCGACGAGCTCGAGGGCGGCATCGGTGCCCTCCCACTCGTCCCCGTGGATGTTGTTGTTGATGAAGACGGGCGTCTTGTAGTGCGCCTTGACGGCGGGGTCCTTCGCGGCCGTGGCGGGATGGTTCTCGATGAGCTCCCGCATCCGCTCCTGCCGGGCCGTCTCCCGGGCGGACTCCGGGGCGGTGACGGTGACGAGATACAGCTGATGCCCGCCCGCCGACCGCCCGGCCACCTCGACGCTGACCCGGTCGCTCAGCTTCCGCAGGGCCTCCAGCTTCGGGGCGATGCCGTGGTACGGGGTGAGGCCCAGCTTGATCGACTTGTCGGCCGGATCGGCGGGGACGCGTTCGAGGGGGTCGTGGCGGGGGTAGCCGAGCCTGTCCTCGGCCGTGCCGTCCTGGGCCGTGCCGTCCTGGGCGGAGAGGGCCCGGTCGGCGGCCGCCTCGGGCGCGGTGGCGGCGCGGTCGGGAGCGTCACGCGGGGCGCCTTCGCGGTGGGCGGCCGACCGCCCCGGGCCGTCGTGCTCGGCTGCGGCGGGCGCGGCGAGCGGCGCGAGGAGGAGGGCGCCGGTGGCGGCGAGGGTGGTGATCAGTGCGGGTCGGCCGGGTCTTATGGGCCGGGATATTCGCATGCGTACCTCCGGGACACGGAAGATCGGTACGCGTGGTCTACCGGTTCAACTCCCGCGCAACAAGAGGGCCCCGGCCCCGCACATGGCCTGCGGATAGGGTGTGCCGCATGCGTGATCTGCGACGGGGCTTCGGCTACCTGGTGAAGGGACAGCGCTGGGTCGCCCAGCACGGAAAGCAGTACGGCTGGGGCCTGCTGCCCGGATTGATCACCCTTGTCCTGTACGCGGCCGCGCTCGTCGCCCTCGCGCTCTGGGGCGCCGACCTGGTGGGCTGGGCGACCCCGTTCGCCGACGACTGGTCCGCGCCGTGGCTCGGCCTCTTCCGCGGCTTCCTCACCGCGCTTCTCTTCGCGCTGGCGCTGCTGTTGTCGGTGGTGACGTTCACGGCGGTGACGCTGCTGATCGGCCAGCCCTTCTACGAGTCGCTGTCGGAGAAGGTCGACGTCTCGATCTCGGGCACGGCGCCCGAGTCGGGCCTGCCGCTCTGGCGGGACCTGTGGATCTCCGCGCGGGACAGCCTGCGGATCCTGGTGCGGGCGGCGCTGTGGGGCGTCCTGCTCTTCGCCCTCGGCTTCATCCCGGTGGCCGGGCAGACGGTGGTCCCGGCCGTCGGCTTCTGCGTCACGGGCTTCTTCCTGGTGGAGGAGCTCACGGCGGTGGCACTCCAGCGCCGCGACGTCCAACTCCGCGAGCGCCTCGCCCTGTTGCGCGCCCGCAAGACCCTGGCGTGGGGCTTCGGCACGCCCCTCGCCCTCGCGTTCCTGGTGCCGTTCGTGGCGGTGTTCCTGATGCCGGGGGCGGTGGCGGGGGCGACGCTGATGGCGCGGGACCTGGTGGGGGAGCCTACGGAGCCGGAGTCCGAACCGTCCCCGGACCCTGAGCCGGAGTCCGACGCGACTCCGGCGCCCCGGCCGCCACAGCCAGGATCCCCTTCACCTGCCGGATGATGTCGAGCCGGTTCCGCACGAACTCGGGATCGGTGACGGTCCCGGTGGCCGGGTCGGTGTTCCCGGCGCCGAACTGCAGCACGGGCGTGTGCACATGGCCCCCGGGCAGCCGGTCATGCAGCCCGAGCCGGTCCCGCAACAGCGTGGCCCGATAGGCGATCTCATTGGAGAGGTAGTTCCCGCCACCGCCTTCCCGGGCGGCCGACCCCTCGGTGGGCCCACCGGGCCGGACGACGGGCTCGGTCTCCCCGGCGGGAACCTCGGTCACGTTGGTGTTGTCATACACGGGAAACCGCCCGGTACCGGCTTGGACGATCTCCTTGTACGGCAGGGTGGTCACGGTCCACTGAGGCTGTGTGTCCGGGCGGCCGACCGGAACGGTCCCCGTACGCGAGAGGTTCTCATTGTCGGGGAACCCGCCCCGCCAGGCCCCGTTGTTCCGCTCGACGTCGAACCGCCCCACGCGCCCCTGGCTGATGGTGGTGAAGAGATCGACGCGCGGCAACTGCCTCCGCAGGGCCCGCTCCACGGCCCCGTCGGCGAAGTCGTCCCAGCGCACGGGGAACACGACGGCCTCCACCCGGGCGGGCCCGCCGGGGGTCTGGACGGTGGTCCCGTCGAGGGCGAGGGCGGTGGCGCCGGAGGGGTTGCTGATGCGGATGTCACGGTCGAGGGTGAAGGGATCGAAACCGGTCACGAGGATCCGCTTGACCTGGTGACGACCCGGGTAACGCACGTCTCCCTGCCCGCGCGACGCAGCCTCCAACTTCCGCATCAGCGCGGCGCGTCGACCCTCGCTGAGGCGCTCACCACGTGGCGGCTCCCAGCCCCGCAGAGCACGGGTCATCCCGAGCCGGGCCCAGTACAGCGGCCGGTCGTCATCACGACCCAGATCCCCACCGGCGGGCCCCCGCCCCTGCACCCGCGCGACGGCCCGCCGCCACAGAGCGGACCCATGCCGTACGACGACACGTTCGGCCTCCCCGTACGACCGTGCCTCGTCCAACGCACGCCCGAACGCGGGCGCGAGGCCGTCGAACCCACTGCGCCGCAATATCTCCTGCGGAGCGGCCCGGTCGAGCCGCTGCTCCTCGACGGTGGGCCCGGCAGCCACCCTCTCCCCACCCCGCTCGACAGCAACAGCAGTCCCCCCACTCCCCACTCCGGCTCCCACTCCCACCCCCACGACGAGGGCACCGACAACACCGAACACACCAAGTCGCGCACGCACGCGGGTCCTTGTCACGCGGGTCCTTGTCACGTGGTTCCTTCCGTAACGGGTGAGGTGGAGGAAGTATCGGGCGCCCAGAGGGACTCGCGCTACGGTGCCTGTTCGGACGAAGGAGCCCTCCCATGACCCCCGCCACCCTCACCCTGCACGTCGACCCCACCCCCTCCGCCCCCGGCCTGACCCTGCGCCCCTGGCGCCCCGACGACGTGGGGGCGCTCGTGGCGGCTCACCGGGATCCGCAGCTGCGGCGGTGGATGGTGACGGGGCTGGAGGGGGAGGAGGACGCCCTGCGGTGGATCGAGGAGCAGGAGGCGGGGCGCGTCAACGGGGCGTGCTTCAGCTTCGCCGTGGTGGAGCAGACAGGGGGAGCGGGCGGGCGGAGTGAGGGTGCCGCAGGCGAGGGGCGGCCCCTGGGGCATGTCGCTGTCCGGGTCGAGCCCGATCGCACCCGGCCCGGCGCCGCCTCCGAAGTGGGGTACTGGGTCGCCCCCGAGGCGCGCGGGCGCGGCATCGCCGCCCGTGCCCTCGACGCCGCCTCCCGCTGGGCCTTCGGCTCACGTCTTCCGACGCCCCCCGACCGCCTCGAACTCCTCCACTCCGTCGCCAACCACGCCTCGTGCGCGGTGGCCCGGAAGTGCGGCTACACCCTCGACTCCGTCCTGCCGCCCTTCCCGCCCCTGTTCCCGGCGGAGGGGCACCTTCACGTCCGCCGCAGCACCTCGATCACGCTCGCGTAGCTGTCGTTCCCGTGCCCCGCCGAACTCGCCCGCTCCATCGTCGACTTGAGCAGCTCCGGCAGCGCGTTGTCGATGCCGCGCCCGGCCGCCGCGTGGATGAGGTGGCCGATCGCCGCGATCTGCACGTCGACCGTGGCGTCGTCGCCCGGGTAGCGGCCCGCGTCCACCTGGGGCGCGTACGTCGTCAGGAAGCCGGAGACCGCGCCCCGCAGCCAGCGCAGCGCGACCGACGTGAAGTCCGTCGCGGCCGTCCCCTCCGCGCCCACCAGCGCCGTCCCGTGCAGCCAGCCCGTGAACGTCGCCCACATCAGGCCCAGCAGCGCCGCGTCGTAGAGGGAGGCCAGGCCCGGTTCCGTGCCCAGGTACAGCGGGTCGCCGAGCGCGCTCAGCAGCGGGCGGTGCGCGGTGAACGCCGCCTCCGAGCCGCTGTAGAGGAACATCATCTCGGGGCTGCCGACACCCGGCGGCGTCGTCATGATGCCGCCGTCGACGTACTCCGCCCCGTGCGCACCCGCCCACGCGGCCATCTCGCCGGCCTGCTCCGGCGAGCCCGACGTCAGGTTCACCAGGGTCTTTCCGGTGAGCGTGCCCGCCTCGGCCGCCGGGGCGAGGACGGTGCGCAGCGCGTCGTAGTCCAGGACGCAGGCCACGATCAACTCGCCTGCTGCGACGGCCTCCTCGGGGGTGGCTGCCACGAGAGCACCGCGGTCGGCGAGCGGTTTGGCCTTCTGCGGGGTGCGGTTCCAGACAGTGGTGGGGTGGCCGGCGTCCAGGAGGGCGCAGGCCAGGGCCGAGCCCATGGCGCCGAGGCCGATGACAGTGACGTTCGTGCGGTCCGTGGGGGTCCCGGCCGCCTGCTTCTGCTGCGTGTGCTTCGCGTTCATGAAGATCACGTTCGCAGCGCGGCGCAGCGCACGACAGTGACAGGGATGACGGCGGCCACCAAATTCCTGCCATAGCCTCGGACGCATGAGCGCAGGTACCGTCGCCGTCGTCGTCCCGGCCGAGATCGGGGTCCCCTCCTGGGACCTGTACGAACTGAGCATTCCCTTCACGGTGTTCGGAAAGCCACAGCCCGACCTCGTGGAGCGCTGGTACGACATGATGCTGTGCGCCACCGGTGAACGCGGGCCCGGCGACGGCGACTTCGGGCTGTCCCTGCGCACCCCCTTCGGCCTCGAAGGGCTGACCGGCGCCGACACCGTCATCGTCACCTCCGTGCCCGACCCCTGCGTGGAGGACGGGGAGCCGCTGCCGCCCGGCCTCGCCGACGCGCTGCGCGCGGCCCATGACGGGGGCGCCCGCATGGTCTCCCTGTGCACGGGAGCCTTCGCCCTCGCCGAGGCGGGGCTGCTCGACGGACGCCGGGCCACCGCCCACTGGATGCACACCGCCCAACTCGCCGCCCGCTACCCGAAGGTGACGGTCGACGACTCGGTCCTGTACGTCGACGACGGCGACGTCCTCACCAGCGCCGGACTCAGCGCCGGGCTCGACCTCTGCCTTCACCTGGTCCGCCGCGACCTCGGCGCACACGTCGCCAACCAGCTGGCCCGCCGCATGGTGGTGCCCGCCCACCGCACCGGCGGCCAGGCGCAGTTCGTCGACCTGTCGGTGCCCGCCACGGACGACGCGGGCCTGGGGCCCGTACTGGAATGGGCCAGGGAGCGCCTCGACGAGCCGCTGACCGTGACCGACCTCGCGCGGCGTGCCGCCCTGAGCCCGCGGACCTTCCACCGGCGGCTGCGGGCCGCCACGGGGACGACGCCGCTGCGCTGGCTGCTGGGCCAGCGCCTCGGCCGGGCCCAATCCCTCCTGGAGGCAACGGACTTGCCCGTCGAGAAGGTCGCCGAGCTCAGCGGACTCGGCACGGCCAACAACCTCCGCCACCACTTCCTCAAGCAGGTCGGCGTCTCGCCCGGCGCGTACCGGAGGGCCTTCCCGAAGCAGTCGTGAGCCCGGAGCCCGCCCGTCCGGAGCCCGCCCGTCCGGAACCCGTCCGCCCGGTCGCCGCCAGCCCGGGCAGCGCCTCCCGCAGCGCCGTGAGGAACGGGCCCAGCGAAGGAGGCGCCGCCCGGCCCCTCGGCGTCGCCGCGTACACCGCCCGCGCGGGCGCCCCCTCGTCCCGTACGCGGACCAGGGCCAGGTCCGGGCGCGCCGCACCCGCCGCGAGCGTCGGCACCAGGGTCACGCCCAGGCCCGCCGCGACGTACCCCAGCTTCGCCGTCCACTCCGCCACCACATGCGCGACCCGGGGCCGGAAGCCGTGCCGCAGCGCCGCGTCCAGCAGGGTGCCCTCGGCCTGCGCGCTGCCGGACACCCAGTCCTCGTCAGCGAGTTCGGCGAGGCCCACCTCCGCCCGCCCGGCCAGCGGGTGCCCGGCGGGCACCGCCACATACAGCGCCTCGTCGAGGAGATGACTCAGATCGCAGGCGGCGGCGTCCGTGAGCGCGCCGCCCGTCGTGGACACCACCGCCACGTCCAGCGCCCCCTCCGCCACCCGGGCCAGCAGCCTCGGCGTCAGACCCTCCTCCCTGGTCACCGTCACCCCGGGGTGGCGCTCCCGGAACGCGGCGAGGGCCCGTGGCACCAGGCCCGCGTCCGCCGTCGCGAACGCCCCCAGGCGCAGGGTGCCGCCGTGCACCTCGTCCAGCTCCGCCAACGCCCGTCCCGCTCCCGCCAGTTGGGAGACGACCGTCTCCGCGTACGGGAGCAGCGTCCGCCCGTGCGCGGTGAGCCGTACGCCGCGCGCCTCCCGGTCGAAGAGGGGCGCACCGCCGAACGCCGCCTCCAGCGAGGCGACTTGGCGCGACACCGCGGACTGGGTCAGGGAGAGGTCCCGCGCCGCCCGGGTGAACGAGCCGTGCCGGGCCACGTCCAGGAAGACGCGCAGCCAGAGGGTGGAGACATCGGGCGAGGTGTGCGATATCTGCATGGCTGACATGCTAGACACTCGCTTGTCGCATGCCTTCCCTGGGCCTAACGTCGAGGCCATGAAGAAGATCGCCTTCCTGGGGCTCGGTCACATGGGCGCGCCCATGGCCCGCCAACTCCTCGCCGCCGGACACCCGTTGACGGTGTGGAACCGCACCGCGGCCAAGGCCGGACCGCTCGCCGCCCAGGGCGCGCGGGTCGCCGCAGACCCCGCCGACGCCGTGCGCGACGCCGACGTCGTCATCACCATGCTCGCCGGTCCGCAGGCCGTCCGCGCCGTCGCCGACGCCATCCTGCCGCTGCTGCGGCCCGGCGTGCACTGGGCCGAGATGTCCACCGTGGGCCCCGATGCCGTACGGGAGCTGGGCGCCCGCATGCCGGCCGGCGTGACCCTCGTCGACGCCCCCGTGATGGGCAGCACCGACAAGGCGGAGGCGGGCGCCCTCGGCGTCCTCGCGGGTGGCGACGCCGACGCCGTCGTGCCCGTCCTGTCGCGCTTCGGGCCCGTCACCCGCACCGGGGCGCTCGGTTCCGGCGCCGCCCTCAAGCTCGTCGTGAACACCGCGGTGATCGGCGGCGTCGCCCTGGTCGCCGAGGCCATGCGGCTCGCCGACGCGCTCGGCCTCGACGAGTCCACCGCCCGGGACGCCCTCGCCAGGGGCCCCCTCGGCGGCGCCGTCGCCCGTGCCTTCGCCACCGACGTCCACTTCGGCAGCGACCTCGCCGTCAAGGACGTCGCCCTGGCCACGGGGACCACCGAACTCCCGGCGATGGAAGCGGTGTTGGCCCACTTCGAGGCGGCCGCCGCCGACCCCGCCGTCGTCCACGAGGACATCGCCCACGCCGTCACCCGCATCCGCCGCCACCCGGGCAAGAGCCACGAACAGGAGAGGCGGTCCCCGTGAACGTCACCCTCGACAACCCCGCCACCGCCCCCGCACCCCTCGGCCCCTACTCCCAGGTGGCCCGCGTCCAACTCGGCGACGGCGGCGTCCTGTTGTACGTGTCCGGCCAGATCGCCGAGGGCGCCGACGTCGCCGCCCAGAGCCGCGGCGTCTTCGAGGCGCTGCGCGCGCTCCTCGCCGCGCACGGCGCGACCCTCGACGACATCATCAACATCCGCACGTTCCTGACCGACATCACGGCCCTGCCCGCCTACGCCGCGGTCCGCACCCGCTACCTCACCGGCACCCCGCCGACGAGCACCACCGTGGAGGTGCCGCGCCTCTTCCGGCCCGGGGCCCTCATCGAGATCGACGTGGTCGCGGCCGTCAACTCTCCTGCGGGGCAATCAGCTTGAGGAAGTCCGCGAAGGCCCCGGGCATGTCCACCGACTCGGGGTCGAGCAGCCACTGGTACTGGAGCCCGTCCATCACGGCCGTCAGGAGCGGCGCCGCCGCCTCCGGGGTCAGGCCCCCGGGCAGCCGGTCCCCGTACTCGGCGCGCAGCAGCTCCGCGAAGGACGCGCGCACCGTCTCGTAGCGGCGGGTGAAGAACGCGCGTGCCGGATGCCCGTCCGTGACGCTCTCGCCGAGCAGGGCCGAGAAGGTCTGCACGATGCCGGGGCGCATCGCGTTGTACTCGACGAGGGAGCCGAGCAGGTCCAGGCGGAGCTCGCCGCCCGGCACCGCGTCCCACTGGTCGCGCGCGTCCAGGACCGCGACCAGGAGGGCCTCCTTGGTGGGGAAGTAGTGCAGCAGGCCCTGCTGTGTGAGGCCGACCCGCTCGGCGACCGCCCCGAGGCTCGCGCCCCGGTAGCCCCGCTCCGCGATCACCTCGAGCGCCGCGCGCAGGATCTCCGCCCGCCGCTCCTCGCTCCGTGCCCGCACCGCAGCCATGCCCTGAGCCCCTTCCCTTCGCCCCGTTCCGCCTCCGCCCCTGCTCGGAGGACCGTACGCCACCTTCATATTACGAGGAGATAACGAAACCTACCGCTTCACAGGGAACGGATGCAGGATGGAGGGACCGGGGACACGGAACGGACTCAACGAGGAGGCGCCGCCATGGCGGTAACCAGTGCCGGAATCAGCCCCACCCAGGTCGACCAGGACGCCGAACGCGCCCGCGAGGCCGTGGTCGAGGCCGCGCTCGGCAAGCTGGACCTGGACGCCAAGGCGCGGCTGCTCGGCGGCCGGGACATGTGGTCGCTGCACGCCCTGCCCGAGATCGGCCTGAAGTCGCTCGTGATGTCGGACGGCCCCGTCGGCGTCCGGGGCGTGCGCTGGACCGCCGACGACCCGTCGATCGCGCTGCCGTCCCCGACCGCGCTCGCCGCCACCTGGGACCCCGGACTCGCCCGCAGGGCAGGCGCGCTGCTCGCCCAGGAGGCCCGCCGCAAGCACGTCCACGTGCTGCTCGCGCCCACCGTCAACCTGCACCGCTCCCCGCTCGGCGGCCGCCACTTCGAGGCGTACAGCGAAGACCCGTATCTGACCGGGCAGATCGGCAGCGGCTACGTCCAGGGCGTGCAGTCCGGCGGCGTCGGCACGACCGTCAAGCACTTCGTCGCCAACGACGCCGAGACCGACCGCTTCACCGTGAACAACCTCGTCTCCGAACGCGCCCTGCGCGAGCTGTACTTGGCGCCCTTCGAAGCGATCGTCGAGAACGCCCACCCCTGGGGCATCATGACCGCCTACAACCAGGTCAACGGCACGACCATGACCGAGCACCGCTACCTCGTCAACGAGGTGCTGCGCGGCGAGTGGGGCTTCGACGGCTACAACGTCTCCGACTGGATGGCCGCCCGCTCCACCACCGGCGACATCGAGGGCGGCCTCGACGTCGCCATGCCGGGCCCGCAGACGGTGTACGGCGAACCGCTCGCCGAAGCCGTGCGCGCCGGACAGGTCGCCGAGGCAACGGTCGACGAGGCGGCCCGCAACGTCCTCCGCCTCGCCGCCCGCGTCGGCATCCTCGACGGCGCAGAGCCGGTCGTCGGCGAACTCCCGGCGGACATCGACGGCGAGGCCCTGGCCCGCGAGATAGCCCGCCGCGCCTTCGTCCTCGTGCGCAACGAGGGCGGGACCCTGCCCCTGGACGGCGCCGCCACCATCGCGCTCAGCGGTGCCGCCGCGCGCGATGCCCGCGTCCTCGGCGGCGGCTCCGCCACCGTCTTCCCGGCCCGCGTCGTCTCCCCGCTCGACGGCCTCACCGCCGCGCTGCCCGAGGGCGCCCTCAGCTACTCGGTCGGCGCCGACCCGAGCGAGGAACTCACCCCCGCCGACAAGGGGTTCGAGCTGCGCGCCGTCTGCCGCGACGAGTCCGGCACCGTGCTCGGCACCGGCAGCCTGCCCTCCGGCCAGGTCCAGTGGATCGGCGACGACCTGCCCGCCGGCGTCACCCACGAGGCCCTGCACAGCATCGAGGTCACCGGCACGTTCACACCGCGCGAGAGCGGCCCGCACTCCTTCGGCACCCGCGGCCTCGGCGCCTTCAGGCTGACCGTCGACGGCACGGTCCACTACGACGGATTCCAGGCCATGAGCCCGGACGCCGACCCCTTCGAAGCCTTCTTCGGCGCCTCCGCCGAGCGCGCCCGGGTCGACCTCACCGAGGGGCGGCCGGTCGAGGTCTCGCTCCTCCACACCCTCGCCAAGGAGTACGCGCCGCCGCTGCCCGCCGTCATGTTCTCCTTCGTCCACCTCGGCCCGCGCCGCGACGCCGACGCACTCATCGCCGAGGCGGTGGAAGCCGCCCGCGCCGCGGACACGGCCGTGGTCGTCGTCGCCACCACCGAACGCGTCGAGTCCGAGGGCTTCGACCGCACCGACCTCCACCTCCCCGGCCGCCAGGACGACCTCGTGCGCGCGGTGGCCGCCGCCAACCCGCGTACGGTCGTCGTCGTCAACTCCGGCTCCCCGGTGGAGCTCCCGTGGCGCGACGAGGTGGCGGCGGTGCTGCTCGGCTGGTTCCCCGGACAGGAGGGCGGCGCGGCCCTCGCGGACGTGCTGCTCGGCGCGGCGGAACCGGGCGGCCGCCTCCCCACGACGTGGGGCACCCTGACGGACGCCCCGGTCACCGACGTGACCCCGACGAACGGCGAACTCCCCTACACAGAGGACACGTTCATCGGCTACCGGGCCTGGGACCGATCGGGCGCCACCCCCACGTACCCCTTCGGCCACGGCCTCGGCTACACCGACTGGGAGTACGAGTCCCTGACCGTCGTCGGCACCACGGCCCGCATCACCGTCCGCAACTCGGGCACGCGCCCGGGCCGCGAGGTGGTCCAGCTCTACGTGGCCCCGACAACCCCCGACACCACCCGCCCGACCCGCCGGCTGGCCGCCTTCGCCACGGTGGAGGCCGCACCCGGCGAGAGCGCGGAGCTCACCCTCGAACTCCCGCACCGCTCCTTCGAGATCTGGGACGAGAAGGCCAACTCCTGGTCGCACCAAGCGGGTTCGTACCATGTGGAGGCGGGCCGGTCGCTCACGGACCGCCGCCTCAGCGCGGAGATCACCGTCTGACGACCTCCCACACCACGCGCCCCGGGCCCCGGCACCTGACACCGGCCTCGGGGCGCGTGCGGCGACTCAGCCCGTCCGGTGTGTGAGGACGAGGCGCGAAGCGCTGCCCCTTTCCCCCAGCCCGTCCGGCGTGTGAGGACGAGGCGCGAAGCGCCGACTGGGGGCAAGGGGCGAAGCCCCAGAAGAGGGCGCCCCAGGGCCGCGGAGCGGCGGCATTCGGGAAGGGGCGGGATCGGGGAAAGAACCGCCGGAGGCAAACCCCACCCCCACCCACCTCACCGCACCGAGAACCGATACACGGTCTCCGAAGCGAACACACCCCCAGGCCGCAGCACCGCACTGGGGAACCCGCCCTGGTTGGGGGAGTCGGGAAACCGCTGGGTCTCCAGCGCAATCCCGTCCCCCGGAGCGAACGGCAGCTCCGCCCCGAAGTGATCCGCCGTATAAAGCTGCAGCCCCGGCTCTGTGGTGGCAACACTCAACACCCGCCCCGACGAGGGGTCACAGAGCTCAGCCACCGCCTCCGCCCCCTCCGTGACCCCCTTGTCGAGCACGAAGTTGTGGTCGTACCCGGCCCCCACCACCCGCTCCTCCCGGAAGTCACACCGCGTCCCCGCCACCTCCGCGAACTCCCCGGTGGGGATCTGCACCGAGTCCAGCGGCGTGTACCGCCCCGCCGCGATGCGCAGCACATGCCCCCGCGCACCCCCCGTCCCCGCCCCCGCGAGATTCCAGTACGTGTGGTTGGTGAGGCTCACCACGGTCGGCGCGTCCGTCCGCGCCTCGTACGCGATGGAGAACGCCCCGTCCTCCCCGAGCCGATAGGTGGCCGAGACGGTGAGCCGCCCGGGGAAGCCCTCCTCCCCGTCGGGACTGACCCGGGAAAGCCGCACCCCCTCGGACTCGGACCCTTCCGGCTCCGCCTCCCACACCCGCTTGTCGAACCCGCACTCGCCCCCGTGCAGCGAGTTGGGCCCGTTGTTCTGCGCGAGCCGGTACGTCCCCCCGTCGAGCGAGAAGACCCCGCCCGCGATCCGGTTCGCGTACCGCCCCACCAGCGCCCCGAAGTAGGGCCCCGGGTGCTCCAGATACCCGCCGAGCTCCGCGAACCCCAGGGCGATCCCCGCGACCTGCCCCCGCCCGTCCGGGACCTCGACGGACTGCACGATCCCGCCGTACGTGAGGACCCGCACCCGCGTCCCGCCCCGCTCCAGCGTCCAGCGGTGCACGGGCGTGCCGTCGGGAAGCGTGCCGAAGAGTTCACTGCGCATGATCGCGACCCTATGCGAGGAACAACCCGGGCACCCTAGGCGAGGGGCTCCTTCGAGGTGATCCCCCGATACGCGAGCGCCGCGAGCCGCGACTGGCCGTCCTTGCTGGGGTGGAACCAGTCCCAGTGGCTCAACTGATCGCCGTCGAAGCGGTAGTCGAAGACCGCCCCGCCGTCGTAACGGCAGCGCTTGTCCTTGGCGCAGACGTCCTTGAGGACCTTGTTGTACGCGACCACCCGGTCCTGCACGGACGCCCTGCGCTGTGTCGCCCCGGCGTCCATCGCGTCCGCGTCGGCCAGCATCGAGGAGCAGATGCCCAGCTTCCACACCTGCTTGCCCAGCGGGTTGGCGCGCCCCTGCGACCAGAGCCGCTTCAGGTCCGGCACCGACGCCACGTACACCTGCGTCCTGGGCAGCTCGCGGCGCAGCGCCCGCAGCGCGTCCTCGAAGTCGGCGCGGAACTCGGAGACGGAGGTCATCTGGTCGGCGGAGGACCGGCAGGCGTCATTGGCGCCCGCCATCACCGTGAGCAGCTCGGGCCGCTTGGCGGCGGCCTGTTCGACCTGCCCGGTCAGATCCGACATGCGGGCGCCGGTGCGCGCGTAGTTCCAACTGTGCTTCGCCGCGCGGTCCTTGCCGAGCAGCCGTACGGCGAGGCTCTTCACCCCGGCGTCCGAGCCGGTGGCCCAGGACACCTCGGGGCAGTCGGAGAGCACCGAGCAGGCGTCGAAGCCGCGCGTGATGGAGTCGCCGACGGCGGCGACGGAGCGCGGGCTCGTGTCCCACGTCGGGGTGGGTTTGGGGGACGGCCGGTGGGCCGAGGAACCTTGAGGGCCGGGGGAGTTGTCGCCGGTGGCGTCACACGCGGTGAGCGCCCCGGCGCCGAGCAGAGCAGCCGTCACGGTGGTGATGACGCCGCGCACGCGGTACCGCAGGTTCCGCATCCCCTACCGTCCCCTCTGTCGACAACCTCGACATCGCCGCACGGCCATGGTGTCGTACACCCCGTGGCCATGCGGTCCCTGCGAGTGAAACCTGGGCGATTCCGGGCCATCGGACCGACGGTACGTCACACTCCTTGTCCCGCCGCACGGTAGCCTCGCCACCCAGTGGCACCCCGCTTACCTGGTTCCGCTAAATTACATCACGTCACATCTGTCCCTTTTTTCTAGTGTTTATCTAGTATCTGGGAACAATTGCTCGGCACGGGCGCGAGGCCGCTGGGGAAGGCGAACCTCGACCCACACTGGAGGTCCCGGTGACGACACGTGGAGTTCTGTACGTGCACTCCGCGCCCCGCGCGCTGTGCCCGCACGTCGAATGGGCAGTCGCGGGCGTACTCGGCGCGCGCGTCAGCCTTGACTGGATCCGGCAGCCCGCGGCGCCGGGCACCTGGAGATCCGAGTTCTCCTGGCAGGGCTCGGTGGGCACGGCCTCCAAGCTCGCCTCCGCGCTGCGCGGCTGGCACCTGCTGCGCTTCGAGGTCACGGCCGAGCCCTGCGCCACCGCCGAGGGCGAGCGCTACAGCGCCACGCCCGAACTCGGCATCTTCCACGCCGTCACCGGCATCCACGGCGACATCCTGATCCCCGAGGACCGCCTCCGCGCCGCGCTCACCCGCGCCCAGCAGGGCGAGAGCGTCCTGGAGGCCGAGCTCGCCAAGCTCCTCGGCAAGCCCTGGGACGACGAACTGGAGCCCTTCCGGTACGCGGGAGAGGGCGCGCCGGTGCGGTGGCTGCACCAGGTGGTGTGACACCCGCGAAAGGGCCCCCACCAGCTGGTGGGGGCCCTTTCGCGTACGTACTGGTGGGGCGTCAGACGCTCCGGAAGGCGAGCACCACGTTGTGCCCGCCGAAGCCGAAGGAGTCATTCAGAGCCGCAATGGTGCCCTCCGGCAGGGCTCGTGCCTCGCCACGGACGATGTCGGCGTCGGCCTCGGGGTCGAGGTTGTCGATGTTGATCGTCGGCGGAGCGATGCGGTTCTTCAGGGCGAGGACCGTGGCGACGGTCTCGATGCCGCCCGCGCCGCCCAGGAGGTGACCGGTCATCGACTTCGTCGCGGAGATCGCGATGTGGTCGAGGTCGTCGCCGAGGACCTTGCGCAGCGCGCGGATCTCACCGATGTCGCCCTGCGGGGTCGAGGTCGCGTGCGCGTTGGCGTGCACGATCTCGGCGGGCTTGAGGCCCGTGTTGTCCAGGAGGTGCTGCACGGCCGCCGCGATGCCGGTGCCGGTCGGCTCGGGCTGCGTGATGTGGTGGGCGTCGGCCGAGATGCCCTGGCCGATGGCCTCCGCGTAGATCTTGGCGCCGCGGGCCTTGGCGTGCTCCTCGGACTCCAGGACGATCACGCCCGCGCCCTCGCCCAGGACGAAGCCGTTGCGGTCGACGTCGTAGGGACGCGAGGCGCCCTGCGGGTCGTCGTTGTTCTTGGACATCGCCATCATGTTGCCGAACGCGACGATCGGCAGCGGGTGGATGGCCGCCTCCGTGCCGCCCGCGACCACGACGTCCGCACGGCCCGTGCGGATCATCTCGATCGCGTAGCCGATGGCCTCCGCGCCCGACGCGCACGCCGAGACCGGCGTGTGCACACCGGCGCGGGCGTTCAGCTCGATGCCGACGTTGGCGGCGGGGGAGTTGGGCATGAGCATCGGCACGGTGTGCGGGGAGACGCGGCGGACGCCCTTCTCCTTGAGCACGTCGTACTGGTCGAGGAGGGTCGTCACACCGCCGATGCCGGAGGCGATGACCGCGCCGAGGCGGTCGGGGTCGACGGCCGTCTCCTCGCCCGCCTTGCCCTCGAAGCCCGCGTCCTTCCACGCCTCGTAGGCGGCGACGAGCGCGAACTGGGCCGAGCGGTCCAGCTTGCGGGCCTGCGGACGCGGAATGGTCTCCGTCGGCTCGACGGCGATCTGGCCGGCGATGCGCACCGGCAGGTCGGTGGCCCACTCCTGCTCGAGGAGGCTGATGCCGGAGCGGCCGGCGATCAGGCCCTCCCAGGTCGAGGCTGCGTCGCCACCCAGCGGTGTGGTTGCGCCGATACCGGTGACGACCACAGTGTGATTGGTCGAGTTCACTGGAATTCTTTCTCCACGGTTAGAGAGCGTGCGAATGAGGCGGCGCCACCGCCGGGTGGCGGCTGGCTCGGCCGGCGTTCCCTTACGGGAAAGTGGCTCAGGCCTGGTGCTCGAGGATGTACTTCGTGGCGTCGCCGACCGTCTTGAGGTTCTTGACGTCGTCGTCGGGGATCTTGACGTCGAAGCGCTCTTCGGCGGCGACGACGACCTCGACCATGGACAGCGAGTCGACGTCCAGGTCGTCGGTGAAGGACTTGTCCAGCTGGACGTCCTCAACGGGGATCCCGGCGATCTCGTTCACGATCTCGGCGAGACCGGCGACGATCTCTTCCTGAGTGGCGGCCATGTTGGCGCTCCTTCGGTATGTATCGAGAGGGTTGTGATGGCTTCCGTCCGGATCGGGTGATCCGAACTGATGCCTAGGGGAGGGTAACGACCGTGGCGGCGTACACGAGACCCGCCCCGAAGCCGATGACCAGCGCTGTGTCGCCGCTCCTCGCCTCGCCGGTCGCCAGGAGCCGCTCCATGGCGAGCGGGATCGAGGCGGCCGAGGTGTTACCGGTGGTGCGCACGTCGCGGGCGACCGTGACGTGTTCCGGCAGTTTCAGAGTCTTCACCATCGAGTCGATGATCCGCTCGTTGGCCTGGTGCGGGATGAAGACATCCAGGTCGTCCGCGGTGATTCCGGCCGCGTCCAGCGCATGCTGGGCGACCTTCGCCATCTCGAACACGGCCCAGCGGAACACCGCCTGGCCCTCCTGCGTAATGGCAGGGAACTTGTCGGGGTGGCCCTTGCGGTACGCCTCCCAGGACTCGGTCTGCTTGATCGTCTCGGACTTGTCGCCCTCCGAGCCCCAGACGGTCGGGCCGATCCGCGGCTCCTTGGCGGGGCCGACGACGACGGCGCCCGCGCCGTCACCGAACAGGAAGGCCGTCGCCCGGTCGTGCAGGTCCGTGAGGTCCGAGAGCCGCTCGACGCCGATCACCAGGACGTACTCGGCGGAGCCCTCGACGACCATGCCCTTGGCGAGGGTGAGGCCGTAGCCGAAGCCCGCGCAGCCGGCGGAGATGTCGAAGGCGGCGGGCTTGCCCGCACCGATCTTGTCCGCGATCTCGGTGGCGATCGCCGGGGTCTGCTTGAAGTGCGAGACGGTCGAGACGATCACGGCGCCGATCTGCTCGGGCGTGATGCCCGCGTCCGCGATCGCCTTGCCGGACGCCTCGACGGACATCGCCGCGACGGTCTCCTCGTCCGAGGCCCAGTGGCGGGTCTCGATGCCGGAGCGGGAGCGGATCCACTCGTCGGACGAGTCGATCGTCTCGAGGATCACCTCGTTCGGCACGACCCGGGTCGGCCGGTAGCCGCCGACGCCCATGATCCGGGCGTACGGGGCGCCCTGGCTGGGCTTGATCTTCGCCATGCTTCCGGCTCCTTGTCAGGCTCCCGCCGCGGTGGCGGCGGATGCGTCGTCGGATGCCTCGGCGGTCTCGGCGATGAGCGCGCGGGCGGCGTCGAGGTCGTCGGGGGTCTTGAGTGCGAGGGTCTTGACGCCCTTGAGGGCCCGCTTGGCGAGACCGGTCAGGGTGCCGCCGGGGCACACCTCGATGAGCGCCGTGACGCCCATCTCCTGGAAGGTCTCCATGCACAGGTCCCAGCGGACCGGGCTGGCGACCTGGCCGACCAGGCGGGAGACGACCTCGGCGCCGCTCGCGACGGCGCGGCCGTCACGGTTCGAGACGTAGGTCAGCTTCGGGTCCGCGGGGGCGAGCTCCTTGGCCGCAGCCTCCAGGGTCGCCACGGCCGGGGCCATGTGGTGCGTGTGGAACGCGCCCGCCACCTTGAGCGGCACGACCTTGCGGACGCCCTCGGGCTTGTCCTCGACCAGCGCGGCGAGCTGCTCGGCGGTGCCGGCGGCGACGATCTGGCCCGCACCGTTCACATTCGCGGGGGTCAGGCCGAGCTTCTCCAGGTGCGGGACGGTGACGTCCGGGTCGCCGCCGAGCAGCGCGGCCATGCCGGTCTGCGTGACGGCGGCGGCCTCGGCCATGGCCAGGCCGCGCTTGCGTACGAGTCCCAGGGCCGCGTCGTCCGTGAGCACGCCCGCCCACGCGGCGGCCGTGATCTCGCCGACGCTGTGCCCGGCGACGGCGCCCGGGGCGTGCTCGGCGAGGGTGTCACTGAGTGCCCCGGCGGAGAGCAGACCGGCGGCGACCAGCAGGGGCTGGGCCACGGCGGTGTCACGGATGGCGTCCGCGTCGGCCTGCGTGCCGTAGTGGGCGAGGTCGAGACCGATGGCGTCGGACCACGCGGCGAGGCGGTCGGCGGCGCCGGGGAGGTCGAGCCAGGGGGTCAGGAAGCCGGGCGTCTGAGCGCCTTGGCCGGGAGCGACGAGTACGAGCACTCTCACACTCTCTCTTGTGGGCGGTGGGACCCGCCCGTGGGGACAGGGACGAAGAACGGCTGAGGGAATTGTAGGTCCCCGACAAAATGCTACGGCTGGGGATCCCCGTCGGCCAGACGTCCCAGGATCAGCGCGATCCGCAGCGTGAACGCGGAGCGCACATCGGATGGCGACCATCCGGTGACGTCAGTCACACGTCGAAGCCGGTAGCGCACGGTATTGGGATGCACAAAGAGCATCCGGGCCGCCCCTTCGAGGCTGCTCGCCTGTTCCAGATACACGCTGAGCGTCTCCAGGAGCGCGGAGCCCGCCTCCTCCAACGGTCTGTAGATCTCCTCCACCAACTGTTCCCTGGCGGAGGGATCCCCGGCGATCGCGCGCTCCGGCAGGAGATCGTCCGCGAGCACCGGGCGCGGGGCGTCCTGCCAGGCCGCGCACGCCTTGAGCCCGGCGGCCGCGGCCTGCGCGGACCGGGTGGCGGCGAGCAGGTCGGGAACGATGGGCCCGGCCACCACGGGCCCGGCCGCATACGGGCCGATCAGGGACTTCGCGACGTGCAGCGGGTTGTCGTTGCCGCCCGCGATGACGACGAGCCGGTCGCCGAGCACCCCCGTCAGGACCTGCAGCTTGGCGTGCCGGGCGGCCCGGCGGATGGCCTCCACGGTCAGCTCGCTGTCGCCGTCCGGGGCGGTGCCGAGCACGACGCACACATGCTCCGGTGAGTTCCAGCCGAGTGCGGCGGCCCGGGACACGGCGCCCTCGTCGGCCTCGCCGGACAGCACGGCGTTGACGACCAGGGACTCGAGCCGGGCGTCCCAGGCGCCGCGGGCCTCGGCGGCCTGCGCGTACACCTGCGCGGTGGCGAAGGCGATCTCACGGGCGTAGACGAGCAGCGCCTCGCGCAGCACCGATTCGTCACCGGGTGCCGCGACCTCGTCGATCGCGGACTCCATGACCTCGATCGTCGTACGCACCATCTCCACGGTCTGGCGCAGCGTGATCGCCCTGGTCAGCTCGCGGGGCGCGGTGCCGAAGACGTCGGTGGAGATCGCCTGGGGGGCGTCCGGGTGCCGGAACCACTCGGTGAAGGCGGCGATACCGGCCTGCGCGACCAGGCCGATCCAGGAGCGGTTCTCCGGGGGCATGGCCCGGTACCAGGACAGGGTCTCGTCCATGCGCGCGATGGCCTGCGCCGCGAGACTGCCGGACGACTTCTCGAGGCGCTTCAGGGTCGCGGCGTGCGGGTGGGCGGAGCGGTGGGCTGCCGGTCCGTCCGGGGTGGACTCCTGGTGGGCTTCGTTCGCAGAGGGTTCGGGCACGGGGACAAGACTGCCTTATCCGGACGGTGCTGTGCGGGGCCGGGTCTACCGTGGGGTGCGTGATTGAAGTACGTCGCTCCGGCGACCGGTACCGCGGCGGCGAGACGGCGGCCGGAATCGAGTCCCTCCACGCCTTCTCCTTCGGGCCGTACTACGACCCCGACAACCTCCGCTTCGGCGCGATCCTGGCCTGCAACGAGGAGCGGCTCGCCCCCGGCGCAGGCTTCGACGAGCACCCGCACAGCCACACCGAGATCGTGACCTGGGTCGTCGAGGGTGAGCTGACGCACCGCGACTCACAGGGGCACGAGTCGGTGGTCGGCCCCGGCGACGTGCAGCGGCTGAGCGCGGGCGGCGGCGTCCGCCACGTCGAACGCAACGACGGCGACCGCCCGTTGGCCTTCGTCCAGATGTGGCTCTCCCCCCTCGCGCCCGGCGGCGACCCGCACTACGAGATCGTCCGCGGCATCGCCGACTCCACCCCGTACGCCGTCCCGGCCGCGGGCGCCCTGCTGCACCCCCGCCGCCTCGCCCCGGGCGAGCGCACCGCGCTTCCCGACGCCCCTTTTGTCTATGCGCACGTGGTGCGGGGCGCGGTGGCGCTCGGCACCTCGCTCGACGGCGACCTGCTTGAGCCCGGCGACTCGGCCCGCATCACCGACGCCGAGGGCCTCGCGGCGGTGGCGACGGGCGACGGCCCGGCGGAGCTGCTGCTGTGGGAGATGACGGGCTGACGCCGACGGGGGACGGGGTGCGACGCCGAGGGCGGCCCTGGGCGGGCCCGGCTCAGCCCCGCAGCTCGGCGAGCACCGCGTCGGTGAACGTCGGCCACACCTCGGCCGCCCACGGCCCGAACGCCCGGTCCGTCAGCGCCACACACGCGGCCCCCGCGTCCGGGTCGATCCACAGGAACGTCCCGGCCTGCCCGAAGTGCCCGAACGTCCGCGGCGACGAGGAACTCCCCGTCCAGTGCGGCGACTTGGAGTCCCGGATCTCGAAGCCGAGCCCCCAGTCGTTCGGATTCTGGTGCCCGTACCCCGGCAGCACGCCCTTGAGGCCGGGGTACACCACCGACATCGCCTCGGCCACGGTCCGCGGGTCGAGCAGCCGGGGCGCCTGCACCTCAGCCGCGAACCGCACCAGGTCGTCGACGCTCGACACCCCGTCCTTGGCGGGCGAGGCACCGCCCTCCAGCGAGGTCGAGGACATCCCCAGGGGCTCGAGCACCGCCTGGCGCAGATACTCCGCGAACGAGATGTCCGTCGCCTTGGCGATGTGATCCCCGAGCACCTCGAACCCGGCGTTCGAGTACAGCCGCCGCGTGCCCGGCTCCGACATCACCCGGTGCTCGTCGAAGGCGAGCCCACTGGTGTGCGCCAGCAGATGACGGACCGTCGACCCCTCGGGACCGGCCGGCTCGTCCAGCTCGATCGCACCCTCCTCGTACGCCACGAGCGCCGCATACGCCGCGATCGGCTTGGTCACCGAGGCGAGCGCGAACCGCTGTCCCGTGGGTCCACGGCTGCCGACGACGGTCCCGTCCGCGCGGACGACGGCGGCGGCCGCGGTCGGTACCGGCCAGTTCTCGATCAACGCCAGGCTCTGCATGCCCCCGAGCCTAAGCCTTAGAAGTTCAGCCGCATCGAGGGGTCGGGCTTGCGGACGAAGCCGAGCGAGGCGTAGAGCGGCTCCGCCTCGGCCGACGCGTTCAGGTCGATGCTGGGCACCCCCTGCTCGCGAAACCAGTCGAGCAGCGCCTCCATGCAGGCCCGTGCGTATCCGTGCCGCCGCTGATCGGGGTCGGTCGCCACACTGAACACGTGCCCGAGCTTGCCGTGCGGATTGCCCGCGCGCCCGATGCGGTACTCGACGGTCCCCGCGACCAGCGCCGCGAGGGTGCCCGGCCGCCGCGGGTGGTCGATCACGAACGCCACGAACTCCCCGTCCGCGTCGGCCAGTCGGCGCCGCACCGTGGTCAGCGACTCGGCGTGCCAGTCCGTGGAGCCGTCCGCGGCGAAGACCGAGTCGATCATCACCTGGCGCAGCCTGAGCACCTCCTCGGCGTCTTCGGGCGTGGCCCGCCGGACGGGAACCGGGGCGGTGTCGCATGAGTGGCTCATGGTCGGCACCGTAGTGACCGGGCCGTGAGACGTCCTCCCGATTTCCCCGGACCCTCTTGCTTGGAGTGCACTCCAAGGCTCTAGCGTGACGGTCATGACGGTGACGGAGAGCCTCGCAGCAGCCACGCCCACCACGGCACCGGCCACGCCGACCGCGGTCGACGTCTGCGCCGCGGCGTCCCACCCGCACCCGCGCCCGGACGGGCAGGACCACTACACGATCAGCGAAGTGGTCGCCTTCACCGGTCTGACCGCGCACACCCTGCGCTGGTACGAGCGGATCGGGCTCATGCCCCACATCGACCGCTCGCACACGGGCCAGCGCCGCTACCGCAACCGCGACCTCGACTGGCTCACCTTCGTCGGCAAGCTCCGGCTGACCGGCATGCCGGTGGCGGGCATGGTCCGCTACGCCGAGCTGGTCCGCGAAGGCGAGGACAACTTCGCCGAACGGCACAGCCTCCTCGAGGAGACCCGGCACCACGTCCGCGCGCGGATCGCCGAACTCCAGGACGCGCTCGCCGTGCTCGACTACAAGATCAACACCTGCGCCGGCGCCGAGCAGGCGCCCGAGAGGCACTGACCACCGATGACCGCTGAGCGGAACACCACGGACGCGACGGCCCCGATCCCCACGGCACGCCTCGGCACGGGCGGCCCCGAAGTCGGCGTCCAGGGACTCGGCTGCATGGGCATGAGCTTCGCCTACGGCCCCACGGACGCCGACGAGGCCCGCGCCACCCTGGAGCGCGCCCTGGAACTGGGCGTCACCTTCTACGACACCGCCGACGCCTACGCGGCCGGTGAGAACGAGAAGTTCCTCGCCCCCTTCCTCAAGGCCCACCGCGACGAGGTCGTCCTCGCCACCAAGTTCGCCCTCGCCATCGACCCGGACGACCCGACGAAGCGCATCATCAGGAACGACCCGGACTACATCCGCGCCTGCGTCGACGCCAGCCTGCGCCGCCTGGGCGTCGAGGCCATCGACCTCTACTACATGCACCGCCGCGACCCGAAGGTGCCGATCGAGGAGACGGTCGGCGTCATGGCCGAACTCGTCGCCGCGGGCAAGGTCAAGCACCTCGGCCTGAGCGAGGTCACCGGCCCCGAACTGCGGGCCGCCCACGCCGTGCACCCCATCGCCGCCCTCCAGTCGGAGTGGTCGCTCTTCAGCCGCGACATCGAGCGGGGCGTCGTACCGGCCGCGGCCGAACTGGGTGTCGCCCTCGTCCCGTACTCGCCGCTCGGCCGTGGCTTCCTGACGGGCTCGTTCGTCAGCGCCGACAAGGAGCTCGGCCAGGACGACTTCCGCCGCCAGCAGCCCCGCTTCACCGGCGACAACGCCCTCGCCAACGTGGCTCTCCTGGAACCCGTCCGCACCGTCGCCGAGGCGCACGGGGCGAGCCTCGGCCAGATCGCCCTCGCCTGGGTGCAGCAGCAGGCCGCCCTCCACCACCTCCCGGTCATCCCGATCCCCGGCACCCGCAAGCGCACCCGCGTCGAGGAGAACACCGCGGCCACACGCATCCGACTCACCGACGCCGAGCTCTCGGCGCTCGCCCCCATCGCCGCCCAGGTCGCGGGCGACCGCTACGCCGACATGACGTTCACCTCGGCCGGACGCGAGTAGCACAGCGGACGGGGGCCACCGCCCGCCGGGCTCGCGGAACACGCTGGTCACGCAAGCCCCAGCGCGAAGACCGCGAACCCGGCGGCGAGCAGCCCGGCGAGCGCCCGCCGCGCGTGCGTCGCACGCTTCCAAGGACCCTCGAAGCCGCGCGCGTACCGCCCTATCAGGACCAGCAGCCCCGCGAAGACCGGGAGCCAGAGCAGCCGCGCGAGTATCCAGCCGAGGGTGTCCGGGCCGCTGGTCAGGCCCGGCACCGCGCCGAACACCGCCCCCGGCACGGCCGCGGCCAGCAGCGCCGTCTGATGCCAGCAGAGGATCGTCATCGCCGACAGGTTGATGACGACCACCGGCGCCCACAGCAGGGGCCTGCGCAACAGCCGGCCGATCCGGTCGCGCAGCAGGATCGCCGCCCCGCTCTGCGCCGCCGCGAGGGCGAGGACGAGGAGCGACGGCGGATGCGAGTTCGTCCGGACCTCGCCCGGGACGCCGACCATCGACGCCGGGTAGTGGAAGACGAACAGCAGCGCCGCGAACAGCGCCGTGCCCCCGACGAGCAGCAGCCAGGCGCCGCGCCTGCCGAGCCTCTTCTCGCCCCAGCCGACGCCCAGTTGGTAGGCGAACAGCCAGCCCGGCAGGAGATTCAGAAAGCTGAGCCACGAGGGCATGGCGGCGGCGAACGGGCCGTACCGCAGGAAGTCGACCACAGCGACCGAGCCCAGCAGGGGCGCGGCGGCCCAGCCCCCGAATCTCCGGGCCGCACGGATGCACCAGGGCGTGAGCGCGGTGATCACCGTGTACACGCCCACGAACCACAGGGGTTGTATCACCAGCGTCGAGGCGGTCCGCAGCGTCGTGCCCGGCACCCCCAGGGTGTGGAGCACCGGCAGCAGCGCCGCCCACACCGCCGTCACACCGAGCACCGGACGGCCCAGGCGGACGAGTCGCCCGCGCAGCCAGCGGCCCGTGGACTCACCACGCGCCGTCGCCCTGCGGTACGACAGCGTGGAGGCGTACCCGCCGACGAGGAAGAAGATCCCCAGCATCTGCAGCACCCAGCTCAGGGGCGCGAAGAAGCCGAACGAGGCGAGCGGACTCGTGTTGTGCAGGGCGCCGCCCGGGTCCCGAGTGAAGCCGCCGAGCATCCAGTGCCCGATCGGCACGGCGAGGAGGGCGAGCGCCCGGAGCCCGTCCATGGCCCGGTCGCGGTGCGCGGGCGTCTTCGCATCGATGGCCGCGGCTGCCGTGCGCAGGGCGCCCCTGGGGCCGGTCTTGCCCCTGGGGCCTGGCTTGGTGTGGGCGTCGGCTCCGGTGTCGTGCTCGACGGTGGCGTTCATCGAAGGTCTCCGGTGGGTCAGGGGCCCACGGGGACGGAGGAGCCGTCTCCCGTGGCGATGTCGGTGAAGGCCCGCAGCGAGTCGGTGCCGGGGGCGAAGTAGCCGGTGTGACCTTGGGCGTCCTCGGCGGGCACACGGCGGGCGCCGAAGGCCGGGTCCGTCGGGTCCTCGCCGTGGCCGAGCCCGAACAGCTCGACGTTCGGCACCTTGGCGATCCAGTCGCTGTCGTCCCGGGCAGCCCAGACACGGGCCGTCGTGTGCAGTGCGGCCACGCTGTCCGCGCGCATGCCGGGGGAGCCGAGCACCACCAGGTCGGCGGCGGGCAGCCGCGGCGCGGCCAGGCCGCACACCACCGAGCCGTAGCTGTGGCAGAACACGGCGGGCCGGGGCGCGCCGGACGCGGTCAGGCCCTGGACGAAGCGGGCGAGCCGTGGGGCACCCGCCTCCGCGAGCCGCCCTGTCGCCGCGTCCGGGCCCAGGCCGACCGGGGTGGTGTAGCCCACCCACGCCACCACGGCCGTGCGGTCGCCCGCCTGCGCGTGCAGGGTGCGGGCCATGCCGGCGGGGGTGCCGTACACATCCTTCGTCCGGTCGAAGGAGTCCAGGTCGATGTCCGAGCCGGGAACGACGACGGACACATGCTCGGCGCGCTCCAAGTCCCCGTACACCTCGGCCACTTGGCCCCGGCCGCGCGGGTCGAAGGCGAGTATCCGGCGCCCGGGGCGCAGCAGCTCCTCGTAGCGCTCCACCTGGGCGCGGGCGTGCTCGTGGTCCTGGAGGGTCAGCCCGGGGTCGGTCGCCCGGGCCTGCTCACGCGCGCGCTCCTTCTTGAGCGCGAGGGAGTTGGCCTCATATCTGAGGGCTGTCGGGACGCCGTCCAGGTTTCCGACGACCGAGGGGTGCCGCCGCATCAGGGAACGTCGCTGTGCGGGGCTCAACGCGTCGAAGAACCGGGCGACCCGGTCCGGGGTGGCCGTCTCCGGATCCGGCAGCTCACGGCCCAGTGCATGGTCCGCGCGCCAGGAACTCGTACCCGGCGGCGGGCCCGTCAGCGGCTCTTGCTCACTGCCGACGGTCCAGCCCGCCGTGCCCGCCACGATCGTCGTCGTGAGCGCCGCCGCGACCAGTGTCCGCCTGCCTCGGCCCCTCCACGAGGTCCGTGACGGGCGTGACGTCCGCGAAGTCCGCGGTGCTCGTACGGTCTTGGCATTCCTGGTCTGACGGCGCATGGCCCGTCTCCCTCCCCGCTGCGTGGCGCGCTGTGGCCTGACGCAGCGAAAGGTAGGAAGACGATCTGTCGCGGCACGTCACACCGCGGAGCCAACTCTCAGCTGATACCGGGGTATCCGGGACTCATACCGGAGTAGGGGGTGGCTACTGCCCGCCCGGCGTGACCAGGCCCGATTCATACGCGAAGATCACGGCCTGGGCGCGGTCGCGCAGATCGAGCTTGGCGAGGACCCGGCCGATGTGGGTCTTCACCGTCTGCTCGGCGAGGATCAGGCGCTCGGCGATCTCCTGATTGGACAGGCCCCGGGCGATCAGCTCAAGCACCTCGGTCTCACGCGGCGTCAGACCGTTGAGCCGCAGCGCCGGGTCCTTGCGCAGGGGTGGCTTGCGCTGTGCGATGTCCGCGATCAGACGTCGCGTCACCGAGGGGGCGAGCAGCGCCTCGCCGGCCGCCACCACCCGTACCGCAGAGATCAGATCAGCGGGCGGGGCGTCCTTGAGCAGAAAGCCGGAGGCACCGGCGCGCAGCGCCTCGTACACATAGTCGTCGGCGTCGAAGGTGGTGAGCATCAGGACCTTCGGCAGGTGCACCACGCCGGGCGGCGGGTCCAACAGGGCGCGGGTCGCGGCCAGTCCGTCCATCTCCGGCATGCGGACGTCCATCAGCACCACGTCGGGGTGCGTGCTGCGGCTCACCTCGACGCCCTGTTTGCCGTCCGGTGCCTGGCCCACGACGTCGATGTCGCTCTGCGCCGACAGCAGCGCGGCGAACCCCGCCCGCACCATGGCCTGGTCGTCGACGATGATCACGCGGATGGTCATGCGGTGCCGGAGTCCTTTTCGAGGAGGGGGAGTCGGGCCGCCACTCGGAAGCCGCCGTCGGGCAGCGGGCCGACGTCGACCGTGCCGCCGACCAACCGTACGCGTTCCTTCATGCCGACGAGCCCATGGCCGGTGCCGTCGCCCTCCAGCGGGGCGGGCCGCTCCGTCGGGGGGCCGTTGACCACGAGAATCAGCAGGCGGTTGGCGTCCAGGGTGAGCGTGATCTCCGTCCGGGCGCCCGGCGCGTGCCGGATCACGTTCGACAGGGCTTCCTGGACGATGCGGTACGCCGACAGGTCCACGGCGGGGGAGACGTCGGCCAGCTGTCTGAGCACCGCGAGCTCGGGGCGCGACAGATCGACCGGGATTCCGGCCCGCACGGTCGCCTCCACCAGGTGCGGCAGCCGGTCGAGCCCCGGCTGCGGGGCCAGGTCGCCCGCGGCCTCCTCGCTGCGCAGCACGGCCAGCAGCCTCCGCATCTCCGTGAGGGACTCACGGGCGCTCGCCGCTATGCTCTCGAACTCCGCGCGGACCGGATGGGGCAGACCCTCCAGACGGTAGGGCGCGGAGTCGGCCTGCACGGTGATCACCGACATGTGGTGCGCGACGACGTCGTGCAACTCCCGGGCGATGCGCGCCCGTTCCTCCAGCAGCGTGCGGCGGGAGCGCTCGGCCTCGCTGATGGTCTCCTGCTCGACGAGTCTGCGCTCGGCGTCGCCGCGCTCCCGCAGCGTGCCGGAGACGAGCAGCGCGACGCCGCTCAGTACGAAGAGCAGCAGATTGATGCCGTCGCTCCGCTCACCCGAGACCAGCTCGAAGAGGAGCCCGGCGGCCCCGGTGGCGAACCACACGGTGAACAGCGTGCGGCGGCTCTCGCGCAGCCCCAGCAGGACCATGAGGAGCAGGTAGCCGACCACCACCATGGGCGTCCAGGGCCAGGACCGGCCGTCCAGACCGGGGGCATTCATGATCAGGAAGCCGCCCAGGACATCGGCGGCGAAGACGATCCGCCAGGCCAGCAGCGGCTGGGTCAGAGCGAGGAGCAGCGGCAGGGACTGGGCCGAGGCCAGGGCCCCCGCGATCGCGCCGTTGACCTTGTAGTCCTGCGTCAGGACCGTCACCGTGACGGGGAGCAGCACGAGGGTGAAGCCGAGCACGATCACGTACGGCAACAGCCGCACCCACCGCTGCTGTGCCCGCGCGAGCAGGGGCTCGGAGCGGACCGGGGGCGCGGCCAGAGCGGCGCCCAGCGCGCCGAGTCCCTCGCGGAGGGCGGTGGCGGCATGCCGGCGGGCGGCCCCGGCCCCGTCCGGCTCGGATACCGGCGGGGCGGGGTCGTGATCGTGATCGTGGTTGCTGTCGTGGTCGGGGCCGTGCCCGCGAGGTGTCGATGTGCTGCTCATGGCGTGATCAGACTAGGCATGAAGCGCCCGGCCCGCCGTCATACCGGAGAGCCGGACCCGACCCCCTACCCAGGTATGACCCAGGTATGAGCACTCACAGCTCGGCGAGCAGCTCGGCCTTCTTCGTCGTGAACTCCTCGTCCGTGAGCAGCCCCGCCTGGTGCAGCTCGCCCAGGTGCCGGATGCGCTCGGCGATGTCCGCGGGGTCGCGGCGCACGGCCGGGGCGGCACTCGGGACCGTGCCCGCGCCGGGCGTCAGGGCGGGGCCGCAGGTCCGCACCGCCGACAGCACCGACGCCGCGAACGGCAGCGACTCGTGCACCGGGCCGTAGCCGAGGCCGAAGACCACGGCCGCCGGGTCCTGGTCCGCCTGCGCGGCCTGGCCGCCGGCGGGAGTCTCGCGGGGCAGCAGCCGCAGATGCCCCTCGAAGACCTCGGGCGAGCGCCACTCGATGCCGCTGATGTCGGTGACCAGGAAGTTCTGGTCACCGGCCTTCCACTTCGCCGAGGAGGCGCCGGTCCAGAACCAGCGGAAGCTCACCGACTTGCCGTCGAAGGACGCCTTCCCGTCGTATGCCTTGAACTGCAGCGGAGCCTCCGGCGCGGTCACCAGATAGCGGTCCGTGGGCTCGGAGCTCCCGGGCGGGAGCTGGGCCCGCAGCTCGTCGGCGTAGTACTCGGCGAGGGTCTCCCGCTCGGCGGGCAGCACCAGGCGGTAGGGGTCGCAGCCGTCCTTGAGCTGTCCGGCCGCGGCCTCCATCAGCGGGTCCGCGCCCGGTCTCGGCACGGCGTGCAGGACGACCGTCCCGCGCTTGCCGGGCGTGAGCGTCACCGCCGCGATCGCCTCGAGGGGGATGCGGCGTTCGCCGAGCGCCTGGAAGAGCTTCGGCGTGCGGATTCCCCGTTCGAAGCGGATGAGCACGGAGTCGGACTCGAACTCCCAGGCGGCATGAAATCCGGCCAGTACGTCACCCATGCGGCTCATCGTAGGCGGCACGCGCGCCTCCGTCCCTCCTGCGGCGGGCCGCTGTTTCATCGATTTCTACGCGCGTCAGGCCGCAGACCCACCGGACAAACCCTCCCGGCAGGCGTCATCCCTGTTCGCGCACTGCACGGAGCCGTGGGAACCGGTGCCGATCTCGGCGAAGTTGGTGAGGCTTTTCGTGCCCGGCGTGAAATAGCCGGTGTGGCCGACGGCGCCCGTCGCGGACAGCACGCGCGCGCCGAAGCCGTCGGACACGGGGTCGGCACCGTGTCCGAGCCCGCCGACCTCCATGTTGGGCACGTCCGCGATCCAGTCGTCGCCGTCGCGAGTGGCCCAGATCCGCGCGTGCGTGCCCAGCTGGGAAGCCTTGTCGGCGCGCATGCCGGGGCTGCCGGCCACGGCGATGTCCTGGACCCGGGACGGGAGCTGGTGCGCCGCGACACCGCAGACCACGGAGCCGTAGCTGTGGCAGTAGAGCGCCACGGGGGAGCGTCCGGGCAGTGCGCGCACCAGGGCGTTCAGGCGCACCGCGCCGTCGTCGGCCCGCATCGCCGTCGCGGCGTCCACACCGATCCCGACGGGCGCCGTGTAGTCGGCCCAGGCGATCACGGCCGTACGCACCCGCGGGTTGGCCTCGCGCTCCGCTCCGTACAGCGCCTTGGCCATGCCCACCGGGGCGGTGTACTTGCGGAACGTCCGCTCGAAGGTGAGCAGATTGGTGTCGACGCCGGGCACCACGACGGAGACCCGGTCGGCCTTGTCGAGGTCTCCGAAGACCTCGGCCATGCGCCCGGACCCCATGGGGTCGAAGGCGAGCACGTGGCGTTCGGGGCGCATCATCACTCCGAACCGCTTCATCCTGCGCTCTGCCTCCTGCTGCCCCAGCGGAGAGAGCCGGTCGTCGTGCATGCGTCGACGCTCGATCTTGCGGGCCTGGCCCAGGGCGACGCGGTTCGCGCGGTAACGCAGCTCTACAGGGGCGCCGTTCATGTTGCCGACCGCCAAGGGGTAACGGTCGACGAGGCGGGTGCTCTGCTGTGCGGTGAGCGTGGCGAAGAAGCGGGCGAGCCGGTCCGCGGGGCCGTGGGGGTCGGGCAGTGCGCGCCCGTCTATGTGGCCCCGCTCCCAGGCGGAGAGCGTGGCTTCGAGCGGGGACGCCACGCCTCTGTGGCGCACTGCTGTCCAGCCGGTGGTCGCCAGCATGACGAACACGACGGCAAGCGCGAGCAGGGCGCGCCAGGCGTTGAGTTGGGGAGAGGAGTCGAAGGAAGTCACTACGGGACACCCTAGGAGAACCGTGAGGCCCGCCGTGCAGGGGGTGAGGCAGATCACGTTTCCCATAGGGTAATTGCGGCAAACCGGGCGCACCTGCAGCCATTCGTTCACGCTCCGTAGAAGGTGCGCGACTGGGGTTTCTCTCGGTAACAGCTGACTCCTGGTGTGAATCCACTCGCTCAACGTGACTGTGTACGCAGAGGAGTTGATCGACTACAGGGGTGGCTGCCGTCGGGGCTGCCGGTCACCTCGAGCGCAGGCCGCCTGTCACTCCGTGCGCCAGCTCTTCGCCAACGCGGGCTCCAGGTGGTCGAGATAGTCCTCCGTGACCGCGCGCAGCGACTCGATGCTGACGTCCCCGCCCGCTCCCCACAGGCGCCCCGTCACCCGCATCACCCCGCCGAACGCGGCGACGGCCACGCGCGGGCGTGGATCCGTGTCCACGTCCAGGCCCTCGCGCGCGGCGATGACCCGGGCCATCTCCTCCTCCATGTCGATGGCGCGGCGCAGGTAGATCGCGAGCAAGGAGGGGGTGGACTCGATCATCTGGTAAGTGCGCATGTGGAGTTCGACCGGGACGACCTCTTCGACGGAGCCGCTGAGCGCGTCCCACGCGCCGATCACGGCTCCGCGCATGGCGGTGAACGGCGCCTCGTCCGCGGGGCGTTGGCGCAGCGCCTCGACGAACTTCCGCTCCACCATCTCCTGGACGGCGAAGGCGGTGTCCTGCTTGCTGGTGAAGTACCGGAAGAACGTGCGCTGCGACACCTCCACGGCGTCGGCGATCTCGTCGACCGTCGTCTCCTCGTACCCCTTGGTCGTGAAGAGTTCGAGGGCCGCGCGCAGCAGTGCGTCACGGGTGCGCTGCTTCTTGCGCTCGCGCAGCCCGGACGGGGCGGAGATGGCGGCCTCCTCGGTGGGGCTCGTCGCTGACTGCTCGGTCCTCACGCCATGGCCCTCGTCTCGACTGTTTTCGCAGTTCACCTTACCTGTGAGCCAGGTGACAGTTACAGACTAGTGAAATGAATTGTCAACTGTCAGCGGCTGTCACTAGCCTCGGCGCATGACTAGTCAGATCACTGTCGACAAGGCGGACAGGGTCCCGGAGCCCCCGCCCGCTCCGGCGGCCAAGGGGCTGCGTGGCCACCCTTGGCTGACACTCTTCTCCGTCGCGATCGGCGTGATGATGGTGGCCCTGGACGGCACCATCGTGGCGATCGCCAACCCGGCCATTCAGAAGGACCTCGACGCGAGCTTCGCCGACGTCCAGTGGATCACCAACGGCTACTTCCTCGCCCTCGCGGTCACGCTGATCACCGCGGGCAAGCTCGGCGACCGGTTCGGCCACCGCCAGACCTTCCTCATAGGCGTGGTCGGATTCGCCGCCGCCTCCGGGGCGATCGGCCTGTCCGACAGCATCGCCCTCGTGGTGACCTTCCGGGTGTTCCAGGGTCTCTTCGGGGCGCTCCTGATGCCCGCCGCGCTCGGTCTGCTGCGGGCCACCTTCCCGGCCGAGAAGCTGAACATGGCCATCGGCATCTGGGGCATGGTGATCGGTGCCTCCACCGCCGGCGGACCCATCATCGGCGGTCTGCTCGTGCAGCACGTCAGCTGGCAGTCCGTGTTCTTCATCAATGTGCCGGTCGGCATCATCGCGCTCGTCCTCGGCCTCGCGATCCTCAAGGACCACCGCGCGGAGAACGCCCCCAGGTCGTTCGACCTCCCCGGCATCGCGCTGCTGTCCGGCGCCATGTTCTGCCTCGTCTGGGCGCTCATCAAGGCTCCGGCGTGGGGCTGGGGCGACGGGAAGACCTGGATGTTCCTGGGCGCCTCGGTGGTCTGCTTCCTGGTCTTCGCCCTCTGGGAGTCGAAGGTCAAGGAGCCGCTGATCCCGCTGGCCCTGTTCCGCTCCGTGCCGCTGTCGGCCGGTGTGGTCCTCATGGTGCTCATGGCCATCGCCTTCATGGGCGGCCTGTTCTTCGTCACGTTCTACCTGCAGAACGTGCACGCCATGAGCCCGGTCGACGCGGGTCTGCACCTGTTGCCGCTCACCGGCATGATGATCGTGGGCTCGCCGCTGGCGGGCGCGGTGATCACGAAGTTGGGCCCGCGCGTCCCGCTGGCCGGGGGCATGCTGCTGACGGCCGTCGCGATGTACGGCATGTCCACGCTGGAGACCGACACCGGCAGCGGCGTCATGTCCATCTGGTTCGCCCTCCTCGGCCTCGGCCTCGCCCCCGTCATGGTCGGCGCGACCGAAGTCATCGTGGGCAACGCCCCGATGGAGCTCTCCGGTGTCGCAGGCGGACTCCAGCAGGCCGCCATGCAGATCGGCGGCAGCCTCGGCACGGCGGTGCTCGGCGCCGTGATGGCCTCGAAGGTCGACAACGACCTCGGGGGCAACTGGTCGGACGCGGGGCTCCCGCCGCTCAAGCCCGAGCAGCTCGACCAGGCGTCGGAGGCCGTCCAGGTCGGCAGCGCCCCGGTGCCGCCGCACACCCCGGCCGGGATCGCGGAGAAGATCACGGGCGTCGCGCACGACACCTTCATCTCCGGCATGAGCATGGCCTGCCTCGTCGCGGCGGGCGTCGCGGTCGTGGCGATCCTCGTCGCCCTGCTCACCAAGCGCGGGACCAACGCCGAGGCGGGTGCGGGGGCGGCGCACATCTGACCTCCACGTCAGGAGCGCATCCGACCCCCACGCCAGCGGCTGGAAGCCACCTCTCAGGGAAAGCCCCTCCGGGTCAGCTCGGGGGGCTTTCGCCTATCCGGGTGACGCACATCCGTACCCCTTCCGATCGGACGTCGCGGCGGGCCACAGTGCTGACACGGGCCATCGCACTCGCAACTGATCTGCACGACACGGGGGTTGATGCACATGCGTACGACCATGTCCGCGACCGTGGCCGCGGCCGCGCTCACCGCGGTGATCCTCACACCGGGCCATGCGGGAGCCGCCGCGCCGCCGACACTCGGCGGGTGCGGTCCGGGCGAGCTCTGCCTCTGGGAGAAGGCCGGGTTCAAGGGGGCACGGCAGGTGTACGAGCTGGCCGGGACCGATGTCGAGAGCTGTGTCGCGCTGCCGGAGGGGGGCAGCGCGCAGGCTCTCGCCAACCGCACCGGTCGGCCCGTCACCACCTATCAGTCGGCGGAGTGCGCGGAGACAGGAGAGTTCGACACCTATCCGGGCGGCGGCACCTGGACACCCCAATCGCCCTACCGCGTGCGGGCGTTCAAGGTCTGGGAGAGCTGAGCACAGCGCGTCAGGCCGGCTCATGGGGAACGGGGTGGGGAACCCCTCCGGTACTTCCGGTGCTTCCGGAACTTCGGGTACCTCTGGGTCCTCCCGCCCCTCCTGCCACTCCGACCACAGAGCCCGACTCACCCGACAGCGCCGTCACTTGGGCCCGCAGGGCCCGCACCTCGGCCGTCAGCGCCTCGATGGCCGCCGTCTGACGCCGCTCCTCGACATCGTCCTTCTCGAATCGTGCGATGAACCAGGCCGCGATGTTGGCCGTGACCACACCCAGCAGGGCGATGCCCGAGAGCATGAGCCCGACCGCGAGGATCCGGCCGAGCCCGGTCGTCGGCGCATGGTCGCCGTAGCCGACCGTCGTCATGGTCGTGAAGGACCACCACACCGCGTCACCCAGCGTCTTGATGTTGCCGTTGGGCGACTCCCGCTCCACCGAGAGGACCGCCAGTGAGCCGAACATCAGCAGGCCGACCACGGCCCCCGCCACATACGTCGTCAGCTTGATCTGCGACGCCATCCGGGCCCGCCGCCCGACGAGCATCAGCGTGGAGACGACCCGCAGCAGCCGCAGCGGCTGGAGCATCGGCAGGATCACGGCACAGAGGTCGAGCCAGTGACTGCGGATGAAGGCCGTGCGGTGCTCGGTGAGGGAGAGCCGCACCAGATAGTCGGTGGCGAACAGCCCCCACACGCCCCACTCCACGACGGCGCATGTCGTCGTCACCGGGCTGGCCGCGTCGGGCGCCACGATCGGCACGGCGTAGGCGACGGCGAATGCCACCGCGAGCGCGAGGAGCGGGCGTTGGGTGCGCCGCTCCCAACGGATCTGTGCGGGTTGTTCCTTCATGGCCGCATCGTAGGGAAACGCCGAAGGGCGGCGGGTCCTGGCCCGCCGCCCTCCGAAAGAGCTCTCGCCGCGCAAAAGGCGAGGTCTACGCGTCGCCTCCGGCCGAACCGGGGTCCGCAGCCGTGACATCGAGCAGTTGATAGCGGTCGATCGCCTGCTTCAGGACGGAGCGGTCGATCTTGCCCTCACGGGCGAGCTCGGTCAGCACGCCGACCACGATCGACTGGGCGTCGATGTGGAAGAAGCGCCGGGCCGCGCCCCGCGTGTCCGCGAAGCCGAAGCCGTCCGCGCCGAGCGACTGGTACGTGCCGGGTACCCAGCGTGCGATCTGGTCGGGCACGGAGCGCATCCAGTCCGAGACCGCCACGAAGGGGCCCTCGGAACCGGACAGCTTCTGCGTCACGTACGGAGTGCGCTGCTCCTCCTCGGGGTGCAGCAGGTTGTGCCGCTCCACCTCGACGGCCTCGCGGCGCAGCTCGTTCCAGGAGGTCGCCGACCAGACGTCCGCCTTCACGTTCCACTCGGAAGCGAGGATCTGCTGTGCCTCGACCGCCCACGGCACCGCGACACCGGAAGCGAGGATCTGCGCCGGGATGGTGCCCTGCTCGCCCGCCTTGAAGCGGTGGATGCCCTTGAGGATGCCGTCGACGTCCACGTCGGCGGGCTCGGCCGGGTGCTGGATCGGCTCGTTGTAGACGGTGAGGTAGTAGAAGACGTCCTCGCTGTCCGGGCCGTACATCCGGCGCAGACCGTCCTTGACGATGTGCGCGATCTCGAAGCCGAACGCCGGGTCGTAGGCGACACAGCCCGGGTTGGTCGAGGCGAGCAACTGCGAGTGGCCGTCCGCGTGTTGGAGGCCCTCACCGGTCAGCGTCGTGCGGCCCGCGGTGGCGCCGAGGACGAAGCCGCGCGCCAGCTGGTCGGCCATCTGCCAGAACTGGTCGCCGGTGCGCTGGAAGCCGAACATCGAGTAGAAGACGTACACAGGGATCAGCGGCTCGCCGTGGGTCGCGTAGGCCGAGCCCGCGGCGATCAGGGAGGCCGTGCAGCCCGCCTCCGAGATGCCGTCGTGCAGCATCTGACCGGTCGGGGACTCCTTGTACGCGAGGAGCAGGTCGCGGTCCACGGCCTCGTACTGCTGGCCGAGCGGGTTGTAGATCTTCGCGCTCGGGAAGAAGGAGTCCATGCCGAAGGTGCGGTACTCGTCGGGGGCGATCAGCACGAAGCGCTTGCCGATCTCCTTGTCCCGCATGAGGTCCTTCAGGAGGCGGACGAAGGCCATGGTCGTGGCGATCGACTGCTGGCCCGAGCCCTTCTTCACGCTCGCGTAGGTCTTGTCCTCGGGCAGCTGCAGCGGCTTCGAGCGCACCACACGGCTCGGGACGTAGCCGCCCAGGCCCTTGCGGCGGTCGTGCATGTACTGGATCTCTTCCGAGTTCCGGCCCGGGTGGTAGTACGGCGGCGCGCCGTCCTCGAGCTGCTTGTCCGTGACCGGGATGTGCAGCCGGTCGCGGAAGCGTTTCAGGTCGTCGACCGTCAGCTTCTTCATCTGGTGGGTCGCGTTGCGGCCCTCGAAGTTGGGGCCGAGGGTCCAGCCCTTGACGGTCTGCGCCAGGATCACGGTCGGCTGGCCCTTGTGGGCCTTGGCCGCCGAGAACGCGGCGAAGATCTTCTTGTGGTCGTGACCGCCACGGCCCAGGTGCAGGAGCTGGTCGTCGGTCATGTTCTCGGCCATCGCGCGCAGGCGGTGGTCGTCGCCGAAGAAGTGCTCGCGGATGTACCCGCCGGTCTCCGTGGCGTACGTCTGGAACTGTCCGTCGGGGGTGGTGTTGAGCTTGTTGACGAGGACGCCGTCGCGGTCCTGCGCGAGCAGCGGGTCCCAACTGCGGTCCCAGACCAGCTTGATGACGTTCCAGCCGGCGCCGCGGAACTGGGACTCCAGCTCCTGGATGATCTTGCCGTTGCCGCGCACCGGGCCGTCGAGGCGCTGCAGGTTGCAGTTGACGACGAAGGTGAGGTTGTCCAGGCCCTCGCGCGCCGCGATGGAGAGCTGGCCGAGCGACTCCGGCTCGTCCATCTCGCCGTCGCCGAGGAAGGCCCAGACGTGCGACTTGGAGGTGTCCGCGATGGAGCGCGCCTCCATGTAGCGGTTCATACGGGCCTGGAAGATCGCGCCGAGCGGGCCGAGGCCCATGGAGACCGTGGGGAACTCCCAGAAGTCCGGCATCAGGCGCGGGTGCGGATAGGAGGAAAGGCCGTACGGCGCCTTGGACTTCTCCTGCCGGAAGGCGTCGAGCTGCTGCTCGGAGAGCCGGTCGAGGAGGAAGGCACGGGCATAGATACCGGGGGACGCGTGCCCCTGGAAGAAGATCTGGTCGCCGCCGTCGCCCTCGTCCTTGCCGCGGAAGAAGTGGTTGAAGCCCACGTCGTAGAGCGAGGCGGAGGAGGCGAAGGTGGCGATGTGGCCGCCGACCCCGATGCCGGGGCGCTGGGCGCGGGAGACCATCACGGCCGCGTTCCAGCGGGTGGCGTTCAGGACCTTGCGCTCGATCTCCTCGTTGCCGGGGAAGAACGGCTCGTCCTTGGTGGCGATGGTGTTGACGTAGTCCGTACTGCGCATCTCAGGAACGGCGACGCGCTTCTCGCGGGCCCGTTCGATGAGTCGGAGCATCAGGTAGCGAGCCCGCTCGCGGCCGCGTTCGTCGACCGCGGCGTCGAGGGAGTCGAGCCATTCCTGGGTCTCTTCGGGATCGAAGTCCGGGACCTGGCTCGGCAGGCCGCCAATGATGATCGGGTTGCGATCGGGTCCGGAAGCCACGCTGTTCCTTCGCTGTTGGGGGCTTTCGCCTGGGTCATGCCTGGCCGTGCACCGCTCCCCATCGTCTACCGCCCGGGCGGAAACGTCATCTCTACCGAAAGGTAACTGAGGCGGAAGCAGCAACTCCGCTGACAGCTGACGGAGAGGGCCGCCCGGAGGCCCTGGGGTAGGCTCGGCCAAATCGCAACGATACGCCCATCCTGCCTAGTGCCTCGGTCAGGCCGTTCGGCCCTCATCACCGGGGCTTACGACCCCCGGGGCCGGCACTTTCGGCAGATCGCTGTGGTGCGTTTCACCGGCCGCCGTACGGGCGAGACGGGAGTTGCGGCGACACGGCCGGGAACGTCACCGTTTCGGCGGTCTTGACGGCCGGGTACTTGCGCGATCCGCCCCGCCCGTGTGGACTACGGCCAATGCCCCGCGCACGCGCGTGGCTGAAGGCATTCCCGAAAACATGATCAGGAGGCAATCCGTGAGCGCGACCGCGGACCACGCGGAGACGAACCTTGCCGTAAGGCTGGGTTTCCAGACCGACATGGTGGTCCAGGAGATCGGCTACGACGAAGACGTCGACCAGGAGCTCCGCGAGGCCATCGAGCAGGCTACCGGCACAGAGCTCGTCGACGAGGACTACGACGACGTGGCTGACGCCGTGGTGCTCTGGTTCCGCGAGGACGACGGGGACCTGACTGATGCGCTGGTGGACGCCATCGCGTACATGGAGGAGGGCGGCTCGATCCTGCTGCTGACTCCGAAGACCGGTCGTGACGGGTACGTCGAGCCGAGCGAGATCGGCGAGGCAGCCACCACTGCGGGCCTCTCCCAGACGAAGAGCATCAACGCCGGCAAGGACTGGAACGGCAGCCGCCTGAACACGCCGAAGGCGGCGGCCAAGAAGCGCTGAGCAGGCGCCGGACGGGTTCGTCTCGCGAGGCCCCCTTGGACGTACGTACGTCCAAGGGGGCCTTTGCGTAGGGTGGGCGTCACCCGAACAGACCCGCGGAAGGGATGCGTACTCATGGCCATCGAGGTCGGCGCCAAGGCCCCGGAATTCGAGCTCAAGGACAACCACGGCCAGACCGTGCGGCTCTCGGACTTCCGCGGCGAGAAGAACGTGGTGCTGCTCTTCTACCCGTTCGCGTTCACCGGGGTCTGCACCGGTGAGCTCTGCGCCCTCCGTGACGAGCTGCCGAAGTTCGTGAACGACGACACGCAGCTGCTCGCCGTCTCCAACGACTCCATCCACACCCTGCGCGTCTTCGCCGAGCAGGAGGGCCTGGAGTACCCGCTGGTCTCGGACTTCTGGCCGCACGGCGAGGTCTCGCGCGCGTACGGCGTCTTCGACGAGGACAAGGGCTGCGCGGTGCGCGGCACCTTCATCATCGACAAGGAGGGCGTGGTGCGCTGGACCGTGGTCAACGGTCTGCCGGACGCCCGTGACCTGAACGAGTACGTCAAGGCGCTCGGCACCCTGTGATTCCTCAGGGGTGACACCCTGTGATTCTTCGGGTGCGGAGCCTGTGGCGGCCGGGAACCCGTCACTAGGATCCACACGTTGATCCGATGGCAAAGCACGACTGGGGCTCCCCGCCCCTGGACACCGATTTGGGAGGACTCGTGGGAGTCAGCCTCAGCAAGGGCGGCAACGTATCGCTGAGCAAGGAGGCCCCTGGCCTGACCGCTGTCACGGTCGGCCTGGGCTGGGACGTCCGTACCACCACCGGTACGGACTTCGACCTTGACGCCAGCGCCATCCTGACCAACGCGGAGGGCAAGGTCGCCAACGACCAGAACTTCGTGTTCTTCAACAACCTCAAGAGCCCCGACGGCTCCGTCGAGCACACCGGTGACAACACCACCGGTGAGGGCGAGGGCGACGACGAGGCGATCAAGGTGAACCTCGCCGCGGTCCCCGCCGACGTGGAGAAGATCGTCTTCCCGGTCTCGATCTATGACGCCGAGAGCCGTCAGCAGTCGTTCGGCCAGGTCCGCAACGCGTTCATCCGCGTCGTGAACCAGGCGGGCGGCGCCGAGATCGCGCGCTACGACCTCTCGGAGGACGCCTCCACGGAGACCGCCATGGTCTTCGGTGAGCTGTACCGGCACGGCGCGGAGTGGAAGTTCCGGGCCGTCGGCCAGGGCTACGCCAGCGGCCTGCGCGGCATCGCGCAGGACTTCGGCGTCAACGTCTGAGCCGAGCAGCCTCTCACCACGTCGTCCGGCGCCGCACTTCTCCGTGCGGCGCCGGACGCGCTCACACAACTCTCGTCACCACGGGGAGGATCACGATCATGGGCGTCACGCTCGCCAAGGGGGGCAATGTCTCCCTCTCCAAGGCCGCACCGAATCTCACGCAGGTCCTGGTCGGGCTCGGATGGGACGCGCGCTCCACCACCGGAGCCCCCTTCGACCTCGACGCCAGCGCCCTGTTGTGCAACGGGGGCCGCGTCCTCGGGGACGAGTGGTTCGTGTTCTACAACAACCTCAAGAGCCCGGACAGCTCCGTCGAGCACACCGGTGACAACCTCACGGGCGAGGGCGACGGGGACGACGAGTCGCTGCTGATCGACCTCTCCAAGGTCCCGGTCAACTGCGACAAGATCGTCTTCCCGGTCTCGATCCATGACGCCGACAACCGCGGACAGACCTTCGGCCAGGTCAGCAACGCCTTCATCCGCGTGGTCAACCAGGCCGACGGCCAGGAGCTCGCCCGCTACGACCTCAGCGAGGACGCCTCCACGGAGACGGCCATGATCTTCGGCGAGGTCTACCGCTACGGGGGCGAGTGGAAGTTCCGTGCCGTGGGCCAGGGGTACGCGTCCGGTCTGCGGGGGATCGCCCTCGACTTCGGGGTCAACGTCTCGTGAAGGGTTCCGGACACAGCGTGGCCGGGCAGCGCGCGGGAACGGGGGTCGCCCACCCCGGCCGAGGGGCGGGCGCTCTACACTGCGAGGTCAATGTTGCGTAAAGCCGGGGACCGGCGCGGGGGAGACCGCTACACGGGAGCCCGTACACACACGATTGGGTAGCCAGTGCTTCTGAAAACGTTCGGCTGGTCGTTCGCGGTCACCGCGCTCGGCCTTGTCGCGGCGGTGTTCTACGGGGGGTGGACCGGCTTCGGGATCGTGGCGATCCTGTCCATCCTCGAGATCTCGGTGTCCTTCGACAACGCCGTGGTCAACGCCGGGATCCTGAAGAAGATGAATGCCTTCTGGCAGAAGATCTTCCTCACCATCGGTGTGCTGATCGCCGTCTTCGGCATGCGGCTCGTGTTCCCGGTCGTGATCGTCGCCATCAGCGCGAAGCTCGGCCCGATCGAGGCGGTCAAGCTCGCGTTCAACGACAAGGACAAGTACCAGCAGCTGGTGACCGACGCGCACCCGTCGATCGCCGCCTTCGGTGGCATGTTCCTGCTGATGATCTTCCTCGACTTCATCTTCGAGGACCGGGACATCAAGTGGCTGGGCTGGCTGGAGCGCCCGCTCGCCAAGCTCGGCAAGGTCGACATGCTCTCCGTCTGCATCGCGCTCATCGTGCTGCTCGTCTCCGCGATGACCTTCGCCACCAACGCCCACCAGCACGGCGGCGTCCATGTGGACAAGGCACAGACCGTCCTGATCGCCGGCATCGCGGGCTTGATCACTTACTTGATCGTCGGCGGCCTCTCCGGCTACTTCGAGAACAAGCTCGAGGAGGAAGAGGAGCGCGAGCACGAGGCCGAGGAAGAGGCCAAGAAGAGCGGCAAGAAGGTCCCGGCGGTCGTGATGGCCGGCAAGGCCGCGTTCTTCATGTTCCTCTACCTGGAGGTCCTGGACGCGTCGTTCTCCTTCGACGGCGTCATCGGCGCCTTCGCGATCACCAACGACATCGTCCTGATGGCGCTCGGCCTCGGCATCGGCGCGATGTACGTCCGGTCGCTCACCGTCTACCTGGTCCGCCAGGGCACCCTCGACGACTACGTCTACCTGGAGCACGGCGCGCACTACGCGATCGGTGCCCTCGCCGCGATCCTGCTCGTCACCATCCAGTACGAGATCCACGAGGTCATCACCGGCTCGGTCGGCGTCCTCCTGATCGCCTGGTCCTTCATCTCCTCGGTCCGGCGCAACAGGGCGCTGGCGGCGGCAGAGGGAAAAGCGACGGGATCGGACGAGAAGTCTGAGGTCTCGTCCGGAGTCTGAGGCATGCGGCCTCAAGACTGTGAAGCCGCAAGGCTGAAGCCTGAAGGCTGACAAGGGTCCGAAATCCGGAGTGTGACCAGGGCCTGAATGAGGAACGCTTCTGCGGGGCGGCCATCGAGGATGACTCCTCGGGGCCGCCCCGCGGGGCATTCACAGCGGGGCATTCGTACGTGATTTGGGGGCGGGTATGTCCTTCCTGGACGGGCTGTGGCCGAGGCGGTCGCCGGAGTACATCTCCGGGAGCGCGGCGACCAACTCCATCGAACTCACCAAGCGGCGGCCGCGGGTCTCGCTCAACAAGCAGGGCGCGGCCAGCGGCAATCTGCGGGTCAACCTGTCCTGGCAGATGCGCACGTCGGACATCGTCACCAAGCGGGGCAAGGGCGGCCTGCTGCGCCACCCCTTCCGGGCCTTCCAGCCCGAGCAGGTGCAGGCGCACACGCAGAGCATGGTCAACGTCGACCTCGACCTCGGCTGTCTGTACGAGCTGACGGACGGCGCCAAGGGCGTGGTGCAGCCGCTGGGCAACTTCTTCGGCAGCCTCAACTCGCCGCCGTACGTGAAGGGCAGCGGCGACGACCGCTTCGGGTCCGGCTCGGGCGAGACGCTCTTCGTCAACCTCGACCACCGGGACTCGATCAAGCGGCTCCTGGTCTTCGTCTACATCTACGACCAGACGCCAGCCTTCGACCGCACGCACGCGAAGGTGACGCTCTACCCGAGCAACGGCCCGCGCATCGAGATCAACCTCGACGAGCGCGCGCCCCAGGCCCGGTCCTGTGCCGTGGTCTCCATCGAGAACCACAAGGGCGAGCTGATCGTCACCCGCGAGGTCAAGTTCGTCTACGGCTTCCAGTCCGAGCTCGACCGGCTCTACGGCTGGGGCATGAAGTGGGGCCGCGGCTACAAGACGAAGGCGGGCGGCGGCTGAGCCTCAGCGGGCGAGGAACTGCGGGCCCTGCGGCGGCATCCGGAAGTTCGGGTCCGGCACGGGCGCGACCGGCTGCGGATAGCCGTACGAGGGCTGCGCCACCGCGGGCTGCGGGTAGCCGTAGCCGGGCTGGGGCGCGGGCTGGTGGGGCGGCAGCGGCGGTGGCTGCTGCGGGTAGCCGTAGCCGGTCTGTGGTGCCTGGGCGGGCGGCGGCAGCGGCTGCGACGCCTCGGGCGTGGGCTCGGGAGCGGCCGGGGCCGCCGTGCCCGCCGCGGCGGTCGCTGGGGCTGCGGCCAGGTGCCCGGTCGCCGGGGGAGCGGCCTCCGACTCGTCCACGGAGATCCCGAAGTCGGTGGCCAGGCCCACCAGACCGTTCGAGTAACCCTCGCCCAGGGCGCGGAACTTCCAGCCGTCGCCGCGGCGGTAGAGCTCACCGCAGATCAGCGCGGTCTCGGCGCCCGTCTGCGGGGTGATGTCGAAGTACGCCAGCGGATCGTCCGCGCCGCTCGTGGCGTCGTACAGCAGGATGCGCAGCGCCCGTACGCGTTCAAAGGGGACGTCATCCGCCGAAGCGACCAGCAGGACCCTGCCGACCGCGGCGTCCAGGCCCGCCAGATCGGTCTGGATGGTGTCCGTGAGGCCCTCGGCGACGCGCTTCTTGCCGAGGCGCCAGACCTTGCCCGAGGGGTGGCGCGGCTGGTTGTAGAAGACGAAGTCCTCGTCGGAGCGCACGCGGCCGTCGGTGCCGAGCAGCAGTGCCGACGCGTCGACGTCGGGCACGCCCTGGCCCGGGGCCCAGCGGAGCACCGCCCGTACCGCCGTGGCGTCCAGCGGGACGTTCGACCCCTTCAACATCGCGTGCGTCATGCGGTCATCCTGCCTTCCCGGCTCGGGCCCGGACAACGCGGGGGGCCCGTGGTCCGCCGCCTCGCGCGGATCCGGCCGAGGGGCGGCTCCACGGTTGTGACCAGCGCGTACGACATGGGTGGGTTACCTGAATTTCATGCCCGGAGGGAACCCTGGACATGGGTCTCTACGTACTATTACCGGCCACATCTCGTCAGGACGTACCGTCGATACGGGAGAAACCAGGAAATCTCATGCGTCATTTCGGGCACATCGCCCCAGAGGTGCGTCAGCGCCTCTTCCACAGGGAGCCGTGTGCCTTCACCGCGGACTCCCCGCCCCGCATGCTCGCGGCCGCCCTCGGCGCCACCCTCTACAGCCCCGCGACCCGCCCCCGCCTCGCCGACGACATCGTCAAACAGGCAGGGCGTGGCGTGATCTCGATGGTCCTGTGCCTGGAGGACTCGATCGGCGACGCGGATGTGACCGACGCCGAGGAGAACCTCGTCCGCCAGTTCACCGCCCTCGCCGAGCGCACCGAGCCCACCGGGGCGGGCGAGGGTGCCGGAGCAGGCCCTGACGTGCCCCTCCTGTTCATCCGCGTCCGCACGCCCGAGCAGATACCCGACCTGGCCGCCCGCCTCGGCCCCGCCATCCGGCTGCTGTCCGGATTCGTGCTGCCGAAGTTCACCGAGGAGCGGGGCGTCCCCTTCCTCGAGGCGCTCACGGCCGCGGAGGCGGCGAGCGGGCGGCGGCTCTTCGCCATGCCCGTCCTGGAGTCGCCCGAGCTGCTGCACCTGGAGAGCCGCGTCGAGACGCTCACCGGGATCTCCCGCACCGTCGACAAGTACCGCGACCGGGTCCTCGCGCTGCGCCTCGGCGTCTCCGACTTCTGCTCGGCGCACGGGCTGCGCAGGCCGCCGCACATGACGGCGTACGACGTGCAGATCGTCGCCTCCGTCATCGCGGACGTGGTGAACGTCCTGGGCCGGGCCGACGGCACCGGCTTCACCGTGACCGGACCCGTGTGGGAGTACTTCCGGGTCCAGGAGCGGATGTTCAAGCCGCAGCTGCGCCGCAGCCCCTTCCTGGAGGGCCGCGCCGACGAGCTGCGCCAGGCCCTCATCGAGCACGACATGGACGGCCTGCTCCGCGAGATCGAGCTGGACCGGGCCAACGGACTGCTCGGCAAGACGTGCATCCACCCCTCGCACGTGCTGCCCGTGCACGCCCTGTCGGTCGTCAGCCACGAGGAGTTCAGTGACGCCGAGGACATCCTGCGCCCCGAGCGCGACGGCGGCGGAGTGATGCGCTCCGCGTACACGAACAAGATGAACGAGGTGAAGCCGCACCGCGCCTGGGCCGAGCGCACCCTGCAACGCGCCGAGGTCTTCGGCGTCGCCAAGGAGGACATCGGCTTCGTGGAGCTGCTCACCGCGGGCCTGCCCGCCTGACCATGAACGCGAACGTGAACGTGAACGAGAACTTGACCGTGGACGATGTGAGGACGACGGAGAACGTGGAGTGGACGGGTACCTGGGTCGCCGAGCGGCTCGGGGTCGCGCTCGAAGGGGGCGAAGGGAGCGAAGGGGCCGACGGTGACGGCCGGCTGAAGGAGCTGCTCGGGCTCGCCCTGCGCCGCAACCCCAAGCGGGCCCATCTGCTGGTGTCGAACGTCCTCGGCAAGCATGTGCCGCAGCGGCCGTCCGTGGTGTGGCGCTCGGGATATGAACTCGGCCTGCGGGTACGGGAGTTGCTCGGCGTCGACGCGGCCGCGCGCGCCGTCGTGCTCGGCTACGCGGAGACCGCCACCGGCCTCGGCCACTCCGTCGCGGACGGCATCGGCAGCGCGCCCTACCTCCACTCGACCCGCCGCCCCGTCCCCGGCGTGGCGCAGGCGGGCGGCTTCGAGGAGGCCCACTCGCACGCCACCAGCCATCTGATCCTGCCCGAGGACCCCGAACTCCTCGCGGGCGACGGCGCGCTGGTCCTCGTCGACGACGAGTTCTCCACCGGGAACACCGTCCTCAACACCATTCGCGCCCTGCACGCCCGCTACCCCCGCGAGCGGTACGTCATCGTCGCGCTCGTCGACATGCGCTCGCCCGAAGACCGGGGCCGCCTCGCGGAGTTCGCCGCGGAGATCGGCGCCCGGGTCGATCTGGTCGCGGCCGCGAGCGGGACGGTGCGGCTGCCCGAGGGTGTCCTGGAGAAGGGGCAGGCGCTGGTCGCGGCCCACGAGTCCACGGTGGTGCCCGCGCCCCGCGCGGAAGGCGCCCCCGTCACCCGCGTCGAACTCGGCTGGCCTGCCGGAGTCCCGGACGGCGGACGGCACGGCTTCACGCCGGAGCACCGGACGTCCCTGGACGCCGCGCTGCCCGGCATGGCGGAGCGCATCGCCGACGCGCTCCCGGCGGCCGCCCGCCGCGTACTCGTCCTCGGCTTCGAGGAGTTGATGTACGCGCCGCTCGCGCTCGGCGTCGCCCTGGAGGAGCGTGTCGACGCGGACGTGCGCTACTCCACCACCACCCGCTCACCCGTCCTCGCCGTGGACGACCCCGGCTACGCGATACGCAGCCGCCTGGTCTTCCCCGCCCACGACGGCCCTGCCGACGCCTCCGCCGACGGCCCCGGCGAGCGGTACGCCTACAACGTCGCGGGCGGCGGCTTCGACGCGGTCGTCGCCGTCGTCGACTCGGTCGCCGACACCCTCGAACTCCACGCCCCCGACGGCCTGTTGGCGCAGCTCTCCGCGCACACCGGACACGTGCTGCTCGCCGTCGTCCCCTCGTACGTCCCCGAAAGGCCCGCCGTGCCCGACCTGCCCGAGCCCCTCCGCGGCCCCGCCTTCTCCTCGTACGAGCCCGAAGACGTCGGCTGGCTGCTGCAGGACCTCTCGGACGTCACCCTCGAAGCCCCCACCGAGGAGCGCGAGGAGGCCATCCAGAGCGGCGGCGCCCACTACGCGGAGTCGCTGCCCGTCGAGTACCAGCCGAGCGCGCAGTACCAGGAGCTGTTCCGGGCCGCGCTCGACGCCTCCGCCGCCCGCGTCGCGCAGGCCGTCGGCGTGGTCACCGAGACGGTGCTCGCCGAGCGGGCGGCGGCCCGCCCGGTGCTGGTCTCGCTCGCCCGCGCCGGCACCCCCGTCGGCGTCCTGATGCGCCGCTGGGCCACGCACCGCCGGGGCCTCGACCTGCCGCACTACGCCGTGTCGATCGTGCGCGGCCGCGGCATCGACGCCAACGCGCTGCGCTGGCTGGCCGCCCACCACGACCCGGCCGACGTCGTGTTCGTCGACGGCTGGACCGGCAAGGGCGCCATCACCCGCGAACTCGCCGAAGCGATACGGGAGTTCGAGGAGGGCGGCGGCGCCAAGGGCTTCAGCCCCGACATCGCCGTGCTCGCCGACCCCGGTTCCTGCGTGCGCACCTACGGCACCCGCGAGGACTACCTGATCCCCTCCGCGTGCCTCAACTCCACGGTCTCCGGCCTCATTTCCCGTACGGTGCTCCGCGCCGACCTGGTGGGCCCGCACGACTTCCACGGCGCGAAGTTCTACCGCGAGCTCGCCGGTGCCGATGTCTCCCGGGACTTCCTCGCCGCCGTCCAGGACCGCTTCGACGAGGTGGCCGACGCAGTGGACGCCCAGGTCAAGGAGGTCCTCTCGGTGGACCGCGCGCCCACCTGGGAGGGCTGGGCCGCCGTCGAGCGGATCAGCGAGGAGTACGGCATCCACGACGTGAACCTCGTCAAGCCGGGCGTCGGCGAGACCACCCGCGTGCTGCTGCGCCGGGTGCCCTGGAAGATCCTGGCCCGCTCCGGTGCCGGGGCCGACCTCGACCACATCCGGCTCCTCGCCGAGCAGCGCGGCGTCCCCGTCGAAGAGGTGGCCGAACTCCCGTACAGCTGCGTCGGGTTGATCCACCCGAAGTACACGCGCGGCGCGACGGGCGCGGACGGGAAGACGGTGGCGGCGAAGTGACCACTCCCGTGACCGTCGTCGCCAGCGACCTCGACCGCACCCTCATCTACTCCGCCGCCGCCCTCGGCCTGACCATGCCCGACGCCGAGGCGCCCCGGCTGCTCTGCGTCGAGGTGTACGAGGGCAAGCCGCTGTCGTACGTGACGGAGACCGCCGCCGGGCTCCTGGACGAGCTCGGCCGCGCCGCCGTCTTCGTGCCCACCACCACGCGCACCCGCGAGCAGTACCGGCGCATCCGACTGCCGGGCCCCGCACCGAAGTTCGCGATCTGCGCCAACGGCGGCCAGCTGCTGGTCGACGGCGTCTCCGACCCCGACTGGCGGGCCGCCGTCGGGGTCCGCCTGGCCGCCGAGTGCGCCCCGCTCGCCGAGGTCCGCGAGCGTCTGGTGCGCACGGCCGACCCGGCGTGGCTGCTCAAGGAGCGCGTCGCCGAGGACCTGTTCGCGTACCTCGTCGTCGAGCGGGCGCTGCTGCCGGACGCCTGGGTGAAGGAGCTCGCGGCGTGGGCGGAGGGGCGGGGCTGGACCGTCTCGCTCCAGGGCCGCAAGATCTACGCGGTGCCGAAGCCGCTCACCAAGAGCGCGGCGGCCCGCGAGGTGGCCCGCCGCGTCGGCGCCGGACAGGTCCTGGCCGCTGGTGACTCGCTGCTCGACGCCGATCTGCTGCTCGCCGCCGACCGCTCCTGGCGCCCCGGCCACGGGGAGCTGGCCGACACCGCCTTCGCGGCGCCCGGGCTGACGGCGCTGGAGGAGCGGGGCGTGGCGGCGGGCGAGGAGATCCTCCGCGGGTTCCTGGGCGCCGCGTCGAGCGTGTGACCCGAGCCGCCCCACGTCCGCCGGGGACCTCGTAACCTGGGCCCATGCCTCGATACGAGTACCGCTGCCGCAGCTGCGGCGACACCTTCGAACTCAGCCGTCCCATGGCCGAGTCCAGCGCCCCGGCCGCCTGCCCCGCCGGGCACGACGACACGGTCAAGCTCCTGTCGACGGTGGCCGTCGGCGGCGCGGCCGCGGCGCCCGCCCCGAAGTCGGGCGGGGGCGGCGGCTGTTGCGGCGGGGGCTGCTGCGGCTGACCTCAGCCGTCGGGGTGGCGCGCCTTCCAGTACGGGTTGTCGTGCGGAAGGCCGCCGCTGACCCGCCCGTACATGCCGAAGAACATCAGCAGGACGCCCACCACAAAGCTGAACAGCACGTTCTGGATGCGGAACGCGAGGAAGTTGTAGCTGGAGTCCAGCAGGGCGAGGTTGACGAAGCCGCTGAGGATGAACGCGACGCCGAGCACCATGTTCAGGGTCGACGCGAAGTTCCCGCCGATCACCATGCCCACGAAGAGCAGCAGCCCGACGCAGATCGACAGGACGCTCAGCGCACCGTTGGTGTTCAGGCCCGCGACGGTGTCGCCCCGGGTGTCGAAGAAGCCGATCTTGTCGATCAGGCCGAGCACCCCGAACGCGAGCAGGACGAGACCCATGAGGCCCGCGCCGACGCGGTAGACCCGGCTGAGCCGGTGGTCGACGGGCAGGTGCTCGTCGAGGGTGATGTGGTGCCGCCGTGGATGCAGTACGTGCGTGGCCATGTCCGCCTCCTTCGTGCGCGCGGACGACGTACGTACTTCACGGAGGACGCACGCAGGTACTTCGCGGAGGACGTACGTATGTCCAGCATCCGCCCGCAGGGCGCGGACCACCAACCGCAGCGGGCGCTGCCGGGCCCGACCGCGCAGGTCAGGCGCCCTGGCCCCGCTCTTCCCTGATCTGCGAGACGACCCGCGCCACCGTCCCGCGCACCGCCTCCGTCTCGGTCAGGAAGTGCCAGTAGTCGGGGTGGCGGCCTTCGAGCGAGGCGATCGCCCGGTCCAGGCGGGCCACCGAGTCGTCGAGGGGGCGGGCGTGCCGGGGCTCGGGGGTGTGGCGGCCCGCCATGGCCAGACGCTGGGCGTCCCGGATCGCGAAGCGGGTGCGCTCGATCTCCTGCTGCGGGTCCTTCGCGACCGCGTTCAGCCGGCGCAGCCGGTCGCCGGCCGCGGACACCGCCTCGTCCGTCGAGTTGAGCAGGGCGCGGACCGTGGAGAGCAGCGCGGTGGCGTCCGGCCAGCGCTGGTCGTCGCGCGCCTGCTGGGCCTCCTTGAGCTTGGTCTCGGCCTGCCGCACATTCTCCCCGGCCTGGTCGGGGACCCGCTGGAGGTCCTGCCAGCAGGCGGCGGCGAACCGGCGGCGCAGCTCGCTGAGGACCGGGTCGACCTGGCCGCTGCGGGTGGTGAGCGCCTGCGCGCGCGTCCGCAGCGAGACGAGCCGCTTGTCGATCTCCTTGGCCCGCTCGGGCAGCCGCTCGGCCTCGGCGCGCACGGCCTCCGCGTCGCGCAGGACGCGGTCCGCGCGCTGCAGCGTCTCCGGCACGCCATGGCGGCCCGCGCCCTGGTTGAGCTTGGTCAGCTCGGGGCCGAGGGCGGCGAGGCGGGCGGCGAGGTCGTCGGCTCTGAGGCCCGCGGCGCGCACCGCGTCCAGGGCGTTGCTGGCGGCGAGCAGGGTCTGGCGGGCGCGCTCCACCGCCGGGGCGAGCCGGGCCAGCTGCGTCTCGGCCTTGTCGAGGAGCGGGCCGAGCCCCTGCGAGAACCGCTCCAGGTCCTGCTTGGCCCGGGTCAGCTCGTCCTTCGCCTGGGTCAGCTCGGTGCGGGCGCGGGCGGCGACGGAGCTGTCCAGGTCGTCCCGGTCCAGGTCGTGGGCGTCGACCGCCGTGATGTAGCGCTGGCTGACCTCGTCGATGCGGTGGCCGAGCGCCTCGAAGTCGGTGACGGCGCGCTGGGCGGCGGGGGTGGAGTCGACGGCGACGATGGTCTCGATGGAGATCCGCAGATCGCGCTGGGCCGTGTCCAGCTCGTAGAACGCGGCCGCCGCGGCGTCCTTCGCGGCCTGCGCCTCGGCCCGCACGCTCTCGCCCCGGCCGCCGAACCAGCGCCGGGTGCCGCCGGAGGCGAAGGCGGCGGGGAGCGTGGTGGCGAGCAGTGGGAGGGGCAGCAGCATCAGCGTCAGCGTGTCCGCGACGGCTGGGAGCAGGCGGCGGGAGCGGCGGGCGACGGGAGACGCGGGTACGAAGGACCCATGGCGGCGTCGGTCCGCGCGCGGCTCGCTCGGCGTGTGCGGCCGCGTAGGTGTCGTCGCCGTCACTTCCCTCTCCCGTGCTGTCATTCACCCTGCCCGGTGTCCCATTCTCCCACCCGGTAAAGACGAACACACCGGGCGGATAGTTCGCACCGCGCACGGTGACTTTGCCCGCCGGCGGGACGGGCCGTCGCGCAGCTCGTGACGGGTTTGCGAGCCGGGCCCACCGGCAAGGTAGGCTGTCGATTCAACCCGGGCGCGTAGCTCAGCGGTAGAGCGCTGCCCTTACAAGGCAGATGTCGGCGGTTCGAAACCGTCCGCGCCCACCAGCGACTGAGACCCCCAGCCAACTGCGGCTGGGGGTCTTTGTCATGCGGGGCCCGCGAGGTGGTGCGGGCCGTGCGTCAGCACTCCATCGTCCAGGTGTGGGAGTCGCCGCTGTCGTTGCCCCAGCCGTTGGAGTTGATCTCCTGGCCGGGGCCGAGACAGACCGTGCCGAGGCCGATCAGGCCCGGGTTCTCGTAGACCTGGACGTGGTCCTTGATGCCGGGGCCGGAGATGCCGTGGTTGGCCCACGAGGAGTCCTGGTCCTGGATCGGGTCCTCCCAGTCGTGGTCGTCGCCCGACCAGTTGGTGCGCTGGCCGCCGAAGTCGGCGTCCGTCCAGGCGCAGAACTGGCCGCTCGGGCACGAGGCCGCCTGGGCGGTGCCGGTGGTGGTCATGAAGGCGCCGCCGAGCGTGAGCAGGGTGGCCGAGAGCAGGGCGAGTGGCTTGTTCATCGAGAGACGTTCTCCTTCTGGTACCGGTGGGTGTTCTGGTGCCGGTGGGTGTTCTGGTTTCGGCGGGTGAGTTGAGCCTTCGCCCGGCTCAGGGCGCGGGCGCGCAGCCGCTGCCACTCCGCGATGTCGGCGCGGTGGCGGTCACGGACCGAGGCGAGGCTGTCGTGGCCGTGGGCCGCCTCGGGCTTGAGGTTGTTGACGATCGTGGAGGCGTGGAACCAGCGGCGCTGGTCGCCGTAGAGGGAGCGCTGGGCGGCGGCCAGGCAGCCGTCGGTGTGGGCGCGCACCGAGTAGCCGGTGGGCAGGGTCAGGGAGAGCTCGGTGCGGCCGGAGCCGAACAGGGCGCCGGACATGCGCTGTTCCTCGGCCTCGCTCCTGGCGTGCCGTCCCGGCCGGGGCGGGGTGAGGCCCTGGCGGAGTAGGCAGCGGTCCGTGAGCTGCTGTTGCGCGGTCCTGATGATGTCGGCCGAGGAGAGGACGTGCGGGCGGGCCGGGGCGGGTGCGCAGCCGGTGAGGGCGCTCAGGAGGACGGCGGCGCACAGGGCGAGGGCTCCGGCGGTGCGGTGCCGGGCGAGTAATGCCCTTGCCGGCACCGGGAGTTGGGGAGGCGTGCTGGTCATCTGCGGTGGCTCAGCCCGGCTCGCAGCCCATGGTTTCGTGGCTGACGCCGTCGAGTTTTCCGGCCCACTCCCAGTTCTCGGAGTAGTCGTCCTTGCGGATCTCGCGGTACAGGCAGCCCGAGCCGGAGCCGAAACTGATCGCGTACACAGTGCCGTTGACCTTGGACTCGAAGGAGTGGGCGTTGTGCGCCGTGCCGTTCTCCGCCTCCGCGTAGCCCGGCGGGCCGTAGCACCAGGCCGTGCCCATCATGTTCGGCTGCGTCCAGAAGCAGACCTGGTTGGGCGGGGTGGCTACGGAGTGTGCTTGTGACGGGGCGGTGTCCGGGGTGGCTGCGGCCGTTTGGGCGAAGGCCGTGAGGGCCGCTGCCAGGACGGCGGCAGGGGCGAGGAGGGCGCGGTGGCGCATGTGAGTGGCTCCCCAAGTGCGGTGATTACGTTGGGTGATTGCGTTGCGTGTTCAGCAATACCCCAGCCGTCGCCGCGCGCAGTCATCGGTCCACTCGTACCGGTGACTAGTCGTACCGCGGGAGCCGCATCGGTTACGTGGGGTCACATCCGTCACGTACGGAGGGCGCCTCCGGCGCGTACTGGGAGCCGCGTCCGTCACGGTCAGGAGCGGCGCGTGGGGTGGGTGCGGCGGTACCTGCGGTCCCAGCGCTCCATGCGGTCGCGACGGACGCGGTACGCGTGGTAGTTCGCGGCACCGAAGCCGCCGCCACCACCGCCACCGCCACCGCCGCCGGAACCTCCCGCGCCAGCGCCAGCGCCACCGCCCCCGCCCGCGGCACCGGAGCCGGAACTCCCGGACCCGGAGCGGGGCTTGAGCTCGTCCCGGTACTTGACCATGAAGTAGAGGAGTGCCGCCGCGGCCAGCCAGAACAGGTGGTTGGCGAAGCCGAGGCCGATCAGCAGCACGAGCAGAGCAGTGAGCAGAACAGTCATGTCGTGATTACCTCCGCGGGCTCACAGGGCTGGAGTTCCTGGAATCGCGGGGAGCCGTACGGCGAGTCAACGCCCGCCGTAGCCGCCTGTCAACGGCTTTCGTCGGCGCCGGAGTCGGGCGGGGGCGGAGTGGTGTGGGCGTGCTTGAGTTGCGCGCGTGCCGTGACCGCGTCGGGCCCCGACAGCTCCTTCCAGAAGCGGTGGCAGCTGATGAAGACGGCCAACTCCCGCTCCCTCTCGCGGAGTTTCTCGACCTCGGCCTGCTCGTCCGGGGTCCAGCCGGGAGATGCGGGGCGCTCCACCTTGCGCCAGCCGCCGCCGTCGCTGAAGCCGTCGAGGGGCTCGACGGACCAGGGGAGGCGCTTCAGGAGGGCGATCAGCTCGGACCGGACCTGGTGCAGTTCCTCCTGTCCGGCGAGGAGGTCGCTGGGGAACTCGTACGCGGAAGACGACGGTGATGCAGCCACGCGGGAATGCTACTCCTGTTCGAATTCGAGAGGCGAGTGAAGCCGGTGGAGTGTCTTGATCCGGTCCGGGGGGGCGGAAGGGGAGGGTGGCGAGGGTGGGTGAGGGTGTCCGGATGTGACAGGGAATCGTCATTGCGGCCATGGGGGCGGGGCGGCGAGCATGAGGACATGCCCCTTCCGCACCGAGTCGTCATCGTGGTCTTCCCCGACGTCGACCTCCTCGACGTCACCGGCCCGGCCGAGGTCTTCGCCCTGGCCAACCGGGAGACCGGCGGCCGCGCCGGCTACGAGGTGCGCCTCGCCGGTCCGGCCGCGGGCCCGGTGCGGACCTCGGCCGGGGTCCGGCTGCTCGCGGACCTGGCCTTCGACGACGTGGGCGGGCAGGTGGACACCCTGCTCGTGCCGGGCGCCGTCGACATGGCCGAGGCGGGGCCCGTGGCCCGTATCGACGCGGACGTCGTGGCCTGGGTGAGGGCGACCGCGCCGCACGCCCGGCGGGTGGCGTCCGTCTGTGTGGGCGCCCATGTACTGGCCGCGGCGGGCCTGTTGGACGGGAAGACGGCGACGACCCACTGGTCGACCGCGAGCCAGCTCGCCGCCGACCACCCGGACGTCACGGTCGACCCGGACCCGATCTTCGTCAGGACCGACCGGGGCCGCCTGTGGACCGGGGCCGGGATCAGCGCCTGTCTGGATCTCGCCCTCGCCCTGGTCGCCGAGGACCAGGGCGAGCAGACCGCGCTCGCGGTGGCCCGGCACCTGGTGATGTACCTCAAGCGGCAGGGCGGCCAGAGCCAGTTCTCGGTGCCGCTGCGCCGCTCGGCCACCGCGCGCCGGGACATCGACGAGCTCCGGCTGTGGATCGCCGACCACCTCGACCACGACCTGTCCGCGGCGGCCCTGGCCGAGCGGATGTGTCTGAGCGAGCGGCACTTCGCCCGGGTCTTCACCCAGGAGACGGGCAGCAGCCCCGCGGTCTACGTCGAGGCCGCGCGCATCGAGGTCGCCCGGCGCCTCCTCGAGACGACCGACCAGCCGCTCGACCGGATCGCGGCCGCGGCCGGGCTCGGCTCGGTCGAGACGCTGCACCGGGCGTTCCGGCGGCAGCTCGCGACGACGCCGGTGGCCTACCGGCGCCGCTTCCGCACCCAGACCGCCTGACCGCGCCACGCGCCACCTTCCACGCACGACCTTCCACGCACCACATTCCACGCACCACATTCCACGCACCTCTCTCACCCACCACCGAGGCCGGCTCCGCCCTGCCCGAAACCGCAGTGACACCTGTGAAGTGACACTTGTGAAAGGACCCCTGATGAGCACGAACACCACCACCACCTCCACCACCCCGTCCAAGACCCTCCGCGACGTCGTCGGCCTCGACAGCACGCCGCCCCGCCTGAGCGAGTCCGTCCTGGTCCTGATCGACTTCCAGAACACCTACCGCGAGGGCGTCATGGCTCTGGAGGGGGCCGACGAGGCGCTCGCCGCCGGGGCGCTGCTGCTTGAGCGCGCCCGGGCTGCCGGCACCCCGGTCGTCCACGTCGTCAACGACGGCGGCGAGGGCACCCCGTACGACATCCGCGCCCACATCGGCGCGATCAGCGACGAGGTCGCCCCGGCCGACGGCGAGACCGTCGTGGTGAAGCAGTTCCCGAACTCCTTCCACGCCACCGAGCTCGAGAAGACCCTGACCGGCCTGGGCTTCGGCCCGGGCAGCGGCAAGGACCTCGTCCTGGCCGGGTTCATGACGCACATGTGCGTGGCCTTCACCGCCCAGGGCGCCTTCAACCTCGGCTACCGGCCCACCGTCGTCGCCGAGGCCACCGCGACGCGCGCTCTCCCTGGGTCGGACGGCTCGGTGGTGCCTGCGGCCGCGCTGCACGCCGCCGCGCTGACGACCGTCGGGGACCTGTTCGGCGTGGTCGTGCCGACGGTCGACGGCGTGCCCGCCTGAGTCCTGAGTCCTGAGTCCGAGGGGGCGGGGAGCGCGGAGCGCGGCTGGGGGCGCCGGGAAACTTTTTCAAGATTCTTCGGGGAAGGTGTCGATCCGGCGCGGCGCCGTTCGACGCAGGGGTGAGAGGCGGAAGAGTCCGCCGCACCACTCAGACCGAGGAGTCACCATGCCGCGCTTCCTGACCATGATCCGCGTCGACGAGCAGAATCCCCCGGCCGAGGGCTCGGGGTGCGACTTCGACGAGCGCATGAGCGCGCTCTTCGAGGAGATCACCAAGGCCGGGGTCATGCTCGACACGGCCGGGCTCAAGCCGACCGCCGAGGGCACCCGGGTCACCTGGGACGGTGGCCAACTGGGCTACACCGACGGCCCGTTCACCGAGACCAAGGAGGTCGTGGGCGGCTACTCCATCATCCAGGCCAAGGACAAGGCCGAGGCCCTGGAGTGGACGAAGCGGTTCCTGGAGATCCACCCCAAGGAGTGGACCGTCTCGGCCGAGATCCGCGAGATCGAGGAGATGTGAGGACGTGAGGGACTGACCGGTCGCGCTTGCCCGCCCTCTCGATGGCTGCTCTGATGGGTGCCCGTGACGGCAGGAAGCGCGACCGGACCGGTCCGGACGACGGTCGAGGCGGTCTTCAGGATCGAGTCGGCGCGGATCATCGCGGGCGTCGCCCACATCGTGCGCGACGTGGGCATCGCCGAGGAACTCGCACAGGACGCCCTGGTCGCCGCGCTCGAACAGTGGCCCGCGGCGGGGGTGCCGGACCGGCCCGGCGCATGGCTGATGACCACGGCGAAGCGGCGCGCCATCGACCTCGTACGCCGCAAGGAGACGTACGCGCGCAAGCTGGCGGAGGTCGGCCGGACCCTGGAGGACGTGCCGCCGCCCGACCTCGCCGACGCCGGCGACATCGACGACATCGACGACGACCTGCTCCGGCTGATCTTCACCGCGTGCCACCCGGTCCTGTCGACCCAGGCCCAAGTCGCCCTCACGCTGCGCCTGTTGGGCGGCTTGACGACGACGGAGATCGCGCGCGCGTTCCTGGTCTCCGAGGCGACGGTGGCCCAGCGCGTCGTACGGGCCAAGCGGTCCCTCGCGCGGGCGCAGGTCCCCTTCGAGGTGCCGGCCGCCGCCGAGCGGCCCGCGCGCCTGGCGTCCGTCCTCGACGTCATCTACCTGATCTTCAACGAGGGTTACGCCGCGACGGCGGGCGACGACCTGCTGCGCCCCGCCCTGTGCGAGGACGCGCTCCGGCTCGCCCGGGTGCTCGCCGGGCTCATGCCCGAGGAGCCCGAAGTGCACGCGCTGTCCGGGCTGTTGGAGTTCCAGGCGTCCCGCTTCACGGCCCGCACGGGGCCCGAGGGGGAGCCCGTGCTGCTCGCTCGGCAGAACCGGGCCAAGTGGAACCGCATGCTGATCCGCCGCGGCTTCGCCGCCCTGGAGCGCGCCGGGATCGGCCCGGGCATGGGTCCCTACGCCCTCCAGGCCGCGATCGCCGCGTGCCACGCTCAGGCGGTCCGTTACGAGGACACGGACTGGACGTCGATCGCCGCCCTCTACGGCCGCCTCGTCATCCTCACCCCGTCCCCGGTGGTGGAACTGAACCGCGCGGTCGCCGTCTCCATGGCCCACGGCCCGGCGGCGGCCCTGCCCCTCGTGGACGCCCTCGCGACCGAACCGGCCCTGAAGGACTACCACTTGCTGCCGAGCGTACGAGGAGACCTGCTGGAGCGGCTCGGGCGCACGGAAGAGGCGCGGGCGGAGTTCGAACGGGCGGCGTCGCTGACGCGGAACGAGCGGGAGCGGGAGCTTTTGCTGGGGCGGGCGAAGGGGCTGGGGCAAGGACCGGGGCAAGGGCTGGGCTAGGCCCTCTGGGAGCCTGGCGCTCGGCCCCGTTCGGCCCCGTTCGGCCCGGCTCCACTCGGCCCCGCTCGGCCCCGCTCGGCCCGGCTCGGCTCTGCCCGGCTCTGCCCGGCTCGGCCCCGGCCCCACTCGGCCCCGGCCCTGCTCGGCCTCGGCGCGGCTCGGCTCCGCTCGACCTCGGCCTCTGCCCGGCCCGGCTCGGCCCGGCTCCACTCGGCCCCGCTCGGCCCGGCTCGGCTCTGCCCGGCTCGGCCCGGCCCGGCTCGGCCCCGGCCCCACTCGGCCCCGGCCCGGCCCGGCTCGGCTCGGCCCGGCGCGGCCTCGGCCCGGCCTCGGCCCGGCTCCGCTCGGCTCGGCCCGGCACGACCCCGCTCGGCCCCGCGCAGCCCTCAGCCCTCCCTCATCAGCCCTCCCTCAGCCCTGCCCCCCGCGCGTCCGCCGCCTCCAGCAACTGCCGCTCCCGTTCTGCGCTCATCGGCTCCGGCCGGTCCGTCGCGCGGTACGCGCCGAACGCCTCCTCCATGCCGCCGGGGGCGAACAGCCAGGCCGCCGTGTCGTGGAGGGACTCCGTGACCGGGCGGCAGCGCAGGCCCGCCGCGGTGGCCCGGGCCGACGACGCCTGCCAGACGGCGGCCGTCGGACCCGACTGCGGGGCCCAGAGCGGGAGTTCGGTCCAGATCCGCACATCGTGTTCGGTGAGGAGGTCGTGGTCCACCCAGACCAGGTCCGCCCGGCCGCCGGTCTCTTCGACGCAGGTGCCGAGGAACTCGCCCCACGTGGTGTTGGCCGGGTCGCCGGTGACCAGGTACGTGGCGGCGTCCTCGGCGTTGTCTGCGTCCTCGGCCGCGATCCGGTCCAGGCCGAAGGCGGCGATGTCGCGCGCGTCGATGAGGCGCATCGGGTCGTCGGGGGAGCCGGGGGCGAGGATCCGGCCGCCCTGGGCCGCGCGCCGCAGCCACCATGTGGTGCGCCGGGCGCGGTCGTGCGGGCCGATGATGAGGCCCGGTTCGAGGATCAGGGTGCGGCCGGGGAAGCCCCGCTCGACGGCGAGGGTGCAGCCGACCTTGAGGGTGCCGTAGTCGCCGTCGTCCGGGCCCGCCTGGGGGTCGCCCTCGCGGCGGGGCGCGTCCTCGTCGACGGGCTCGGCGGGCCAGCCGGAGCGGGCGTTGACGGAGGAGACGAAGAGATACGCGGCGGCCGAACCGGCCAGGGCCCGCACCGAGTCCGCGACGGTGCGCGGGGTGTAGCCGCAGACGTCCACGACCGCGTCCCACGGCCCCTCGGTGGCGAGGCGTGCGAGGTCGGCCGGGCTCTCGCGGTCGCCGTGCAGGACCCGTACGCCCTCGGGGTCGGAACCGGTGCGGCCCCGGTTGAAGGTCGTCACGTCCCAGCCGCGGGCCACCGCCTCGTCGACGAACGCCCGGCCGAGGAAGACCGAGCCGCCGATCACCAGAAGTCTCATGCCCCGACTCTGCGCGGTCGCGCGCCGGGAAGAAAGGGCGGTATGCCGACGGCGAAGCGCCGGGCGAGGCAAGCTGGAGGCATGTGCCGCAGCATCAAGACACTCCGCCCGCCCGTGCTCCCCGAAGAGGCCACCGAGGAGGAGATCCGCGCCGCCGCGCTCCAGTACGTGCGCAAGGTGTCCGGCTTCCGCGCCCCGGCCGCCCACAACCGCGAGGTCTTCGACCGCGCGGTCGACGCGGTGGCGGAGGCGACGGCGGAGCTGCTCGCGCACCTCGAGGTGCGGGGCGCCAAGAGTGCCAAGAGCGCGTAGCGCGCGGGGCTACGTCGCCGGAGCCGGGCGGCGCATCATGAAAGCCGCCGCCGCGCCCGCCCCGAACAGCGCGAGCACCGAGACGCCCGTCGCCAGCCAGGTCGCGCCGAGCCACTGGCCGCCGAAGTAGCCGAGGCCGACGCTGTAGAGGGCCCAGGCCACGCCGGCCAGGGCCGACCAGGGCAGGAACTCGCGCACCGTGCGGTGTGCCGCGCCCGCGCCCAGGGAGACGACCGAGCGGCCCGCCGGGGCGAACCGGGCCAGGATCACGAGGGCGCCGCCGCCCCGCTGGAGCGCCGCGCCGAGCCGTTCCTGCGCGCTCGTGAGGCGGCGGGAGCGGGCGATGGCGCGGTCGAAGCGTTCGCCGCCGCGCCAGGCGAGCCGGTAGGCGAGGAGGTCGCCGAGGACCGAGGCGGTGGCCGCGCACAGCGTGAGGACCAGCATGTCGGGGACGTCGCGCGGGACGTGTCCGGAGTTGGTCCCGGCGGCCGCCGCCGCGGTGGCCGCCGTGATGACGAGCACGCCGCTGGGCAGCACGGGGACGAAGACGTCGCAGAGCACGGAGACGACGACCACGACGTAGATCCATGGGCTGCCGGTCAACGCACCCAAGCTCTCAAGCACCGAACAAACTCCCCATGTCCCCGTTTCCCCCTTGCACCCCCATCATCGGCCCTGGTGCCGCGGTGACTGCTGGGGCGGCCGGGGCTGATGACAGCTGTACAGCGTACGCCGAGCCCTCGGGCGGAGATCCGCTGGGGGCTCAGATGTTCGCTACATCACGTTCACCCACCTGCCGTCCCCCGCGGAGCGGCCGCCCTTCACGTCCCGTACCAACGAAGCAGGACACGACAAGGGGGCGAGGCGAAGGAGAGCACGGACATGGTGGCAGGGATGCTGGCCGGCGCGGTGGCGGCGGCGGTGCTCGCGGCGGGCGGCGGCTCGAGCCCGGGTGCCGCGGATTGTTACTGGGTGCGGGCCTCGGCGCAGTTCGCGCCGCCGACGGCGCTGATCCCGTCGCCCGCGATCACGTACGACATGAAGCTGGTCCCCGCGGCGGCGTGGATCCGGGTCGAGCAGCGCAGCGACGAGCGCGGCACGACGGTCGGGCTGCGGGTCACGGGCCTGAAGGCGGGCCACAAGTACGGCGTGCACGTCCACCAGAAGCCCTGTGGCGCCGACCCCGCGGCGGCCGGCGGCCACTACCAGCACCGCCCCGACCCGGTGCAGCCCTCCGAGAACCCGGCCTACCGCAACCCCGACAACGAGGTGTGGCTCGACTTCACGGCGCGGGCGGACGGCTCGGGCCGGGCGAGCGCCCACCACCGCTGGGGTCTGCGCCCGGGCGGGGCCCAGTCCGTGGTGCTCCACCGCGAACAGGGCGGCGCGGGCGACCGGGTGGCCTGCTTCACCGTGCCCTTCGGCGCACCGCCCTTCTCGTAGAGCCCGCTCTCGGAGAGCCCGCGGACACAGAGCGGCGCCCCTTCCCTCGTACGAAGGAAGGGGCGCCGCCGTGGGGCAGGGGTGCCGTCAGGCGGCGATCGGTGTGCGGTCCGACGCCGACTCCTGGCCGTTCGCGCCGCGCGCGGCGAAGAGCCGGTCGAGGCCGAACGCGCCCGAGCCGGTGAAGACGAAGAGCAGCATGGCCCAGCAGAAGATCGCCGACGCCTCGCCACCGTTCTCCAGGGGCCACAGGGCCTCTGGCTGGTGGACCTTGAAGTAGGCGTAGGCCATCGAGCCGGACGAGATGAACGCCGCGGCGCGGGTGCCGAGGCCGAGCATCACCAGGGCGCCGCCGACGAGCTGGATCACGGCCGCGTACCAGCTGGGCCAGGCGCCGACCTCGGGGGCCTTGCCGCCCATCGGGCCGCCGAGCACGTCGAAGAGCGTGCTCGCGCCGTGGCAGGCGAAGAGCAGGCCGATGACTATGCGGAACAGGCCGAGGGCGTAGGGCTGGGCGCTGTTGAGACGTCCAGTCATGGTGGGGACTCCTTCGGTTTTGGGGACGGGTAACCGAGCGGAGGCCCTAGGTTAGGCGCACCTAATCAATGCTTGCAAGTTCAACATCTGGCCATCCCGGGCATTCCGCTTCCCGGTTCTGGCAGCTACCGGCCAGTTCCACTTGCGCCTCCGTCACCGTCCGCAGTACGGCTCGTGCCACCGCGTCCGCGTCCGACAGGGTCACCGAGTCGACCCCGGGCCTGGCCCCGGCGGCGGTCACCCAGTGCACCCCCTCGGTCGGCACCCCGAAGGCGAACCGCCGTGCGTGGGCGCGCCCTTGACGGTCCAGGAGGCGGTACGGGCGCGGGGTCACGTCGAGTCCTCCGGTTTCGTACCCGTCGACCACATGAGGGCGGCACTGTCCGGTCTTCAGGAGCCGCCCGAGCAGCTCGTCCCGGGTGCGCCGGAGGTCCGGCTCGGGGAGCCGCGCCTCGATCAGCGTGCTCACCCGCACCCCGGAGCCCGCGACGTCGGGGGAGCGCGCGTGGAACGCCCCGTCCTCGGCCCGCACCTCCAGCCGCGGACCGAGCACGTCGAGGACGCCCGCCTCGATCAGGGCCGTCATCTCCTCGACCCGGCGGCGGGGCGGCCCGATCGACAGGAAGGCGTTGAGCGGGGTGTACCAGCGGTCGAGGTGTTCGCGCCGGGAGGCCCCGGTCAGACCGCCGTGGTCGACGATGAGGCGCAGCTCGTTGCGGAGGTCGCGGAGCACGTCGAGGGCGGCCTTGCGGGGGCCCGCGACATTGCCGAGCGCGGCCTGCGCGGCGTCCTCGCGCAGATGGGCCAGGAGCCAGCTCCGGTGCTCGCCCGGGGAGCCGAAGGCGCGGTCCGCGTGCGGCCTCGACAGCCGGTCCCAGGACCAGCGCTCACCCTCGCCCACCCCGAACTCGTCCAGAACCAGGGCTTCTTGGGGGCTGCGGTGCCCGGTGGCGAGGAACCGCTCGCGGAAGGCGGCGCCGCCGCGCTCGCCGAGGAGCGCCGCGTAGTAGACCGTCTCCACTTCCTTGGCGACCAGCGGCCATATCTCCGCGAGGAAGTCCGGGGCGTCCCCGCTGTCGGCGCGCTTGCGGAAGCGGGCTATGACGTCACCGGTGAGCACCGCGGGCCGGTGCCGTCCGTAGGGGCCCTTCTCGTTGTCACCGCGTGCCTGATACGGGATGCCGCGCCGCGAACCGGCGTACAGGCGCGGCTCGTTGCCCGAGGCCAGATACCGGAGGCGGCCGTCGGCACCCCGCTCGTACCGCCCGCCGCGCCCCTCGGTCAGCAGCGTCATGTGGTCGAAGAAGTTGAGACCGAGCCCGCGCAGCAGCACCGGCTCGCCGGGGGCCAGCGGCGACAGGTCCAGGTCGGCCGGGTTGGCGGGCGCGAAGTGGCGCAGGCCGTGGCGGGCGGCGTGCTCGGCGAGCCGCTCCTGCCCCCGGCCGGCGATCGCGGGCAGATGCCCCTGGGCGAGCACCACGGCGGCGAGCCCGGTCAGTTGCCGCCCGTCGTCGAGTACGAGGGCCTGACGCCCGCCCTCGTCACCGTCCAGATCCTCCAGCCGCACCGCACGGGCGGCGTGCACCTCGACGCGCACCGTGCCCGGGGCGGCGCGCAGCACCTGGGCGAAGACCCACTCCAGGTAACGGCCGTAGCAGGCACGCGTGGGGTAGTCGTCGGGCCCGAGCCCCGGTTCGCACCTACCGACCGCGCCGCTCGCGGCCCATTCGTACAGACTCGGTCCGGGCCGCACGGGCCCCGCGCAGTCGACGCTCTCGTCGGTGAAGAGGGTCACCTGGGAGGCGACCGTGTTCATCAGCAGCTCGGGCGGCTGCGCGGTCCGCCAGACGCGGCCGGGGCCCGGGGGCGCGGGGTCGACGACGTGGACGGTCAGGCGGGTGCCCGGGGCGAGGAGTTCGGCGGCCGAGGCGCACAGGCGCTCCAGGACGCTGGTGCCTCGGGGGCCCGCGCCGACGAGGGCGACGGCGAGCGGGATGTCGTCCGCTGCGGACAGCTGAGGCTCGTTCACTGCGGACAAAACTGTGACTCCCGGGGCGTGTGGGGCGCGTCAAGCGGGGGTGCACGCGCAGCGTGCTCGTCGAGGGGCGGTGGCCGGGTGACGGGTGGGACGGATGGTCCGCCTCATCCTGCCGCCGGAAGTCCCGCAGCAGAAGCCCGTAACGGACGATCCGCCTCCGGGTGTGGTGTGAGTCACTCCTCGGTGAGCGTGCTCTCCGCCACCGCTTCCAGACGCACGCCCCTACTCCCCGTCGCGCGCGCCTGCTCCAGACGCAGCCCCGCCGAACGCCCGCGCAGCGTCAGCGTCATGAGCTGGTTGCCGAACCAGGGCCCGCCCGTTCTGCGCCACTTCACGGGAGTACGGGGGAGACGGCCATGGCGGGCGAAGCGGCGCCCCAGCGCACGCCCCGCGCGGCTCCAGCCGAAGCGGAAGCCCAGCCGTATCGAGGCGTGGATGGAGTTGTGGACGGGCGAGCAGGTCAGCTGGAGCACCCGCGAGTCCGGCCCCGAGCCCGCCGTCCACTCCGGTTCGGCGACATACGCGTGGTGCACGTCCCCCGAGAGCACGCACACCGTGGCCGGGGCGTCCGGCCCCGAGCCCGCCTCGGCGATCAGCTCCGTCAGCGCGGCGAACGACGCGGGGAAGGCGGCCCAGTGCTCCAAGTCCGAGCGCCGGCGCAGGTCTTCACCGATCCGGGCCCAGCGCGCTCCGCGCTCGCCCCGGCACAGCGCGGCGTTCCACCCCTCCGCGTCATGGATGAGATGCGGCAGCAGCCAGGGCAACGAGGACCCGATCAGCAGGTGATCGACATCCCCGTCCAGGGCCTGCTCCCGCAGCCAGCGGGCCTCCTCCGGGTCGACCATCGCGCGCTGCTGCTCGTCCAGGACGCGGGCCGCCCGGGTGTCGACCATGAGCAGCCGCACCCGCCCGAAGTCCCGCCGGTAGCTCCACCGGGCCGCGCCCGGTTCGGCGTCGGCCTTGGCGGCGAAGGCGCGCAGTGCGTCCGTGCCGTCGGGGGTGGCCCGCACGGCGGCATACACCTCGTCCCCCGCCAGCTCGCCGGGCGGCAGGTTCCCCAGGTGCTGGTGGACCCAGTACGACATCAGGCCGCCGAGCACCCGCTCGCGCCACCAGGGGGTGGCCCGCATCTCGGCGAGCCAGGAGGCGCTGGTGTTCCAGTCGTCGATGACGTCGTGGTCGTCGAAGATCATGCAGCTGGGCACGGTGGAGAGCAGCCACCGGACCTCGGGATCGAGCCACGACTCGTAGTAGAGCCGGGTGTACTCCTCATAGTCGGCGACTTGATCCCCCGGCGGATCGTCCAGGCTCCGCCGGGCGGCGAGCCAGCGCCGCGTGGCCTTGGAGGTCTGGTCGGCATAGACCTGGTCACCGAGCAGCAGCAGTACGTCCGGCCGCTCCGCCCCCGGGTCGGCGGCGAGCCGCGCGGCCAGCGTGTCCAGGGCGTCGGGCCCGACGGGGTCGTGCTCTCCCGAGGGCGGGGCGGCCCAGCGGCAGGACCCGAAGGTGACCCGGAGCGCGCGCTCGCCCTCGCCGGGGGTGCGGATGACGCTGGCCGGAAAGGGCGAGTCGGCGAGCGGCCACACCACGCTCTCTCCGAGCCGCACCTCATAGGCGGTCTCGCTCCCCGGCCGCAGCCCGCTCACGGGCACGAGCGCATAGTGGTGCCCCGCCACCTGAAAGGTGGCCGCGCTCCCCAGCACCCTTCCCCCGCCCCGCACTTCGGCGGTGCAGGGCCGGTCGGCCTCGACCCAGACGGTCGCCGTCGAACCGTCGACGTACCTCAGCAGTGGACCAAGGCGCAGCCGTGCCACGGTGATCACCCTCCTCCGTCGCCCCGTACGGTACGGAACGACGAAGGCGGGCGGGCCGGTTCCTCCCTATCGGAGGGTTCCTCCCGATCGGGGGTCAGCAGCCGTCGAGGATGCCGGAGAGGGCCTTCTTCTCGGCCGGGTCGACGGTCAGGTCGTAGTGGTGCTTCACGTCCACCCACATCCGGGCGTACATGCAGTGGTACGAGGTGAGCGACGGCAGCCACTCGGCCGGGTCCTGGTCCCCCTTCCCCTGGTTGACGTTGTCGGTGACGGCGATCAGCTGCGGCCGGGTGAGGTCATTGGCGAACCCCTGCCGCTGCGCGGTCGTCCACGCGTCGGCCCCCGACTTCCACGCCTCGGAGAGCGGCACCACGTGGTCGATGTCGAGGTCGGAGGACTTGGTCCAGTCGGCCCCGTCGTAGGCGGAGTGCCACTTCCCGGAGACGGCCGCACAGCTGCCGTCCTGCTGGACGTCGGTGCCGTCGCGCTTGAGGACGACCTCGCGGGTGTTGCACGCACCGGACTGCGTGATCCAGTGCGGGAACTTGTCGCGGCTGTAGCCGTCCGACGACCCCTCGGCCTTCTCGGTGAGCTGCCCGAGATAGGTACGGGCGGTGGCGGCGCTGACCGGGTCCGGGGGCGCGGCCTGGGCGGGGGAACCGGCGAGGAGGGTGGCGGCGGAGACGAGAACGGTGAGTGAGGCCGAGACGGTGAGTCGACGCGCGTAGACGCGGGACATGCGAACTCCCTTGGTGTGGGGGGACATTGGCCGGTGGGGCGTGGCCATGGTGGCGCTGTGGGGTTTCCTGCAGGTGTGCGCCAGGTGACAGGGTCGCGTCAATGGGGTTGGGAGTTCAAGAGGTCTGGCGGGGTGTCATGTCAGGGGGGAGGGCGGGGAGTTGGCGTGACGGGGTGGGCCGGTGCCGATTTCGGGGGTGTGCTGGTGCTGTCTTCGGGGGTTGGGCTGGCGTGACCTTCGGGGGTGGCCGGTGCCGTCTTCAGTGCTTATGTGCCGGTGTCGTCGGGCGCGCGTGTGGCCCGCGTCACTCATCTCCCGGGGGCGAAAGGCCCTGGTGGGGGGTGTCCGGAAGTCACGTACGATGGATGGCGCAGAAGGGGAGTAGCTCTTCGCCGGACCGTCGACATACTGCTCGGCCATCGCTGGATGGCTGGGCCGGCGCCCGGAGGCGGGTCCCACGGGACCGGCCAGCGAGACCTTCGGCAAGCAGTGCCTGGCGTACACGCGTGTGTGTGCGCTGTCCGTGCGCTGCCATGCCGAGGTGTCGTACGTGACGGAGCGCGCACTCTCGGTGGGGCAGTCCCGACCGATTGAGGAACCCTTGATCAGCATCAGCGTGATGGCGCTCGTCTTCGGCGTCGTCTTCCTCGCCGAACTCCCCGACAAGACGGCCCTGGCCGGGCTCGTCCTCGGCACGCGCTACCGCGCCTCGTACGTGTTCGTGGGGGTGGCGGCGGCGTTCGTGGTCCATGTCGTGCTCGCCGTGGCGGCGGGCAGCGTCCTGACCCTCCTCCCGCAGCAGCTGCTGCAAGCCCTCACCGGTGTCCTCTTCCTTGGTGGGGCGGCGATGCTGCTGCTCAAGGGGGGCGAGGACGAGGAGGAGGTCCGCGAGCCGAAGGACCAGAGCTTCTGGAAGGTGTCCGGGGCGGGCTTCATGCTCATCCTGGTCGCGGAGTTCGGCGATCTGACGCAGATCATGACGGCGAACCTGGCGGCTCGGTACGACGATCCGCTGTCCGTGGGGCTGGGGGCCGTGCTGGCGCTGTGGGCTGTGGCGGGGCTCGGGATCGTGGGCGGCAAGGCGCTGATGAAGCGGGTGCCGTTGGCTTTGATCACGAAGGTGGCGGCGTTGCTGATGCTGGGGCTGGGTGTGTGGAGCCTTTGGGAGGCGATTGCGTAGGGGGGTGAGGGTGCCCCTGCGGGGGGCTTCTTCCCCAGTCCCGCCCCTTCCCGAATCCGGCGACTCCGTCGCCCCTGGGGTGCCCTTCCTGGGGCTTTGCCCCTAGACCCCCTGTCGGCGCTGAACGCGCCTCGTCCTCAAACGCCGGACGGGGCTGAAGGGCGCCCCCCCCTCGAGGCTGGGAGGGGCCCGCCCTCGCGGGGGAGGGCGGGAGGGCGGGACGGCCGGGAAGCGGGGAAGGGGGGGGAGCGGGGAAGGGGGGAAGGGGGGAAGGGGGGAAGGGGGGAAGGGGTGACGGCCTGTAGGTGGGTGGTGGCCGGGAGGCGGGGAAGTGCGGGAAGGGGTGACGGCCTGT
>NZ_JBHYJB010000004.1:0-286531 GCF_042740175.1 Streptomyces sp. NPDC059009 | reverse complement strand
CCGGGGAAGGGGCGCGGCCGACGTCGTCTTCGTGGGGAGGCGCGGGCCTATGGGCGGGACAGGTGCAGCACCGGCGGTTCCGGCTGCCCCGGGATCGACGGCAGGTAGCCGGCGATGCCGGGTTCGGCGTCGGCCGCCCTGGGCCCGCCCCCGGCGACGGGTTCCGGACGCGCGGCGGCCGTGACCGGCGAGCGGGTCAGGACCAGGACCCCGTACCCGGCGACGAGCGCGCCCACCACGGCGAGGAGCACCCCGCCGGCCCCGCCCTGGAGCCGCTCGCCGAGCAGGCTCAGGCCGATCACGGACGCGGCCACCGGGTTGGCCAGGGTCACCACGGCGAGCGGCGCCCCGAGGCCGCCCCGGTAGGCGGTCTGGGAGAGCAGCAGGCCGCCCACGGCGAACGCGGCGACGAGCAGCGCCACCACGATCACCTGCGCGCTGAGCACCGGGCCCGAGCGGTCCGTGGCCGCGACCGTCACGGTCTGCGTGAGCGCGGACGCCACCCCGGAGGCGAACCCGGACGCGGTCGCGTGCCGCAGCCCCGGCCGGGCGCCCGGCCGCGACAGCAGGCCGATGACGGCCATCGTGCCCGCCGCGACGGCGAGCGCCTCGGGCAGCTTCAGATAGTCGTCGGGCGCGGGCCCGGAGGCCGTCAGGAGCAGCGCGCCGAGACCGATGAGGGTGAGCCCGGTGCCGCGCCACTCCAGGCGCGTCACGCGCCGCCCGGCGATCCGCGCCCCGAGCGGCACGGCCGCGACGAGGGTGAGCGCGCCCAGCGGCTGGACGAGCGTCAGCGGCCCGTACTTGAGGGCCGCGACGTGCAGCAGCGCGGCGGCGGCGTTCAGCCCGACCGAGGACCACCAGGCGCCGCTGCCGAGCAGCCGCAGCGCGCCGGACCCGGCACCGGAACCGCTCTCCGGCAGCCGGGAGGCGAGCCGCTCCTGGGCGACGGCGGCCGCGGCGTAGGCGGCGGCCGAGACGAGGGAGAGGAGGACGGCGACGACGGTGGCGCTCACCGGTCCACCCCCGAGGAGGCGAGTCCGGCGGCGGACGGGGCGGGCGCGGGGTCCTGAGCGGGCGCGGCCGCCGGGGCGGGCACGGACCGGCGTACCACCAGGGAACGCCCCGTCGACGGCTGCCGGATCACCGCGAGCGCGATGCCGAGCAGCGCGGCCGCCACGATCGCGTCGAGCCAGTAGTGGTTGGCCGTGCCGACGATCACGAGCAGCGTCAGGAGCGGATGCAGCAGCCACAGCCAGCGCCAGCGCGACTTCGTGGCCACGATGACGCCGATGGCGACCATCAGCGCCCACCCGAAGTGCAGCGACGGCATCGCGGCGAACTGGTTCGCCATCGAGTCGGTCTCCGGCGTCGAGGCGTACACGGAGGGCCCGTACACCTGGGCCGTGTCCACGAGGTGGGCGGCGCCGAGCAGCCGGGGCGGGGCCAGCGGGAACGTGAGGTGCAGCACGAGCGCGGCCGCGGTCAGGGCGGCCAGGACGCGGCGGGCCCAGACGTAGTGGCCGGGGCGGCGCACGTACAGCCAGACCAGGAAGGCGACCGTCGCCGGGAAGTGGACGGTCGCGTAGTAGGTGTTCGCGACGTGGATCAGCGTCTCGTTGTGCAGCAGGAGCTGCTGGACGAGGCCCTCGCCCGGCAGGTGCAGATCGCGCTCCGCGTTCCACACGTGGTGGGCGTTGCGGAACGCCTCCTCGGTGTGGCCGTTGGCGAGCTGCCGGCCCAGTTTGTAGACGAGGAACAGGCCCGCGATGAGCAGGAGTTCGCGGACGAGGGGCGGTCGGGCGGCCACCGTGCGGGTGGCTGGGCTCGGCTGCCGGTCGGATATGCCCGGCTGCTGGTCGGCAGGCTCGGTTCGGGTTTCCATCCCCGACCCCTTTGCGTGATGAGTGGGTAATGCGGTGGTGAGTGAGAGTCCGCCCCACTCATCGATACGCCAGTGTACCGAAACGAAAGTGTACCGATACGCGGCCGTACCGGTACACTGGCGTATCGGTAGGCTTTGAAAAGCTTCGAAGGCCGCCGTAGCGAGGAGACAGAGCAATGACGTCGGGGGACCAGGCACAGGGCGAGGTCCGGCAGCGCGAGGCCGGATCCCGGCGCTCCAAGATCACGCCCGAGCGCGAGCGCGAGTTCTACGAGGCCGTGCTCGACCAGCTCCGCGACCACGGCTACGAGGCCGTGACGATGGAGGGCGTCGCCGCGGCCACGAAGTGCAGCAAGTCCACGCTCTACCGGCAGTGGAAGACCAAGCCCCTGTTCGTGGCGGCGGCCCTGCGCGCCAATCGCTGCGTGCGCTTCGCGGGCATCGACACGGGCTCGCTCGCCGGCGACCTGCGCGCCGCCGCCTGCTCCGCCGCCGAGTGGTCGGGCCAGGACACCCTCCTCATGCAGGCCCTCAGCCACGCGATCCTGCAGGACGGCGACCTCAAGCAGGCGCTGCGCGACGCGCTGGTCGAACCGGAGATCGCGGGCATCGACGAGATGCTGCGGCGGGGCGTCGCGCGCGGCGAGATCCCCGCGGGCCACCCGGCGGCGGAGTTCGTCGCCGCCCAGCTCATGGGCGTGATCCGGGCCCGCCCGATGCTGGAGGGCAAGCACGCGGACGTGGAGTACCTGACGCGCTTCGTGGAGGCGGCGGTGCTTCCCGCGCTCGGCCTGGAGGCCGCGAGCGCACCTTGATCGTGGGCCGGACCCCGCCGGATGACCGGGGTCCGGGCCCGCCGCGCCGCACCGTGGGGACGGGGGCGGCGTCCTGCGGCCGGACGGGCGGCGGAGCACGGCGGTGCTCCGGCCGTTCGTCCGGCCCCTGTGCTGTTCACGGGGAGCGGCGCGGTGAGGCGAGGGCTCCGGGTCGCGTTTGGACCTGTTGAGCGGCCTCTCTTTGGTTCTGTTCGCGAGGCCAACGGGGCTTCAGAGTGAAGGGACTTGATCCACCCGATCCACCCCGAAGCCTCCCGGAGGTACCCCTTGAGCATCGCGTTCCTGCTGACCACGCTCCTCGTGGTGGCCACTCCCGGCACCGGAGCCGTCTACACCATCGCCGCCGGGCTCTCCCACGGGCGGCGGGCGAGCGTGGTCGCCGCGTTCGGCTCCACGCTCGGCATCGTGCCGCACCTGGTGGCGACCATCACCGGGCTCGCCGCCCTCCTGCACACCAGCACCGTCGCGTACGAGGTGGTGAAGTACCTCGGCGTCGGCTACCTCCTCTACATGGCGTGGGCGACGCTGCGCGACAAGGACGCGCTGGTCGCGGACGGGGACGGGGGTGCCCCGCGGTCGGCGGCGCGGGTCATCGGCTCGGGCGTGCTGATCAATCTGCTCAACCCGAAGCTCACGATGTTCTTCGTCGCGTTCCTGCCCCAGTTCGTCCCGCAGGACCGGCCCGGCTCCCTCGGCGTGATGCTGCAGCTCAGCGCGGTCTTCATGGGGCTCACGTTCGTGGTGTTCGCGGTGTACGGGCTGTGCGCCGCGGCCGTACGGGACCGGGTGCTGGCCCGACCGCGCGTGATGACCGGGCTGCGGCGGGCGTTCGCGGCCGGCTTCGTGGGGCTGAGCGCCCGGCTCGCACTGGCGTGATCGTGACAGGATGGCCGAGTGGCCGAGTGGCCGAGTGGCCGAGTGGCAGACGGGGGAGCGGGTGGAGAGCGGGGCGGATGCCGAACTGCCGTCGTACGGCTCCGACTTCCTCCAGCTCGACGTCGGCGCCGCCCCGGCCGGGGGCAAGGCGGACTGGCTCGCGGGACAGCTGCGGCGGGCGATAGCGGACGGGCGGCTCGCGATCGGGTCCCGGCTCCCGCCGACCCGGGTGCTCGCCGCCGAACTGCGGGTCTCGCGCGGGGTGGTGACCGAGGCGTACCGGCGGCTCACCGAGGACGGGCAGATCGAGGGGCGGCGGCGGGGTGGGACGGTGGTGCTGGCGGCCCCCTTGGGCCGGGGCACTCGGGCGCCCCGCGTCCCGCCCGTTCCTTCCGGCCCTGAACCGGTCGCGCCCGGCGGGGTGTTGGCCTCCGGCGCCGGCTCGGCTCTTGGTGCCGGCTCGGCTCTCGGTCCTGGCCCGGCTCCCGGTCTCGGTCCTGTTCCCGGCTCGGCTCTCGGTCCTGGTCTCGGTCCCGGCCCGGCTCTCGGTCTCGGTCCCGGCTCCGGTCCCGATCCTGGTCTCGGCCCCGGCCTCGCTCCCTCTCCCGGCTTCGTTCCCGGCCCTGGTCCCGGCCCCGGCCCGGGTCTCGGCCTCGCTCCCAGCCCCGGCCTCGCTCCCGCTCCCGGCCCCGACATCTTCGACGCCCTGCGCGCCGCCCCCGCCCGCGTCGACTTCACCCCCGGCAAACCGGACCTCACGGCCTTCCCCCGCGCGGCCTGGCTGCGGGCCGAACGCGCCGTGTTCGACGGGCCGTCGGCGGAGCACCTCGGGTACGGGGATCCGCGCGGCGCCGCACCCCTGCGCCGGGCCGTCGCGGACTGGCTGGCGCGCAACCGGGGCATCCAGGTCGGCGCGGACGAGGTGCTCGTCGTCGCCGGTACCGCGCAGGCCCTCACCCTCCTGCACCCTGTGCTGCGCGCCGACGGCATCGACACCGTCGCCGTGGAGGACCCCGGCTCGCTCGGCACCCGCCAACACCTGCTCAACGGCGGCCTGTTCACCCCTCCCGTGCCGGTCGACGAGGGCGGGGTGCGGGTCGACGCCCTGCGCGCCACCCATGCGCGCGCGGTGCTGCTGACACCCGCGCACCAGTTCCCCACGGGAGTGGTGCTGAGCGGTGAGCGCCGCCGTGAGCTGCTGCGCTGGGCGCTGGACGGCGCGGCCGGCGGCGGCACATCGATGTACGACAGCCGCCTGATCATTGAGGACGACTACGACGCCGAGCACCGTTACGACCGGCCGCCCGTGCCCGCGCTGCGCTCCCTGCTCGCGGACCAGGTGTGCTACCTGGGGAGCGTCTCCAAGCTGCTCGCGCCCGCGCTCCGCATCGGCTGGATGGTGGCGCCGCCCCGCCACCGCGCCGCGCTCACCCACGCCAAGCGCTTCACCGACCTGGGCAACGCGGCGCTGCCGCAGCTGGTGCTCGCCCGGCTCATGGAGTCCGGTGAACTGGAGCGCCATCTGCGGCTGTTGCGCGGCCGCCACCGGCGCCGCCGCGACGCCATGATCGCCGCCCTCGCCGAGGAGGTGCCGGGGGCGGTCGTGCACGGCGCGGCGGCCGGGCTGCACCTCACCGTCACCTACGAGACCGACGTCCCCGACACCGAGCTCGCCGCGGCCGCGCTCGCCCGGGGCGTGAAGTGCCACCCCCTGTCGTGGCACCGCCAGGTGCCGGGGCGGCCCGGCCTCGTCCTCGGTTACGCGGCCACCCCGCCGGGCCTCGTCGCGGAGGGCGTGGCGGCGATCGGCGCGGCGCTGCGCGAGCTCTCCGCGGGCTAGCCCCCCGGGGCGAGAGGGGCGAGAGGGGCGAGAGGGGTGTGAGGGGCGGGAGTGGGGGCAGGAGTTGAGCGGCGTCACCGGGGCCGCTCCCTCTCAGACCTCCGTGCCGTTGCCCCCGCCGGCCCCGTCCGGCGCCTTCTTGATGCCCTGGGTGATCTCGTCGAGCACCGACTGCTTCGGTGCCTCGTCGTTGATGTCCAGGCCGAAGCGGACGATGACGATGCGGTCCTTGTCGACGGGCGAGGGGAACGCCAGCGACTGCACATAGCCGTCGTCGCTCTTCTGCGTCACCACCTTCCAGCGGACCAGGTATCCCTTCTGGCCCGCGACGGTGACGGCCTTCGACTCCAGCTCCTTGTGCGAGGTGATCTTCCCGTACGTCTTGCCGCCGAAGGCGTCCTTCGCGTTGGGCGCGATGTCGGCCCGGGCCGCTGCCTTCGCGGACTTGGCGTCGATCTTGTACGCCGTCGCGGGCGCCGAGTACGCCCCGCCCCGGGTGCACTGCTCGGAGGCGTTGCCCGGGCAGGGGAAGGGGGCCGTCGTCACGGCGGCGCCCTTGTCGGTGGCGCCGCCGCGCCAGCCGTCCGGCGTGGGCAGGCTGATGCCGTTGGTCGGGTCCGCGACGAAGCCCTTCTCCGGCTCCGGGCCCTGGGAGGGCCCGCCGGGGGACTGTTCCGGGGCGTTCGGCCCCTCCGGCGAGCCGCCGCCGCCGTTACCGCCCTGACCGCCGTTGCCGCCGTCCTCGCCGGGGGCCGAAGGCGCGCTGGATCGCGGGGGCTTGGCGCTGTCGCCGCGGCCGCCGTCCCCGTCGTCGTCGGCGGTCAGCGCGTACACCCCGCCGCCTATGCCCGCGAGAACGGCGACCCCCACGATCGCCGCTATCGCGATGCGCGCTCCCCGGCGCCGGCCGCCGGGCGGTGCGACGGGCAGGCCCGGGTAGCCGGGATGGACGGGCGGGCCCGCCGGGTGTCCCGCGCCGGGGGCTCCGCTCATGGGCCCGCCCGCCGCCGAGCGCACCTGGTCCGTCCATGTCTGTCCGTCCCACCAGCGTTCGGTGCGCGGTCCGTCGCTTGTCTGCCCCGGGTCGGGATACCAGCCGGGAGGAGTCGCCTGCGTCATGGCGCCAGGTTAAGAGCCGTCCGTGAAAGGGGGATGAGAGGGGGCGGATCCGCCTCGCCGCTCCGGGGCCAACCGGCCTCGCCGCTCCGGGCCCAACCGGTCTCGACGGCCGAGGTCACCCGGTCTCGACGGGCGAGGTCACCCGGCCACGACCAGCCGTACCGGCGCCACCGCGGCGGGCCCCGGCGACGGCACCCCGCGCCGCCCCGGAGTGATCGACCCGAGCACGCTCGGGTGCCGAGCCCCGGTGCTGGCGGGCACGGTCCCCGCGAGCCCGTGCACCGTGAGGAACCCCAGGACCGCGAAGGCGTACGCCTCCTTCGCCGCCGACGGGAGGCCGAGCTCGTCGGACGTACGGACGGGAATCCTGCCACCGCCACCGCCACCGCCACCGCCACCGGACCTGCTCCCGGCCCCGCCACCGGACGTGCCCTCGGCCCCGCCCCGCGCCGCGCCGTCGTCCAACTCCGCGCGCAGCAGCCTCATCAGCGTCGGGTTGCGCGTGCCGCCCCCGGACGCGACGACCTCGCTCGCCCGCACCGAGCGCACCGCGTCCGCGACCGTGCGGGCGGTGAGCAGCGTGAGCGTCGCGGCGAGGTCCTCCAGCGGCAGCTGCTCGTACCCCCGCGCCAGGGCGGCGCGCAGATAGGTGAGGTGGAAGAGTTCCTTGCCGGTCGTCTTGGGCGCGGGCAGGGCGTAGTACGGCTCCGCGAGGAGCAGTTCGAGCAGTCCCGCGTCGGGCCGGCCGCGGGCGGCGAGGGCGCCGTCCTGGTCGTGGGTGAGGCGGCCGGAGGTGCCGTCGTGCACGGCCGCGTCGAGGAGGGCGCCCGCCGGACCCGTGTCGAAGGCCGTGCCATCGGGCGCCGTGATGTTGGCGATGCCGCCGAGGTTCAGGGCGGCGGGCGCGCCGGGCCTGCCGCGCAGCCACATCTGGTCGAACAGGCTGACCAGCGGCGCTCCTTGACCGCCCGCCGCGATGTCCCGGGGCCGGAAGTCGGCGACCACGGGCAGCCCGCTCGCCTCCGCGATCCACGCGGGCTGGCCGATCTGCAGAGTGCCGTGCACCTGCCCGTCCTCGACCCAGTGGTAGACGGTCTGGCCGTGCGAGGCGACCAACTCGGCGCGCCCGTCGCACAGTTCGCGGTCCGCCTCGACGGCCGCCGCGGCGAAGGCCCGGCCGATGAGCGTGTCGAGGCGGCACACCTCGGCGAGCGAGGTCGTGGCGGGCGGCAGCGCGGCCGCGAGGGAACGCTGCAGCTCCGGGTCGTAGCCACGGCTGATGAGGCCGAGCGGCGACAGCAGCAGCCGGTCCCCGTCGATCGTCAAGTCGGCCGCCGCGGCGTCGATCGCGTCGTACGAAGTCCCCGACATCAACCCGATCACGCGCACGTGTGGCCTCCTTCTCGACCGCTCCCGGCCCGTTCGCCGTTCCCGAATCACCGATCCCGTCCGCCCCGTACGTCCCATGATCGCAGCGAGGACGGTCCCGTGCACCGCGCGTTCGGGGGCGGACCGTGGACGGGGGCATGGGTGGGCGCGCGCCGGGCCCGCGCCGGGCCCGCTCAGGGAGCCCCGCTCACTCCCTCCCGGCGAGCACCCGCGCGCGGCACGCCTGCGGATCGCCCCACGCGGTGCGCAGCGCCCGGGCCTTGGTGAGCCACAGGGAGAGGTCGTACTCGGAGGTGTAGCCGATCGCGCCGTGCAACTGGAGTCCCGCCCGCGCCGCTGCATAGGCCGCCTCGCCCGCGGCCACCTTGGCCGCCGCTATGTCGGCACCCTCCATGGAGAGGGCCGCCCCGAAGAGCAGGGGCCGGGCGAACTCGAGCCGTACGAGGACGTCGGCCAGCCGGTGCTTCACGGCCTGGAAGGTGCCGATCGCCGTCCCGAACTGGGTGCGCTGCTTCACGTACGCCACGGTCCTGTCCAGGAGTGCCCGTCCGACGCCCAGCGCCTGTGCGGCCGTGGCGAGCGCGGCCCAGTCGGCGGCCCGGTCGGCGGCCTCGGTCACGGCGGGCCCGGTGGCGAGGAGTTCGCCGCCGGGCAGCGGGACGGCGAGGCGGCGGGCGGGGTCGAGGGAGTGGTGCAGACTCTCGGGGCCCGGCGCGAGGCGCAGTGCGCCGTCGGCGGCGACCAGGAGGTGCGTCGCCGCGTCGGCGTCCAGTGCGTACGGGACGTGCGGGACGTGCGGGACGTGCGGGTAACTGTCGTTCTCGTACGGGCCGTTCGTCCCCGGGAGGGCGAGGGTGGCCGTGGCGGCGCCGGAGGCCAGGGCGGGCAGGAGGCGCTTGGCGGGTTCCTGCTCGCCGAGGTCGGCGAGGCGGGACAGCAGCGCCGCGGCGGCCACCGTCTCCACCAGGGGGCCCGGCACCGCGTGACGGCCCAACTCGATGAAGACGACGGCCACTTCGACAGGGAGCGGCCCCACTCCTTCATGCTCCTCGGGCACGGCCAGGGCGAAGACGCCCGCCTCCGCGAGGCGCCGCCACAGCGCCTGCCCCGGAGTGTGGTCGGCGGCGGCCCACGCGCGTGCGGCCGCCGGGGTGTCGGCCGCTGTCAGCATCGCGTCCAGGGACCGGGCGAACTCCCGCTGCTCGTCGTCCAGGAGGAATCGCATCAGCGCCGTCCCTTCGGCAGGCCGAGCAGGCGCTCGGCGATGATGTCGCGCTGGATCTCGTTCGTCCCCGCGTAGATGGGTCCGGCGAGCGAGAAGACATAGCCCTCGGCCCACTCGCCGTCTGCCAACTCGCCCTCCGGGCCCAGCAGATCGAGCGCCGTCTCATGCGTCTCGATGTCGTACTCCGACCAGAAGACCTTGTTCAGGCTGGACTCGGCGCCGATGGTCTCGCCCGCCGCGAACCGCGAGGCGTTCGCCCAGGTGAAGAGCTCATAGGCGCGGGCCCCGATCACCGCGTCGGCCACCCGGTCGCGCAGCGCCGTGTCCGTCGGGTCGCCCTGTGCCCGCCACGCGCGCGTGAGGCGGTCCGCCGTCGCGAGGAAGCGGCCCGGTGAACGCAGGGTGAGGCCCCGCTCGTTGCCCGTCGTCGACATCGCGATCCGCCAGCCCTGGCCAGGCTCGCCGATCACGTCCTCGTCCGGCACGAAGACGTCGTCCAGGAAGAGCTCGGCGAAGGCGGGCTTGCCGTCCAGACGCCCGATGGGACGGACCGTCACGCCCTCCGCGTCGAGCGGGAACATCAGGTACGTGAGCCCTCGGTGCGGCCGTGCGGGGTCGACGGCCGGGTCGCTGCGGAACAGGCCGAAGGCCCGGTCGGCGAACGCGGCCCGCGACGACCAGGTCTTCTGGCCGCTGAGCAGCCAACCCCCCTCCGTACGCCGGGCGGTGGAGCGCAGCGAGGCGAGGTCCGAGCCGGACTCGGGCTCGGACCACGCCTGCGCCCAGATCACCTCGCCGCTCGCCATCGGGGGCAGCACCCGGGCGCGCTGCTCCTCGGTGCCGTGGTCGAAGAGGGTGGGGGCGAGGAGATTGATCCCGTTCTGCGAGACGCGGCCCGGCGCCCCCGCCGCGTAGTACTCCTCCTCGAAGACCAGCCACCGGACGATGTCGACGCCCTGCCCCCCGTACTCCCGCGGCCAGGACACCACCGACCAGCAGCCCGCGGCGAGTTCGGCCTCCCAGGCGCGGTGGGCGGCGAAGCCCTCGGCGGTCTCCAGCGAGGGCAGCGGCCCGGGCGGCACGTGCTCCGCGAGCCAGGCGCGCGCCCGCAGCCTGAACTCCCCTTCCTCGGCGGTGAAGTCGAGGTCCATCAGCGGCCCACCTCTTCGCTCGGCCCGGCTCTTCCCTAACAAGTGTTTGGTAGATTACCGTGGGTCGGGTCAGCCGTCGAGGGCAGTCGAGGGTGAAGAAGAGGGAGAGGAGGCCGCCCGTGGGAGCGCCCGAATATGTGCCGGGGCACGGCCTGTTGGCCGGCCGCACCGCCGTGATCACCGCCGCCGCCGGAGCGGGCATCGGCGGCGCCACCGCGCGCCGCTTCCTGGAGGAGGGCGCCCGCGTCGTCATCGGCGACGCCCACCCGCGCCGCACCAAGGAGTCGGTCCAGTCGCTCGCCGCCGAGTTCGGCGCCGACCGCGTCGCGGGCACACCGTGCGACGTGACGGACGAGGAGCAGGTCCAGGAGCTCTTCGAGCTGGCGGAGCGGAGCCACGGCCGCCTCGACATCGTCGTGAACAACGCGGGCCTCGGGGGCACCGCCGAGCTCACCGAGATGACCGACGCCCAGTGGGACAAGGTCATCGACGTCACGCTGAACGGGACGTTCCGCTGCACCAGAGCCGCCCTGCGCCGCCTGTACGCCACCGGCGAGGGCGGAGTGATCGTCAACAACGCCTCGGTGCTCGGCTGGCGCGCCCAGGCGGGCCAGGCCCACTACGCCGCGGCGAAGGCCGGCGTCATGGCCCTCACCCGCTGCGCCGCCCTGGAGGCCGCCCCGCACGGGATCCGGGTCAACGCGGTCTCGCCGAGCCTCGCCATGCACCCCCACCTCGCCAAGGTCACCTCGGACGAGCTGCTCGAAGAGCTCACCGCGCGCGAGGCGTTCGGGCGCTACGCGGAACCGTGGGAGATAGCCAACGTGATCGTCTTCCTGGCCAGCGGCTACTCCTCGTACATGACGGGGGAGACGGTCGCGGTCAGCAGCCAGCACGCCTGACCGCACCGCCGCCACCCGCCTAGGACCACAATGGTTTCGTGCCTACGAAGAAGAAGCCCCAGGTGACCGCCTCGCCCGAGCGGCGCCGAGAACTACTGGACACCGCGGCCGAGGTCTTCGCCGCCCAGGGCTACAACGCCACCACCGTCCGTAAGATCGCCGACCACGCCGGGATGCTGGCCGGCAGCCTCTACTACCACTTCGACTCCAAGGAGTCGATGCTCGAGGAGATCCTGCGCACCTTCCTCGACGAGCTGTGGTCCGGCTACGACACCGTGCTCGACTCCGAACTCGGCCCCAGGCAGACCCTGGAGGCCCTCGTCACCGAGTCCTTCCGGGAGATCGACCGGCACCGCGCCGCCGTCGCGATCTACCAGAAGGAGTCCAAGCACCTCGTCGCCCAGGAGCGCTTCGAGTTCCTCGCCGCCTCGCAGCGCAGGTTCGAGAAGGCGTGGCTGACGACCCTGGAGCTCGGCGTCAAGCAGCACGTCTTCCGCGCCGACCTCGACATCCGCCTCACCTACCGGTTCGTGCGCGACACCGTGTGGGTGGCCGCCTCCTGGTACCGGCCCGGCGGACAGCACAGCCCCGAGGAGATCGCCCGCCAGTACCTGTCGATGGTGCTGGACGGGATCGCCGTACGCGCGACATGACCACATGAGCACATGACCACGGAAGGGATCCGTCATGGCCGAGGCTTACATCGTCGAAGCGGTCCGCACCCCCGTCGGGCGGCGCAAGGGGGGCCTCGCCGCGGTCCACCCCGCCGACCTGGGGGCGCACGTCCTCACGGCGCTCGTCGAGCGCACGGGAGTCGACCCGGCCGCCGTCGAGGACGTCGTCTTCGGCTGCCTGGACACGGTCGGCCCGCAGGCCGGCGACATCGCGCGCACCTGCTGGCTCGCGGCCGGACTGCCCGAGGAAGTGCCCGGCGTGACGGTGGACCGGCAGTGCGGATCCTCGCAGCAGGCCCTGCACTTCGCCGCCCAGGGAGTCCTCTCCGGCACCCAGGACCTGGTGGTCGCGGGCGGCACGCAGAACATGTCGATGATCCCCATCGCCTTCGCCTCCCGGCAGGCCGCCGAGCCCCTCGGCCTCACCGAGGGCCCGTACGCGGGCAGTTCGGGCTGGCGCGCACGCTACGGGGACCAGCCCGTCAACCAGTTCCACGGCGCCCAGCTGATCGCCGAGAAGTGGGGCATATCCCGGCTCGACATGGAGGAGTTCGCGCTCCGCTCCCACCAGCGCGCGCTGCGCGCCATCGACGAGGGCCGCTTCGACCGCGAACTCGTCGCGTACGGCGAGGTGACGACGGACGAGGGGCCGCGCCGGGACACGACGCTGGAGAAGATGGCGGGCCTGGGGCCCGTCATGGAGGGCGGCACCATCACCGCGGCCTGCTCCTCGCAGGTCTCCGACGGCGCGGCGGCGCTGCTGATCGCGAGCGAACGGGCCGTCCAGGAACACGGGTTGACGCCGCGGGCCCGCATCCACCACCTCTCCGTGCGCGGCGAGGACCCCATCCGCATGCTCTCCGCGCCGATCCCCGCCACCGCGTACGCCCTCAAGAAGACCGGCATGAGCCTGGACGACATCGACCTCGTGGAGATCAACGAGGCGTTCGCGCCCGTCGTCCTCGCCTGGCTCAAGGAGACCGGCGCCGACCCGGAGAAGGTGAATGTGAACGGCGGCGCGATCGCCCTCGGCCACCCCCTCGGCGCCACCGGCGTCAAGCTGATGACCACGCTCCTGCACGAATTGGAGCGCACCGGTGGCCGGTTCGGACTCCAGACGATGTGCGAGGGTGGGGGTCAGGCCAACGTGACCGTCATTGAGCGACTTTGACGTTTTCGGGGCGCTCGACGCATCGTGCCGACCGTCGCGGACCGCTCGGCGACACCACTCGGTGAGGGACCGTCAAGTCCTTCACCCCTTGCGGCGTCAGCTGGGCAGACCGTGCTCCGCGACGGCTCCGGCCCGGCTAGTCTCGAGGTCTGTACGTCGAATGAGCGACCCCGGGAGGTAGCGCGATGACACAGGGACGGCCCGCAGGCACCGCCTGGGCCCCGCTGTGGGAGCGTGACGACGAGCTCGACGCCGTCGCCCGAGCCGTCGACGACCTCTGCTCCGAAGGGACGGGGGCGAGGCACTCCGGCGGCCTCCTCGTCTTCAACGGAGAGGCGGGCATCGGCAAGACCGCCCTCCTGGCCGAAGTCCGCCGCATCGCCGACGGCCGCGCCACCGTCTGGTCCGCCCGCGGCGGCGAGACCGTCACCTCGGTCCCGTTCAACGTGGTGCGGCAACTGCTCCAGCCCGCCCTCGTCTCCCTCACCGCCGACGAGGCCCGCGAATACCTGGGCGATCGCTACGAGATCGCGGGCCCGGCCCTCGGCATAGCCGAGCCCGGCGGACGCCAGGCCGACCCGCAGGGCGTCTGCGACGGACTCGTCGAAGCGGTGTCCCGCCTCGCCCGGCTGCACTGGCCGCTCGTCCTCCTCATCGACGACGCGCACTGGGCCGACCAGGAGACCCTCCACTGGCTCGCCGCGTTCGCCCAGGTCCTCGAGGCGCTCCCGGTCCTCGTCGTGGTCGCCCACCGCCCCGGCGAGGCCACCGGCGACAGCGCCCGCCACCTCGCGGCCGTCGGCGCCGCCGCCCGGCCCTTCACCACCCTGCGCGCCCTCACCCCGGCCGCCGCCGCGGGCCTGACCCGCGCCACCCTCGGCGAGCACGCCGACGACCCGTTCTGCCGCGAGGTCTGGGCCGTCACCGGCGGCAACCCGTACGAGTCCGTGGAGCTCCTCGCCAAGGTCCAGGACAGCGGCATCGACCCGGTGGACGGCTCCGCGAGCGAGCTGCGCGCCCTCAACCGCTCGGCGCGCGGCCGCGGTCTGGTGGACCGGCTCGAAGGTCTCGGCATCGATGTCACACGGTTCGCCTGGGCCGCCGCCATCCTCGGCAGCGACATCTCCCTCGACCTCGCGGCCCAGCTCGCCGGGTTGCGCCGCGACGACGCCGAGCGGTGCGCGGACCGGCTGCGCAGCGCCCGCATCCTCGTCGGGGACGACGCCGGGCTCGAGTTCGTCCACCCGCTGATCGCCAGCGCCGTCTACCGCGCCATCCCGTCCGCCACCCGCACTGCCATGCACGGCCAGGCGGCCTGGGCCGTCACCCAGTCCGGGCTCGGCCCCGCCGCCGCGTCCCGCCACCTCCTCGAGGTCCACCCGGACGACGACCCCGATCTGGTCAGCCAGCTGCGCGCGGCCGCCGCCGAACACCTCGCGGTGGGCGCCCCGGACGCGGCCCGCCGCTGCCTGGAGCGGGCCCTGCGCGAACCGCCCCTGCCCGAGACCCACGCGCGCGTGCTCTACGAACTCGGCTGTGCCACCCTCCTCACCTCGCCCGCCACCACCGTCGGGCACCTGCGCGACGCCCTGTCCATGCGCGGACTCGACCAGTCGCTGCGCGTCGACGCCGTCTGCCGCCTCTCCCAAGCGCTCGTCCACAACGACCAGTTGGAGGAGGGCCTCAAGGCCATCGACGACGAGGCCGCCCGCCTCGCCCAGGGGCCCGACCGGATGCGCCTGCAGGCCGTCCGCTACATGTGGGAGGGCATCCACGCGGGCGAGGAGGACTCGCCCGGCAGGTCCCGCCGCCTGGCCGCGCTCGCCGGCCCCCTCACCGGCAGGGACAACGCGGAGCGCGCGCTGCTCATCCTCCGCGCCTTCGACGCCATGACCCGCGGGGAGAACGCGGAAGAGGTCGTCGAGTTCTGCGACCGCGCCCTCGTCAACGGCCGCCTCGCGCCCGGACTCGGCTGGACCGACACGGAATGGACCTTCGAACTCCGTCTGATGCTCGGCTTCTCGTACGCCTTCACGGACCGCCTCGACCGCGCGGAGAGCCTCTTCACCGAGGCGGTACGGGCCTACGAGACGGCGGGCTGGAGCGGCGGCCACCTCGCCCTCTCGCACGCCCTCGTCGGCTATGTGAACCGCCGCCGCGGCCGCCTGGTCGAGGCCGAGCGCTCCCTGCGCGAGAGCCTGCGCCTCGCCGACCGCGTCGGCCAGGGCCTGCCCATGCACTGGGAGGCCGCGAGCATGCTCATCGACACGCTCCTGGCCCGCGGCCACGCCGAGGCGGCCAGCGAGATCGCCGACCGCTACGGCTTCGCCCCGCCGTCCGCGTCCACGATCTACGTCCCGGACGCCGCATCGGTACGCGGCCGCCTCCTCCTCACCCTGGGCCGCACCGAAGAGGGCCTGAACGAACTCGAAGCCACCGCCAAGGCGTTGACCGCCCGCGGCCAGTACAACACCGTGCTCGCCCCCTGGCCCTACGACCTCGCCCGTGCCCTCGCCCACGAGGACCCGCGCCGAGCGGCCGACCTCGTCGCCGACGCCCGCATTCAGGCCGAACGCTTCGGCACGGACACGGCGATCGGCGAGGCCCTGCGCTGCGCCGCCGCCCTCGACACGGGCGCCCGCTCGGTCGCCCTCTACGCCCGGGCCGCCGCCTACCTCGAGGCATCACCCTGCGCGTACGAACACGCGGTGGCCCGCGTCGAGTACGGCATCGCGGCACGCTCGGCACCGGAGGTCAGCCGGGGCCTCGCGCTCGCGGAGGCGTGCGGGGCGGACGGACTGGCGTCGCGGGCAAGGGAGTTCCTCGCAAGCTGAGGGCTCGCAGCCGCTTGGTGGGGCCCCTGGCTCGGGGCGGTCGCTTGGTTGGTGGTGCCCCTGGCCTGGGGCGGCCACTTGGTCGGGGGTGCCCTGGCCTGGGGCGGTCGCGTGGTCGGTGATGCCCTGGCCTGGGACGGCCGCTCGGTAGAGGGTGGTGCCCCTGGCCTGGGGGGTGTCTGCTGAGAGGCGGGGTCCCGGTGTGACGGGGCTGAAGCCCGGTTCCCGGGGCTGAGCCCGGGTCTGGGGCTGTGTTCGGGTCTGGGGCGCTCCTGGGTCCTGGGGGCGTGCTCTCGCCTCCGGGGCGTGCTGTCGGCTCCGGGGGCGGCCAGTCCCCACGAGCGCTCCCCACGACCGTTCCCCACGACCGCTCCCTCCCGGGGCGCCCCTTCAGCTCTGCGGCTGGGGCGCCGCGAGCCCGCGCAGCCGCTCCGTCGTCTCACCCGCCTCCCTCATGATCCGCCCGATCAGCTCCGCGCACGACGGTACGTCCTCCAGGAGGCCCGCGACCTGGCCCGACGCCATCACTCCCAGGTCCGGACGGCCGTCCACCATCGCGGACTTGAGCATCATCGGGGTGTTCGCCGCCAGCAGGACCTGGCTCCAGGTGAGGTCCTTGCCGTGCTTCATGGCGAGGCCGTCGCGGGCCATGCGGAGCCAGCTGAGGCCCGAGATCCGGCGGAACGCCGCCGCGTGGCGGACCGCGCGGGCCAGCGACGCCGCCCGCCCCGACTTCTCCAGGGACGCGACGAGTTCGGTGCGCAGCATGCGGTGCGGGAGGCCGTCCACGCGCGTGGTGACCGTGATGTCCTTGACCGTCGCCGCCAGGTAGCGGGCCTTCACCGGGTCCGGGACCGTGGAGTCCGAGGTCAGCAGGAAGCGGGTGCCCATCGCGACGCCCGCCGCTCCGTAGGCGAGCGCCGCGACCAGGCCCCGGCCGTCGTAGAAGCCGCCCGCCGCGATCACCGGGATGTCGACGGCGTCCACGACCTGCGGCAGCAGCACCGTCGTCGCCACCTCGCCCGTGTGGCCGCCGCCCTCGCCGCCCTGCACGACGACGGCGTCCGCGCCCCACGCCGCGACCTTCTCGGCATGGCGCCGCGCGCCGATCGAGGGGATCACGACGACCCCCGCGTCCTTGAGCTCGGCGATCAGCTCCTTCGACGGCGCGAGCGCGAACGACGCGACCCGCACCCCCTCCTTGATGATCACCCGGACCCGGTCCCGGGCGTCCCCGGCGTCCGCCCGCAGATTGACGCCGAACGGCGCGTCCGTACGGGACTTGACCTCACGTACCGCCGAGCGCAGCTGGTCGAGCGTCATCGTCGCCGACGCGAGGATGCCGAGCGCACCCGCCTCGGCCGTCGCGGAGACCAGGCGGGGGCCAGCGACCCAGCCCATGCCGGTCTGCACGATCGGGTGCCGCACCCCGACGAGCCTGGTGAGCGCCGTCTCGATGCTCGGCCCGGCGCTCGGCCCGGTGCCTGGCTCAGTGTCCGGCGCCGGTGGTGTCATGACCGCACCTCGCGGTCGCGCAGGCCGCGCGGGTCCACCACCTCGCGGATCAGACGCAGCTCCTCGGCGGTGGGCTCGCGCGTGGCCGGGACCTCGCCGTCCGGGGCGACGAGCGCGAAGCCCGTGGCCTCCCGCACCTGGTCGAGCGGCACGCCGGGATGCAGGGACACCACACGCATCGCGTGGTCCGGCGTCGCGAAGTCGAAGACGCCGAGGTCCGAGACGACCCGGCGCAGATCGTGGAAGCGGGTCGCCGAAGGACCTGCGGCGGCCGCGCTGTCGTAGCCGACCCCGCTGATCATGTCGACCTTCTCGACGAAGACCCGCGTCGAATGCCGCGGGATCCAGTAACTCACCGGATTGTTGAGGGTGTTGACGGGTGCCCCGCGCACACCGAGCAGCTGCCGCTTGGGGCGCCGCCAGTCGCCGATGCACGAGATGTTCTGGTTGCCGAAGCGGTCGATCTGGCTCGCGCCCATCATCACGTGCCGCCGCCCGCCCATCACCATCGTCAGATGACGGCGGTACGGGAGCCAGCCCTCCGTCACCCCCGAGGGCGCCCCGACGGCCGGCACGTCCCCGATGAGCATCGCCTCGCCGTCCGTCAGAAGGAGGTCGGGCGCGAAGGTGAGCCGGGCGAGCCGGGCGCCGATCGAGGGGACCGTGCCCATGGGCGAGGCCAGGACCTCGCCGTTGTCCCGCCACGCCTCGGCGCAGGCGATCACGCAGTACTCGGCGCGCGTCACCGCGGGGGAGGCGGGGGAGGGAGTGCCGGAGGGGGTGGTGGCGGGAGTGGTCATGAGTGGTCCTCCTTCTGCCAGGTCTGGACGGCCAGTTGGTAGTCCCGCTCGGTGCCGCCGAGGAAGCGGTCGTGGAAGGCCGCCCACGCCTCCGGGTCGGCCGCCGCGGTGGCGTACGCCTTCTGGAAGGGCTCGTCACGGCCGTAGTCCGGGACGCAGGAGGTGAAGTGGGCGCCCCCCGGCGTCTCGGTCACCCCCGTCACCGCGTGCCGGGACACCAGCATCGTCTGGGGCGCCGCGGCCGGTTCGTCGGACCAGGACTCGACGAGGCGCTCACAGGAGACATACGCGGCGCTCGCGGCCTCGCAGAACAGGTCGTCGAAGTAGGGGTCGGGGCCCAGATACTGCCCGTTGCCCCGGCGGTCGGCGCGGTTGAGGTGGACCAGGGCGGCGTCCATGCGCAGGGCGGGCACGGCCAGCAGCTCCTCCCCGTCCTCGTACGGCGAAGTGACCGTGCGCAGCTGAGGGTTGACCCGCAGGACGTCCGAGCCGAGGCCCGCGCGGATCGGCAGGAACGGCAGCCGCTGCGCGCCCGCGGTGAGGCCCTGCATGAACATCGCCTCGTCCAGCTCGACCAGCTCGAAGGCGCCCCGCTCGCGCGCCGCCCTGAAGTGCGGCTCCAGGGGGATCGAGTCGAGCGTGGTGAAGGCCGTGACGAGCTTGCGGATCTTTCCGGCGGCGCTGAGCAGGCCCACGTCCGGGCCGCCGTACGACACCACGGTGAGGTCGGTGACGTCCGAGCGGAGCAGGGCGCGGACCAGGGCCATCGGCTTGCGGCGTGCGCCCCAGCCGCCGATGCCGAGCGTCATGCCGCTCTCCAGGCGCCCGACGATCTCCTCGGGCGACATCGTCTTGTCGGTGGTCATTTCTCCTCCGCCTCCTTGCCGAAGCCGTCACGGATGCGGTCCGCGAGGCCGCTCAGATTGGCCTCGAAGGTGAAGCCCTGCTCGAAGCGGTAGCTGCGGTGCACGTCCACCGGGTCGATGCCGTTGATCGCGGCCTTCGCGAAGCGCAGCAGCGTCCCGTCCTTGCGGGCTATCTCGCGGGCCAACTCCAGTGCCGCCGCGCGCAGTTCGGCGCGCGGCACGACGCGCCACACCGATCCGTGCTGGTGCAGCTCGACGGCGGTCGCGGTGCGCGACGTGTAGTACAGGGCGCGCATCAGGTGCTGCGGGACGAGGCGCGCGAGGTGTGTCGCGGCGCCCAGGGCGCCCCGGTCCAGCTCCGGGAGGCCGAAGGTGGCGTCGTCGCTCGCCACGATCGCGTCCGCGTTCCCCGCCAGGCCGATGCCGCCGCCCAGGCAGAAGCCGTTCACGGCCGCGATGACCGGGACCTGGCACTCGTAGACCGCCGAAAACGCTTCGTAGCAGCCCCTGTTGGCGCCGATCAGGGCCTGGTGCCCGGTGTCGCGCTGCATCTCCTTGATGTCCACGCCCGCGTTGAACCCGCGCCCCTCGGCGGCCAGGACCACGCAGCGCACGTCCGGGTCGCGGCCCGCGGTGCGCACCGCGTCCGCGAGGTCGAACCACCCTTGCACGGGAAGGGCGTTGACGGGTGGGTAGTCGACGGTGACGACGGCGACGCCCTTGTCCGGGGTCGAGGTGGAGACAGACATCAGCGGATCCGCTACCTTTCAACCGAGCGCCATCAACCAAACATTTGTTAGTTGGCTTCTCGGAAAGGTAGCAGCGATGACTGACACGCAACAGGTGGTGGTTGTCACCGGCGGCACCCGCGGCGTCGGCGCCGGCATCGCCCGGCGCTTCCTCGCCGCGGGCGCACACGTCGTCGTCTGCGCCCGCAGGCCACCGGACAAGCCGGTCGAAGCGGCGGGCGCCGAGGCCGAGTTCCGCCCTCTGGACCTGCGCGACGCGGATGCGGCACACGCCTTCTTCGCACAAGTGGCCGCAGACCACGGCAGGTTGGACGCGCTCGTCAACAACGCGGGCGGCACCCCCTTCGGCCTCCTCGCCGACACCCCGCCCGCACGCCAGGCCAAGATCGTCGAACTGAACCTGCTGGCCCCGCTGTACGCCTCGCTCGCCGCCCGCGAGGTGATGCGCGCCCAGGAGGCGGGCGGCAGCATCACCATGATCGGCAGCGTCAGCGGCACCCGCCCCTCACCGGGCTCCGGCCCGTACGGCGCGGCCAAGGCGGGCCTGGCGAACCTGGCCCGCACCATGGCCGTCGAATGGGCCCCCGAGGTGCGCGTGAACACGGTCGTCCTCGGCCTGGCCCGCACGGAGAGCGCGCACCTCCACTACGGCGACGAGGAGGGCGTGGCGGCCGTCGCGAGGACGGTCCCGCTGGGCCGCCTCGCGACCCCCGAAGAGGTGGGCGACGCCTGCGTGTTCCTGGCGTCCGACGCCGCGGGCTACATCAGCGGCGCGGCCCTGCACCTGCACGGCGGCGGAGAGCGCCCCGCGTTCCTGGACGCGGCGACGGCCAACCACTGACTACAGCAAAGGAGTTCCCCCATGCCGGGCATCTGTGAAGGCCGAGTCGTGATCGTCACCGGGGCGGGCCGAGGGCTGGGGCGGGCGCACGCGCGCGCGTACGCGGCCGAGGGGGCCCGCGTCGTCGTCAACGACCTGGGAGTGGGGCCGGACGGCTCGGGGGAGTCCGGCGGCCCCGCGCACGACGTGGTGGCCGAGATCCGCGCGGCGGGCGGCGAGGCGGTGGCCCACGGCGGCGACATCGCCACGACGGAGGGCGCCGCGAGCCTGATCGGGACGGCCCTCGACACCTATGGCCGCCTGGACACCCTGGTGAACAACGCGGGATTCCTGCGCGACCGGATGCTGGTCAACCTCGACGAGGACGCGTGGGACGCCGTGATGCGCGTCCACCTGAAGGGCCACTTCCTGCCGCTGAAGCACGCGGGCGCGTACTGGAGGGCCGAGTCCAAGGCGGGCCGCACCCCGCGCGCGTGTGTGATCAACACCAGCTCCGGGGCGGGCCTGTTGGGCAGTGTCGGGCAGGGCAACTACAGCGCGGCGAAGGCCGGGATCCTGGGCCTCACGATGGTCGCGTCGGCCGAACTGGGCGCCTACGGAGTGTGCGTCAACGCCATCGCCCCCGCCGCCCGCACCCGCATGACGGAGGAGACCTTCGCCGAGACGATGGCCGCCCCCGAAGAGGGTGCCTTCGACGCGATGGCCCCCGAGAACGTGTCCCCCCTGGTCGTCTGGCTCGGCTCCGAGGCATCGGCGGGCGTCACGGGCCGCGTCTTCGAGGCGGAGGCGGGCCGCATCACGGTCATGGAGGGCTGGCGCCCGGGCCCCACGGCCGACAGGGGCGCCCGCTGGACCCCGGCGGAGGCGGGCGAGACGACGCTGAAGCTGCTGGCGGGGGCGGAGGTGCCGGGGAAGGTGTACGGGGCGCGGTAGCACCGGCCTGAGATTTCTTGCCGTTCCGCTGCCTGGCCGGGCCCAAGGAGAGAAGGCTCGTCGCCACGTGAGGGGAACGCTCGTGATCAACCTGCAGTCGGCCCGCCTGTGTCTCCTGTGTGCCTGTGAGGCCGCCCGTCAGCGTCCCTCCCACGAGGACCGTGAGAAGCATGTGCACGGGTTGCTCCACTTCTGGCATCAGACCCAGGGGGAAGCCTTCAGCTCTGCGATGGCTCGGGCCCTGGGCGCGGTGGAGAGGGTGCGGGACGCGGTGGCGGAGTCGGGGGCGGCCGATTGCCAGGAGTGCCTGCTCGTCAGTGCGGGCGGCCTCGCCGGGATCCTGCTGGACCTGGCCGAGACGCTGCGGCACTGTCCGACCTGGCCGGACCGCTCCGCCATGAGAGAAGCCCTGCGGGCCCGCAACGCCGCCATCGAGGGCGATGCGGCCCTCGTGGACACCTTCGCCGGCAGCTGGCTGGGCCTGGCCCGGCCCGTCGCATGGCGGGCGGCCGTGGAGATGGCCCTGCTGGGGGAGTGGGTGCACGTCCTCGGGGGCGGCGTGGCCGACACCCCCACCCTGGTCGGCCTGCTGAGGCAGGACGTCCAGGCCGAGCACAGGCTGCAACAGCCGCTGTGGGAACGGAGGATCGGCGGACAGCGCACCGCGCTCCTCAGCGGCGCCGTCGGCGAGGGGCTGATCCTGAGTGATCTGCTCGTCGGCGCCGCCAGTCCCGAGGACGTCGTGCTGGCGGCCGAGCTCCTCGACCCGCGGATCGTGGCGGTGCTGCGGCAGTTGAGGGCGCCGGAGGAGGTCGTGGCCCGCCTGTGGGCCTGCACCGGCGACGCCTGGGCGCACGCCGCAGCCGACGCCGGACTCCCGCCGTCCTACGGCGAGCGGGTCCGTCGAAAGCTCAAACGGCTCGGCCGGCGGCACACCGACCGATCGGCCGCGGCGGCCGTGCGGCTCGGAGAACACCCGTGCCGCTGATCGCCCTTGCGGTGATCGTGCTCCTCCTGCAGCTCGTGGTGGTCGTCGCGGTGGCGCGAGGCTGACCTCCGGTGGCGCGAGGCTGACCTCGCCCTATCCGCCGTTGATGGCCGCCCGCTCCACCCTCGCCGCCTCGATGCCCCAGCGTCCGAGCAGCTTCGCGTACGTGCCGTCCTTGATGACGCGGGCCAGTGCGGTCTTGAGGGCGTCGCGCAGGGCCGTGTCGTCCTTGCGGACCGCCATGCCGACGGGCTCGGGGGTGAACTGCTGCTGGAGTGCCTGCAGTTCACCGGCCGAGCTCGTCGTGGAGGCCAGTTGGGAGGCGGCCAAGTAGTCGCAGAGGAAGGCGGAGACGGTGCCCGACTGGAGCATCTTCACGGCCTCGTCCGCCATCTCGCGGACCGTCACCGTCAGGGGCTTGCCGCAGGACTCCTTTGCGCTGGTGGCGACGTCCTGCCCGATGGTGCCGCGCTGCACCACGACCTTCTTGCCGCACAGGCTCGGCAGGGTGGAGATCTTCTCGGGGTTGCCCTTCATGACGAGGATCCCGACACCCGCGTTGAGGTAGTCGACGAAGTCGACTCCCGGACCGGTCTTCTTGCCGCTGGACATGCCCCGCCGACGCTCTTCCGTGTCGGCCATCGCCGACAGGACCACGTCGAACCTGCGCGCGTTGAGGGAGGGGATGAGGGAGTCGAAGGCGGACGTGGCGAACTCGAAGCGCACGCCCAGGTGCTTGCCGAGGGCGTTCGCGAGGTCGACGTCGAAGCCGGTGACCTTGCCGTTCGTGTCGGTGAACTCCATGGGGGCGTACGAGATGTCGGAGCCCACCGCGATGCGCTTCTTCTCGCGGATGTGCTCCGGGAGGTTCGCGAAGAGCGCCCCGGAGCCGCCGGAGCCCTTGCCGTTGCCCGCAGGCGTCCTGGGCTTGCCCTTCGGGTCGTCGTCGGGGCTCAGGGCCCAGGCCAGCGCGCCGCCCCCGCCGACGACTCCCGTCAGGGACAGGGCTGTCAGCGCGCGACGGCGGGAGAGGCCGCGCGGGGCGGGGCGTGGCGGCGAGGGGGCTGCGGACGGGGTGGTCGGGAACGGGTGGGCGAAGGGCGGTGGTTGAACGAGCGGGGGCGGAGCCGCTGCGGCCGTCTGCGTCTTGTCGACCGGGGCCGGGCCCGGGGCCGGGGCTGGGGCCGGGGGTGAGTACGGAGCAGCGGGGCGGCCCGGCGACGGGGGCGGTTCCTTGTGCGCGGTCGTGGGTGGGGGAGCGGGTGGAGCGGTCGGTGCGCCGGGGGCCGTTGCGGCGTGTTCCGAGCCGAGGATCGTCGCCGAGAGCCTCAGGAGGCGGTTCGTCACCGCCGCCGGGAGCCAGCCGTCGTACGGGCCCGCGGGGCCGAGCGCGGCCAGGATGCGGGGCACCGAGGGGCGGTCGGCCGGGTTCTTCGCCAGGCACTCGGACGTGAACGTGCGCATGGAGAAGGGGAGTCGGTCCAGGCGCGGCTCCTCGTGGACGGTGCGGTACAGGAGGATCTGGGGGTCCGCCGCGCCGTACGGGCCCCCGCCCGTCGCCGCGTAGAAGAGCACGCCGCCGAGTGCGAAGACGTCCGCCGCGCCCGTGACCGCCGGGCCCACCGCGCTGACCTGCTCCGGTGCCATGTAGCCCGGGGTGCCGAGCGCCGCACCGGTCTGGGTGAGCGCCGTGTGCACGGCCGAGTGGGCGATGCCGAAGTCGATGACGCGCGGGCCGTCGGCGGTCAGCAGGACGTTCGACGGCTTCAGGTCGCGGTGGACCAGGCCCTGGGCGTGGATGGCGGTCAGCGCCTCGGCGAGGCCCGTCGCGAGGAGCCGCAACGACGGCTCCGGGAGCGGCCCTTCGCTGCTGACCGCGTCGGTGAGGGAGATGCCGGGGACGTAGTCGGTCGCCATCCATGGGGCCGGTCCGTGCGGTTCCGCGTCCACGACCGGGGCCACGAAGGGCCCGCCCACCTGGCGTGCGGCGGCCACCTCGCGGGCGAACCGGGCGCGGAAGTGCGGGTCGTCGGCCAGCTCGCGGTGCGCGGTCTTCACGGCGACGGTCCGCCCGCCCGCCGTACGGCCGAGGTAGACGCGTCCCATGCCGCCGCCGCCCAGCACCCCGATGATCTGGAACGGGCCGATCTGTCGCGGATCATCCGCCGCCAGCGGTCGCACCGACACCCCCTGTCGTGTGGGCCACCTCGTCGGCCCGGCTGGAGTGCAGTATCACGCATGGCGGGAAGCGGGGCGGCAGCGGGCAGCATGGCGGGAAGCGGGGTGGCAGCGGGCAGTGGGCAGCGCGCCGGGGGGGGGCGGAGGGCCGAGGGTGAGGGGGCGGGCGGGGTCGTCAGGGGCGTACCGCCACCGCGTCCACCTCGAACAGCATCCCCGGCAGCGCCAGCGAGGCCACGCCGCTCAGGGTCTGGGCCGGGAGACGGTCGCCGAAGCGCCCGTGCAGGGCCTTGCCGAGCGCCACCAGCTTGTCGTGGTCGTGCGCCACGATGAACGTGCCGAGGCGGACCACGTGTTCGTAGCCGAGGCCCACCCCCTCCAGTGCCGACCGCAGTCGGTCCAGGGCCAGTTCCACCTGGGCGGCGAAGTCGCCGGGGACGGGGGCGCCGTCGGCGTCGGAGGCGTACTGGCCGCCGATGAAGACGAGTTCGCCGGGTGCCGACACCGCGTGGCTGTAGCCGAAGGGCGTCGGGTCGTGAAGGGTCCGCGGGTTGGTGATCGTGCGCTGGTCCGTCGTCATGATCCCTCAACTCCCCGCTCAACCTTGATCATTCCCCCCTGCTACTCTCTGCCCTCTCATGCCTCTAATAGAGGCGACTCGAAGCGTGGTCAAGGGGAAGGGGTCGGTCATGCGCTACACCGAGGAGTGGGTGACGGCACGCGCGTGTGCCGCGTATGAGGGCGGATGCGCGGACTTCGAAGTGGACGCCTCGCGCACGGCGCTCCTTGTCGTCGACATGCAGGACGAGTTCGTCCGGCCCGGCTGGAGCCCCTTCTGGGTGCCGGGCGCGACGCGCATGGTGCCTCGGCTGCGGCGGCTCGTCGACGACTGCCGGGCGGCGGGCGTCCCCGTCATCTGGACCGTCTTCGACGACACCCACCTCGGGCTCGACCGCCCGCACGCGCTGCGCCACCTCCCGCACGGGGATGCGGAGTGGCGCCGCCCTGAAGCCGCCGCGGTCTGGGGCGAGCTGGGGCACCGGCCCGACGAGGTGCTCATCCGCAAGCCGTCCTACGGCGCCTTCTACGACACCCCGCTGGACACCATGCTGCGCAACCTGCGCCGCGACACCGTCGTCGTCACCGGCACGCTCACCAACTACTGCTGCGGCACCACGGCCCGCCAGGCGTACGAGCGCGGCTACCACGTCGTGGTCGGCTCCGACGTCACCGCCACCGACGACGAGTCCCGCCAGGAGCCCGAACTCGCCGTCCTGCGCAAGGGGTTCGCGCGCGTCGCGACGGCCGACGAGATCGCCTCCTGGATCAGCGCGTGCTCGTGAAGTGGGCGCGCAGCGCCGCCGTCACCGCCTCGGGGTGTTCCGCCGGGGCCAGGTGTGCCGCGTCCGGGATGCGGGTGAGGCGGGCGCGGGGGATCCCGGCGGCGAGCTCGCGCGCGTGGGCGGGTGGCGTCGCGGGGTCCTGGTCGCCCCCGACGACGAGCGTCGGCGCGGTGATCGTCGGCAGCGACTCCCTGATGTCGTACGCGGCCAGGGCGTCGCAGCACGCCGCGTAGGCCCCGGGGTCGGCGGAGCGGGCGTCGGCCACCAGGCGCTCCACGCGCGCGGGTTGCTCCTGGGGGAAGCCGGGTGTGAACCAGCGCGCGGGTGCCGAGTCCGCGAGGGCGTCCAGGCCCTCGGCGCGTACGGTCGCGGCACGGTCCCGCCAGGGCGCCTCGCCGCCGAAGTGCGCCGACGAGCACAGCACCGCGAGCCGGGTGACGCGCTTGGGGTGGTGGACGGCCAGGTGCAGGCCCACGGCGCCGCCCAGCGAGACCCCCGCGTACGCGAAGCGGTCCAGGCCCAGGTCGTCGGCGAGCGCGAGGACCAGGGCGGCGAGGTCGGCGACCGTCGCCCCGGCGGTGATCAGGTCCGCCCTCGACCCGCCGTGGCCGGGGAGGTCCCAGCACACCACCCGGTGGGCGGTGGCCAGTTGGGGTGCGACGGCGTCCCAGAGGGCCGTGGAGGTGCCCAGCGACGGGCCGAGGAGGAGGGGCGGGGCCGTGGCCGGGCCCTGGGTGCGGTGGTGGGGCAGCACGGTCAACGTCGCTCCAGGGCGCGGTCGGTGAGCGCTCCCGCCGCGCCGGTGTAGTGGGTGGGGTCGGTGAGTGCGGCGAGGTCCAGGTGCGCGAGGTCCTCGTGCGCGAGTTCCGTTACGCCGGCGAGCGCCTCCGCCAGCGGCGTGCCTTCGGCGCGCACCCTGCGCGCGGCCGTGGCCACCACGTCCTTGGCCCGCGCCCGGCCGAGGAGCGGCGTGAGCTCCGCCGCCAGCCGCTCCGAGACGATCAACCCGTGGGTGATGTCCAGGTGTTGGCGCATCACGTCGGCGTGCACCTGGAGGCCCTCGGCGAGCCCGGCAGCCGCCTGTGCCGCGCCGCCGACGAGGCGCAGCAGGTCGCGCAGCGGCTCCCACTCGGCGTGCCAGGCGCCCGGCGGGCGCTCGTCCTCCGCGACGAGCGAGCCCAGGAGCGCGGCGGCCAGCAGCGGCGCCCGGCGCGCGGCCGCGGCGATGAGGGTGGCGCCGACGGGGTTCGCCTTGTGCGGCATCGCGGAGGAGCCGCCACGGGTGCCCTCGGACAGCTCCGCGATCTCCGTACGGGAGAGGGTGAGCACGTCCGCGGCCGTCTTGCCGAGGGCGCCCGCCGTGAACGCCAGAGCGGCGGCGAGGTCCGCGACGGGCGTGCGGAGCGTGTGCCAGGGCAGGGCGGGCTCGGCGAGGGGGAGTTCGCGGGCGTAGGCGGCGAGGAGGTCCGTGCCGGGTACGCCGCCGGCGGCGTACCCGGCACTTCCGGACCCCTCAAGACTCCCGGACCGCTCACGACTCCCGTGCACCTCGAGACTCCCGTGAGCCTTACGACTCCTGTGTGCCTCGAAAGTCCCGTACGCCTCGAAGGCCGCCAACGTCCCCGCTGCGCCGCCCAGTTGTACCGGCAGTGCGTCCCGCACCGACGTCAGCCGGTCCCGGGCGTCCAGGACCAGGGAGCGCCAGCCCGCCGCCTTCAGCCCGAAGGTGGTGGGCACCGCGTGCTGCGTGAGCGTGCGGCCGGGCATCGGGGTGTCCCGGTGGCGGGCGGCGAGCCGGGCCAGGGCGTGTTCCGTGCGGGCCAGATCCGTGAGGACCGGGCCGAGGACGCGGCGCGCGACGAGCATCAGGGCCGTGTCGACGATGTCCTGGCTCGTCGCTCCCCGGTGCACATACGGGGCCGCGTGGGCCGGGACGGCCGCCGTGAGGTCGGCGACCAGCGGGATCACCGGGTTGCCGCCGTCCCGCGCGCGGAGCGCGAGGTCGCGGGTGTCGAAGCGGGCGGCGTCGGCCGCCTCGGTGACCGCCCGTGCGGCCTGCACGGGGGCGGTCCCGACCGCCGCCTGGGCGCGCGTCAGGGCCGCCTCCGCGTCCAACAGGGCCTGGAGGAAGGCGGGATCGGCCGTCGCGGCGTCGGCCGCGGAACCCGCCCAGACGGGGCCGAGGAGCCCGCCGCTCATAGGAGCCTCACTGTTCACGGGAACCCCACCATTCCCTGGAACTTCAGCGCTCACGGGAACCTCAGCGCTCACGGGAACTCCAGGAAGACCGTCTCGCCCGCACCCTGGAGGCGGATGTCGAAGCGGTACGAGCGCAGCGGCTCCGGGCGGGCGACGAGCGTCGCGCGCCGCTCCGGGGCGAGGGAGGCCAGCAGCGCGTCTCCCGGTTCGTCCACCAGGTACGTGCGCGTGTACAGGTGATGCAGCAGCCCGCGCGCGAAGACGGCCACCGCGATGTACGAGCAGCCGCCCGGGGGCAGCGTGCGCACCGCCCAGTGTCCGTCCGCGTCCGTGGGCACCCGCCCGAAGCCGGTGAACGCGACGCCGTCCCGGCCGACGACCCGCCCCGTGACGGGGTCGTGCCGCAGCGAGCCGGGCGCCCCCGCGCGCGAGCCGTCGGGGCCCGGCTGCCAGGTCTCTATGAGCGCGTCCGGTACGGGAGTTCCGGCGCCGTCGTACACGTACCCGTGCAGGGTGATGGTGTCCGGGTGGCCGGCCGGGGCGACCTCGCCGCCGCGCGGGAAGGGCAGCGCGTACCCGTAGAAGGGGCCGACGGTCTGGGAGGGAGTGGGGGCGTACGGCATCGCGGGTGCCATCAGTGGTGCTCGCCTTCCTCGAAGAGGGTCGCGGACGGGCCGTCGAGGACGATGTCCCAGCGGTAGCCGAGCGACCACTCCGGGACGGACAGGTCGTGGTCGTAGGCGGCGACGAGGCGCTCGCGCGCGGAGGTGTCGGTGACGGAGCGCAGCACCGGGTCGTACGGGAAGAGCGGGTCCCCGGGGAAGTACATCTGCGTGACGAGGCGCTGCGTGAACGCCGAGCCGAAGAGTGAGAAGTGGATGTGCGCGGGCCGCCAGGCGTTGACGTGGTTGCGCCACGGGTAGGCGCCCGGCTTGATCGTGGTGAAGGCGTAGTGGCCCTCGTCATCGGTGAGGCAGCGGCCGAACCCGGTGAAGTTCGGGTCGAGGGGCGCGGGGTGCTGGTCGAGCTGGTGGGCGTACCGGCCGGAGGCGTTGGCCTGCCACAGCTCCACCAACTGGCCGCGCACCGGCCGCCCTTGGCGGTCCAGGACCCGCCCGGACACGGTGATGCGCTCCCCGAGGGGCTCGCCCGGGTGCCGGCGGGTCAGGTCCCGGTCCAGGGCGGTGACGTCCGTGACCCCGAAGGCGGGTCCCGTCAGCTCCACCGCCTCCGGGTCCCGCAGCGGGACGAGGGGCTGGTGGGGGTGGCGCAAGTGGCTGCTGCGGTACGGCGGGTAGTCGCGCGGCGGGTGCGCGCGTCCGGGCGGGGCGGTGGCCTCCACCTTGGCCACCTCGTCGTCGATCGCCTGCTGACCCAGGCCCTCGGGCAGGGGAGTGGTGCGAACGGTCATGGCTGGGGGCTCCCTTCGTAGACGGAGGATGAGTGGCGGGCTTCCTCGGAGGTGGCATCCCGGGAGCCGCCCTCTTCGGAGACGCCACCTGCGAAACCGCCCTCTTCGGAGGCGCCGCCCCCGAGCACGCCCTCTACGGAGGCGCCGCTCCCCGAATCGCCCTCTACGGAGACCCGCACCCGCGCCGCCGTCCTCCCGACGACCTCCTCCACGCTCACCCCCGGCGCACACTCCACGAGCACCAGCCCCTCGCCCGCCACCACGTCCAGGACGCCGAGGTCGGTGATGACCCGGTCCACGCACGCGCGCCCGGTCAGCGGCAGGTCGCACTCCTCGACCAGCTTCAGAGAGCCGTCCTTCGCGGTGTGCGTCATCGTCACGATGACCGTGCGGGCCCCGTGCACCAGGTCCATCGCGCCGCCGATCCCGGTGACGAGCTTTCCCGGTACGGCCCAGTTGGCGAGGTCCCCGCGCGCGGAGACCTGCATCGCGCCGAGCACGGCGACGTCGATGTGGCCGCCGCGGATCATCCCGAAGGAGAGCGCCGAGTCGAAGCAGGAGGCGCCGGGCAGGGCCGTGACGGTCTCCTTGCTCGCGTTGATCAGGTCGGGGTCCACCTCGTCCTCGGTGGGGTAGGGGCCCACGCCGAGGATGCCGTTCTCCGACTCCAGGACCACCTCGACGCCCGGGGGCAGGTGGTTGGGGATGAGGGTGGGCAGGCCGATGCCCAGGTTCACGTACTGCCCGTCGCGCAGCTCCCGCGCGGCGCGCGCGGCCATTTCCTCGCGGGTCCAGGCCATCAGGCCCTCACCGTCCTCTCCGTCGTGGGCGCCGCAGCTGTCCCGGCCGAGGGCACCGCAGTCGTCCCGGCGGCGGGCGCCCCCGAAACCGTCCGCCGCTCGATCCGCTTGTCCGCCGCCTGCTCGGGCGTCAGCGCCAGCACCCGCTGCACGAAGATCCCCGGCAGATGCACCTCGTCCGGGTCGAGGACGCCGGGCTCGACCAGCTCCTCCACCTCCGCGAGGGTGACCCGGCCCGCCATCGCCGCAAGGGGGTTGAAGTTGCGGCTCGACCTGGCGAAGACGAGGTTGCCGTGCCGGTCGCCCCGCGCCGCCCGCACCAGGGCGAAGTCGGTGCGGATGCCGCGCTCGAGCACGTACTCCGTGCCGTCGAACTCCCGCACCTCCTTGGGCGGTGAGGCGAGCGCGACCTCGCCCTGGCCGTCGTACCGCCAGGGCAGGCCGCCCTCGGCGACCTGTGTGCCGACCCCGGCCGGGGTGTAGAACGCGGGGATCCCGCAGCCCCCGGCCCGCAGCCGCTCCGCGAGCGTGCCCTGCGGGATCAGCTCGACCTCCAGCTCCCCCGCCAGGTACTGGCGGGCGAACTCCTTGTTGGCGCCGATGTACGAGCCGGTCACGCGCGCGATGCGGCCCGCGGACAGGAGCACCGCGAGACCCGCGTCCATGGCCCCGCAGTTGTTCGACACCACACCGAGGCCGCCGACGCCGCGCGCGTGGAGCGCCGCGATCAGTACGTCGGGGACGCCGCTGAGGCCGAACCCGCCGACCGCGAGCGTGGCTCCCTCGCCGATGTCGGCCACCGCCTCCGCGGCCGTGGACACCACCTTGTCCATCCGTGCAGCACCTCGATAAGTAGTCAGTGCACTGACGATCTGATTGAACTGTTCAGCACGCTGTCACTTGATGGTTGAGCCGTCAAGAGGGGGTATCGTTCCGTGCACCAACGGAAAAGTCCGGGCAACATCCCGAGTGGAATCCGGGCAGCATCCCGAGCAGAAGCCGAGTCAAGGAGGGCCGTCGTGGCCGCCGCCGTGGACCTCAGCACCCACCCCGGGCACCTGGCCCGGCGACTGCAGCAGGCGCACTACCTGCTGTGGAACACGATGGTCTCCGAGGAGATCACCTCGCCGCAGTTCGCCGTCCTGAACACCCTCGTGGCCGAGCCGGGCCTCGATCAGCGCACGGTCGGCGAGCGCGTGGGCCTGGACCGCTCGACCGTCGCGGAGGTCGTCGGGCGCCTCACCCGGCGCGAGCTGCTCGACAAGGTGCGCGACCCGGACGACGGCCGGCGCTTCTCACTGCGGCTCACCGCCGAGGGCAGGCGCACCCACCGCAAGTTGACGGTGCGCACCGCCCGGATGAACCAGATCTTCCTCGCCCCGCTCTCCACCGCCGAACAGACCGTGTTCTTCGAGCTGATCCAGCGGGTGGCCGACGCGGCGGAGGGGCTGCGCGACCCCGACACCACCGCCCTCACCGGCTGAGTTCGCCCTCACCGGTCGAGTCGCCTTCACCGGAGGAGTCCGCGCCGCGTCACGCCTTCGCGAACACCACCCACACCTGCCCCTTCGCGAACGGCAGCGGCTCGCCGTCCGGCGTCGTGAAGCCGGTGCCGTCGTCCGGAGCGGGACGGTCCCAGCGGGCGTCGTAGGCGCGGCCGTCGCGCAGCACCTGGGCCCTGCCCGAGCCGACCGTCTCGGAGAAGGGGGAGTTGTTGCCCGAGCGGTCGTGGAAGCGGGACTGGCGCACCGTCACGTACTGGATGACGACGGTCGCCGGGGCGACCTCGCCGCTGTCCGTCGTGCGCGCCCGCCGCCCGTCCATCGAGACCCGCCAACGCCCTTCGTACTCCACCCAGTCGAAGGTGAAGCGGGCCGCGGGGAAGCGGACCGTGGCCCGTGTCTTCGGGGTGCCCCCGGCCGGGCGCGGGCCGAAGCGGAAGCCCGTGTCGGCGAGGCTGCCCGCGCTCGGGGCGGACTTGAGGGCGGCCGGGCGCAGGAAGAGGTTGTGCGGCGCGGGCCTGGTCGTGCCCCGGTAGTAGGCGTCGGCCGGGGCCTTGCCGGGCGACAGCGCGCGCAGGGGCGCCGACTCGATCAGGGGGTGCAGCTTCGACTGGGCGCCGGAGTAGGCGAGCGTCGGACTCCCGAACTGGCGGAGCAGCTCCAGGTCCGTCTCACGCGCGCTGCGCACCGGGCCCACGACGGGCGGCACACGCGTCGCGTACACCGCCATCAGGCGGCTGAGACCCGCCTCCACCTGCTCCGCGTACACCACGTCCGCGGCGCCGAGCCCGGTCTGGGGGCGCGCCGGGCCGACGTTGTCGATCTTCACGGCGAGCACCCGGCCGCGCTGCCCGGGGCCGGTCGGCGGCACGTCCCCGTCCGGGTGCGTGCCGCCGCTCAGCGTGCAGGCGGGTGCCAGGAAGGCGAGGGCCGCCACCGTCGCCAGAGCCGTGCTGCGAAGCCTCATGGGAAGTGGCTTACCCAGAAAGGCGGTTGGTTCAGCCCTGTCCCATGGGTGCGGCGCAGCCGTCGGCCCCGGCCCGCACGTCGGTTCAGCCCAGGTCGAGGGCGTTCGGCAGGCCCAGCTTGTAGCGGACGCGGTCGTGGCGCTTGAGGGCCTCGATCGCGGGGATCCGGTGCAGCGGCGTCACCGTGCACCGCGCCGCGTCCGAACCCACCTCATCGAGCAGGGCGTTGACCGCCTGGCGGGCCGAGGCGTTGGCGCCCTCCATGGTCGCCAGGTCGATGTCGACGGCCACGTAGTCACCCGACAGGAAGAGGTTCGGGATCTTTGTGGCGGAGGAGGGGCGGTTGTGCAGGGTGCCCACCGGGTGGATCAGGAGCTGGTCCTCGTTGGTGGGGTGCGGGGTGCCGATGCCGTCCACGCCCGGGTCCAGGAACCAGGAGTGCAGCGCGCTGTCGCGCAGCACCGTCTTGCCGGTGTCGTTGAGCGCGGCCTTCAGCTGCGCCCACACCTCCTTGGCGACCTCCTCGCGCGTGCACTGCTTGGCCGTCTTGCCGTACAGGATCCCCTTCTTGTCCCACTCGGAGATGTCCACCGACAGACAGTCCACGGCGGTGCCGTCGCCGTAGTCCTTGGGGAAGTCGCGGCCCTTCCAGTGCCGGGCCTGCGCGATGGCGGTGAGCGACCACGGCGAGTCGATGCAGTTGAAGTGGCCGTCCACGGTGTCCGGCGACTCGGTGAGATAGAACTGGATGCCGGTCATCCAGTCCGTCTCCAGCTTGTCGCAGCGCGCCAACTGCGGGTCCGCCGCCTTCAGTTCGGCGCTCCACGTCTCGCGCGCGTGTTCCACCGGCATGGCCTGCACATAGTGGTCGGCGACGACGTCCCGGCGTACGCCGTCGGGGTCCTCGATCACGGTCTTGGTGATCCGGCCCCCGCCGAAGCCCAGTTCGCGCACGGTCCAACCGATCCTGAACTCCACGCCGAGCGACGTGAGATGGGTCACCCACGGGTCGATCCACGCCTCGTTGGTGGGCAGGTTGAGGATCCGGTCGGGCGGTCCGTCCGCGCCCTGGCCGAGCAGGTTGAACACGAACGCCTCACCCAGCGTGCCCACCGTGCGGGTGCTGGCCTCCTCCGCCTTGGTCGCCACGATGTTGCGGGTGACGCCGATGGCGAGGATGCGCTGGTAGTCCTTCGACATCTTCGCCGCCTTGGTGAAGTCCCACCAAGGAGTCGACTCCCACTGGTCGTTGCGGCGCTCGTCGCAGCTGGTGAGGAAGACCAGGCCGCGATTGACGAAGTACGCGGTCTCGTGCGCCGGGAGGTTGGTGACGGTCTGGAGGAACCCGGTGAGGGCGCGGGCGATGTCGTCCGGTGTGAGGTCGGGCGGCGTGCCGTCCTTCCACGGGATCGGGGCGCGCAGGTCCTCCCGCCCGGTCCGCGCGAACATCATCTCCGGCGGCGCGACCAGGTTGTCCCAGACGCCGTGGGCGTTCCCCGGGAAGGGGATGCGGCGCATCGTGTCGGGGAGGTTGTGATAGATCCCCGGGATGAACCGGAACCCGTGCTCACCGGGCAGCGGCTTGCGGTTGCCCCTCGCGCTCTTCGGCACGTCCATGCTGCGCGCCTTGCCGCCGAGCGCCCGGCGCTCGTAGACGGTGACGGCGAAGCCGCGCTCCGCGAGCTCGTGCGCGGCCGTGAGTCCGGCCACGCCGCCGCCGAGGACGGCCACCGACTGCCGCCCGCCGCCCGCCTGTCGGGCGCTCCCCGGGGCCGCCGCCGTCGCCGGCTGCGCCCCCGCTCCCACCCCGAGTGCCGCCGCCCCGCCGACCGCGGCCGCACCCGCGACGAAGCTCCGCCGCGTGGTGCTCCCCTGCTCCGTACGACCCATGCTCCCGTCCCCTTACCCGAGGTAACTGCCGTATCAGGCGCGGAGCTTACGGTCGGCGCCGATGGGGCGGAAGGCGGACGCGATCACCGGCCAAGGGTTGGCGCGAAAGCGTCCCGTGGGGCGCGAGGTGTGCCTAGGTCGGCGGGTGAGTGTGACTGTCAGTGGTGGCAGCTAGGGTGTTTGACCGTGAAATCGAGTAAATATTCCAGATCTCCGCGCGGGGTGCTCGCGGCGCTGATGGCCCTCGTCACGGTCGCGCTCGCGCTGGTCACCGCGGGGCCTGCCGCCGCGGCCGGAGGGGACGCGGCGGAGGGTCCGCTGACAGCGCTGCCCAAGAGCGTGTACGGCAACTTCCACCTGAAGATCGACCGCACGAAGGACTACGACGCGTACGGGGCCGCGATCCGCGGCGTCGAGCAGTCCGGCGCCGTGCAGAAGGTGACGCCCGCCTCCGTCGCGCTCTCGCGGCAGCACGCCGGGCGCCCCCTGTGCCACACCACCGGCATCAACGGCACGTTCCAGTACAACGGCTTCTGCTGGGACGAGACCGACAGCACCACCAACTCCTACTCGACCAAGGGCGGTTGGCGCCCCCAGGGCCTGACCGCCTCGCATGACGCGCAGCCCGGCGGCACCGTCGACGGCCACCACCTGTACGTGGCGAGCTGGCTCTACGGCGACGCAGAGGCTCAGGACCGGTTCGGCCGGATCTCCATCCTCAACTCGACCGGAAAGGACCGGAGTTACGGCCACGTCCTGCTGGTCGAGCCGACGGGCTCCGGATCGGGTGCCGACTTCAAGCCGGTCACCAACGTCCACACGGACGGCATGGTCTGGTACGGCAACAAGCTCTTCGTGGCCAACGGCAACGAACTGCAGGTCTATGACTTCCAGAACCTGTGGAAGATGGGGGCCAGTTCCGGGCTGACCGGCATCCATGACGGCGTGTCCACCGCGCGCTGGCACCAGTGGGCCCTGCCCATGGTCGGCCGCTACCAGATCGAGCCCGGCAAGGACGCGCGCTACTGCCCCGCCGAGCCCAGCGACAGCCGGCCCTGCCTCGGCTCCCTGAGCCTGGACCGCAGCGGCGGCGTCGACCACCTCGTGTCCGGCGAGTACTACAAGGCCGACACGGGGCCCGTCGCCCGGGTGGCCCGGTGGCCGCTGAACCCGGCCACCGCCCTGCCGCGCGCGGACAACGGCGACACGGTCGGCTCGACCACCTCGACCGGTGGATTCAAGGCTCCGGTACGGCAGTTGCAGGGCGTCGCGACGGACGGCACGTACTACTACCTGTCGGCGCAGTGCCCCAACGGCTACATGGGTGACTCCGACCCGACCGACAAGCACTCCTACTCCTGCATCTACCAGGCGAAGCCCGGCCAGGTCCCCACCGTCCTGACCCGCTCGCCGAGCCTGACGCAGAATCTGTCGTACGCGCCGTCCTCCGGCCGCCTGTGGGGCATCAACGAGGACATCGGCAACAACGTCGTCTTCTCGCTCAAGCCGCGGGCCGCCGACCACAGCGTCTACCTGCGCAACTCCTACAGCGCCCTGTGCGCGGGCGGCGCCAACAAGATCGGGAACGGCGCCCCCGTCATCCAGTGGGGCTGCACCAACACCCGCGACGAGCGCTGGGTGTTCGAGAACACCAAGGACGCGAACGGGAAGACCGCCTACTTCGTACGGAACGAGTATTCGGGCAAGTGCATGGGCGTCGGCTCCCAGCTCGGCAACAGCGCCAAGGTGATCCAGTACACCTGCAACGGCGCGGTCGACGAGAAGTGGTGGTACGACGACGGCACCAAGACCCTGCGCAACGTCTACTCCGGCAAGTGCCTGGCCATCGGCTCGACGGCCACGAAGGGCACGCAGCTCATCCAGTACACCTGCAACGGAAAGCCCGACGAGAGCTGGGAGAAGGTGCCCCGCTGAGCTGACCGGGAGGGCGCCGGTCAGCCCAGGATCTCGCCGAGGTCGTAGCTGACCGGCTCCTCCAGCTGCGCGTACGTGCAGCTCTCCGCAGTCCGGTCCGGGCGCCAGGTGCGGAAGCGGGCGGTGTGCCGGAAGCGCTGCCCGCCCTCCATGTGGTCGTACGCCACCTCGCAGACCCGCTCCGGCCGCAGCGGCACCCACGACAGGTCCTTCTTGCCGGACCAGCGGCTGGGTGCGCCGGGCATGCGGGCCGAGGCGTGCGCGGACTCGTCCGTCCACGCCGCCCAGGGGTGGCCGGCCGTCGACTCCATGCGCAGCGGCTCCAGTTCCTCCACCAGCTCCGCGCGGCGCTTCATCGAGAACGCGGCGCAGACGCCCACGTGGTGGAGGGCGCCCCGGTCGTCGTGGAGGCCGAGCAGCAGCGAGCCCACGACGGGGCCGCTCTTGTGGAAGCGGTAGCCCGCCACCACGCAGTCCGCGGTGCGCTCGTGCTTGATCTTGAACATGAGGCGTTCGTTCTGGCGGTACCGCAGGTCGAGCGGCTTGGCGATGACCCCGTCGAGACCCGCCCCCTCGAACTCCTCGAACCACCGCTGCGCCACGTCGCGTTCGGTGGTCGCCGGGGCGACGTGGACGGGTGCCGTGGCGCCGGAGAGGGCCGTCACCAGTCGGGCGCGGCGGTCGCCCAGGGGGACGTCCAGCAGCGACGTGTCGCCGAGGGCCAGCAGGTCGAAGGCGACGAAGGAGGCCGGGATGCGCTCGGCGAGCAGGGCCACGCGGGACTCTGCGGGGTGGATGCGTTCGGTGAGCGCGTCGAAGTTGAGCCGTCCGTCCCGGGCGATCACGATCTCGCCGTCCAGCACGCAGCGCGCGGGCAGCCGCTCCCGCAGGGCCGCCACCAGCTCGGGGAAGTAGCGGGTCAGGGGCTTGCCCGTGCGGCTGCCGAGCTCGATCTCGTCGCCGTCACGGAAGACGACCGCCCGGAACCCGTCCCACTTCGCCTCGTACTGCATGTCCGGCGGGATCTTCGCCACGGGCTTGGCGAGCATGGGCTTCACGGGCGGCATCACCGGCAGATCCATGCTCCGATTCTCTGCCTTGTCGTCCTGTATCGCCCGATTTCCTGGGCCACTCTGCCCCGGTATGCGCTGTCTGTCCGTTGCGCCTAGCGTGGTGCGCATGGGTGCTGCGGTGGAGCTGGAGGCGGGGGAGCGGACGGTGCGCCTGTCCAGCCCCGACAAGGTCTTCTTCCCGGAGCGCGGGTTCACCAAGCTCGACCTCGCCCAGTACTACCTGGCGGTCGGCGACGGCATCGTGCGCGCCCTCAAGGACCGGCCCACGACCCTGGAGCGCTACCCGGACGGGGTGAGCGGCGAGTCCTTCTACCAGAAGCGCGCCCCCAAGAACCTCCCCGACTGGATCCCCACCGGCACCATCGCCTTCCCCAGCGGCCGCACCGCCGACGAGATCTGCCCCACCGAGGTGGCCGCCGTCATCTGGGCCGCCCAGTACGGGACCCTCACCTTCCACCCCTGGCCGGTCCGGCGCGAGAACCCCGACCACCCCGACGAGCTCCGCCTCGACCTCGATCCGCAGCCGGGCACCGACTACGCGGACGCGGTCCGCGCGGCCCATGAACTCGCCGCCGTACTGGAGGAGTTCGGCGGCCTCAAGGGCTGGCCGAAGACGTCCGGCGGACGCGGACTGCACGTCTTCGTGCCGATCGCACCGCGCTGGACCTTCACCGAGGTGCGGCGCGCGGCGATCGCCTGCGGTCGGGAGCTTGAGCGGCGCATGCCGGACGCGGTGACGACCGCGTGGTGGAAGGAGGAGCGGGGGACACGCATCTTCGTCGACTACAACCAGACGGCCCGCGACCGCACCATCGCCTCCGCCTACTCGGTGCGCGCCCGCCCGCACGCCCCCGTCTCGGCCCCGCTGCGCTGGGACGAGCTCGACGACGCCGGGCCCGAGGACTTCGACATCGCGACGATGCCCGCCCGCTACGCCCGGCTCGGCGACGTGCACGCCGACATGGAGCAGCAGGCGTACGCCCTCGACGCCCTCCTCGAACTCGCCGACCGCGACGAGCGCGACCGGGGCCTCGGCGATCTGCCGTATCCCCCGGAGTACCCGAAGATGCCGGGGGAGCCGAAGCGGGTCCAGCCGAGCAGGGCGCGCCACGACGACTGAGGCGTCAGCTTCCCGGACCCGTCCCGGTGCCTGGTCCGCGCCTGAACAGGGCGGTCCACAGGAAGGGCGCACCGAAGAACGGCGATTCGGGGGCCTCGTCGCGCATGCGGCGCAGCTCCACCTCCGTCAGGTCGGCGAAGATCCACCGCAGTGACTCCGGCGTATAGGCGAGCCCTCCGTGCAGCCGTGCCTCGCCGTAGAAGGCGGCGTCGGGCAGTTCGGAACCCCCCGACTCCCCCTCGGCGAAACAGGTCAGGAAGAGATGGCCTCCGGGCGCGAGCAGCCGCTCCAGCAGGGCGAGATAGCTGACGCGGCGGTGCGGCGGCAGATGGTGGAAGCAGCCGGAGTCACAGATCACGTCGTACGGCCCGACCAGCTCGGCCCCGGACGGTGCGTCGCTCGCGGACAGCGCGAAGGCGTCCCCCTGCAGGAACCGGATCCCGCCCGCCCCCGCGCCCGGAACGCCCGCCTCCGCCGCACGCTCCCGGGCCCAGGCCACCGCCGTGGCGGACAGGTCGACGGCGTCCACCTCGAACCCCTGGGCGGCCAGGTGGAGGGAGTTGCGCCCGGGGCCGCACCCCAGATCGAGGGCGCGTCCCCCTCGGGGCAGGAGCCCGCGCTCCCCGTACGAGACCAGGCTCTCGTCGGGCTTCGCCACGAAGAACGGGACCTCCTTGGAGCGGTCCGCGTAGAACCCGTCCCACCAGTCGGACCCCGCGTCCGTCCACCGGTCGGCCCCCGGCGCGAACAACTCGTCCATGAGCTTCAGTACGTCGTCGACCGTGCGTATGTTCCGGTCCATCCGGCCCCCTTTCACAGTCCTCGAGCAGTCCTCGAGCAGTCCTCGAAAGGTAGGCCGAAATTCGACGAAAGCCCAGGTCAGGGCAGATGTACGGAAGGCTTCGGCGGGCCGCTGAGGGGGGCGCGGGCCCGGGGCCGAAGGGGGCGCCCGTGCGGCCCCCGCGCGCCGCTCCCGGGGCCGCCGAGGGGCGGGACGGGGCCTTCACCAGGCGCGCCCGGGTGACTTTCGGCGAGGATTTCGGTGGGGAGGCCGACATGGGCGAGGAGGCCGACATGGCAGCGGAACCGCAGCAGCCCGCGACAGGCACGCACGACGGCGTACGGCGGCCCGAGCCGCTCACCGGATGGCAGCGGGCCGTGGCGCGCCTGCCCATCCACGCGTACCGGCTGGGGCTCGGGCCGCTCTTCGGGAACCGGCTGCTGCTCCTGGTGCACACCGGGCGCCGCTCCGGGGCGCCGCGGCGCGTGGTCATCGAGGTCGTGGCCCACGACCCGGAGCACCGCACCTGGACGGTCGCCTCCGGCTTCGGGCCGAGGGCCCAGTGGTACCAGAACCTGCGGCACACCCCACGGGCCACCATCCAGACGGGGCGCCGCTATCGCGCGGTCACCGCCCACTTCCTCTCCCCGGAGGAGGGCGGCGAGGTCATGGCGGCCTACGCGCCCCGGCACCCGCGCGCCGCCCGCGTCCTCTGCGGCTACATGGGGTTCGAGACGGACGGCACGACGGAGAGCTTCCGGGCCGCGGGGCGGCGGATTCCCTTCGTACGCCTGAAGGAATGCGACCAGGCGGAAAGGTGGCGCGACGACGCGCAGCCGTGAGCGGACCGGTGAGGGGAGCGGCGTCCACGCTGCCGGGGAGCGGCGCTCACGCCTCCGGGGCGCGGCGCTCCGCGGGCGGCAGGAGCAGCACCTCCAGGGCGCGGGCGCAGGCACGGGCCTGGGCCAGGAACCACGGGGTGTTGGCGTCGGTGAGCAGCTCCGGGGCCGCGCGGACCGCGAGGGCGAAGCGGGCATGGCCGCAGCGGTCGAGCACGGGGACCGCGAGGGTGCGCGTCTCGGGGGTCGACTCACCGACGGCGTGGGCGTGGCCCTCCATACGGATGCCGTCCAACTCCGCCTCCAGGGCGCCCGGTTCGGTGACGGGCGCGGCATCGCCGTCACCCGGGCGCGGCCAGGCCAGCAGGACCCTGCCGAGGGCCGTCGAGCGCAGCGGGCGGCGCAGGCCCACCTCGGGGGTGACCGGGCCGCCCGCCACGATCACCGCGTGCGGCCCACTGCGCAGCGCCAGTTCGGCCGCGGCGCGGGTGCGCTCGGCGAGGTCGGCGAGTTCGGGAGCGGCCAGATGCAGACCGCGCTGGTGGTACGAGAGGCGGCCCAGCTCGGTCACGGTGGGGCCGAGGCGGTAGCGGGCCGTGCGCGCGTCCTGCTCCAGGAACCCGGCGCTCACGAGCGTGCGGGCGAGCCGGTGAGCCGTCGACGTGGACAGGCCGAGGCGGCGGGCCAGTTCGGACGCGCTCAGGTCGGGGCCGTTGTCGTGGAAGGAGTGCAGGACGTCCAGGGCGCGCTGGACCGCCTGGGATCCCGCGGGGGCCCGGCCCGGTGCGATGCCGTCCGGTATCCGCGCTGCTTGCGTCATGCCGTTCGTACTCCCCGTGGTCCCGTGGTCGCACTCCCCGTGATCCTGCCCTCGTGGGCACGCTCCCGCGCGCGCCCACGGGCCCCGGCCTCACCAGCCGCGCCGTCCCCCGGAATGTCCCCATGAATCCTCCATGACGCCCGCCCCGGCAACAATGTCCGTTCCGGACACCCTCCGCCGCCCCCGCTGTCCGATTCCTGCCGTCGCGCCGGTCACGCGCCGATCACGTGCCGGTCCAGCGCCGGTCGCGTGCGGGCCTGGCCCAGGGCCCGGCTCAGGTCTCGGCTCAGGTATCGGCTCAGGGCCGGACGATCTCGGCGTCCGCGTCCTGCCGCTACGCTGGCGCCCGACCGTGTCCCCGGCCGCCGAGGAGCCGCAGGTGCCGCAGGAGCGACCCACTCTGGAGGCCGTGGCCGTCCGCGCGGGCGTGTCCCGGGCCACCGTGTCCCGCGTCGTCAACGGCGACGAAGGGGTGCGCGACTCACTCGCCGAGAAGGTCAGAGCAGCGGTCAAAGAGCTCGGATACGTGCCCAACCGCGCCGCCCGCAGCCTCGTCACCCGGCGCCACGACGCGGTCGCGGTCGTCATCGCGGAGCCGGAGACCAGGGTCTTCGCGGACCCGTTCTTCGCTCTTCAACTGCGCGGCATCAGCAAGGAGTTGACGGCCCGCGACGTCCAGCTGGTGCTGCTGCTCACCGAGGGCAGGGCCGACCACGAGCGGGTCGGACGCTATCTCGCGGGCGGCCACGTCGACGGCGCCCTGGTCTTCTCGCTGCACCTCGACGACCCGCTTCCGGCCATCATCGAGGCCGCGGGGGTGCCCACCGTGTTCGGCGGGCGCCCCGGCTGGACGACGGAGACCGGGGCCGCCCCGGGGGCCACGGGCGCCGCCGGCCCCTCCTACGTGGACGTCGACAACCGCGGTGGCGCCCGCGAGGCCGTGCGCCACCTGGTCGCCCTCGGCCGCACCCGCGTCGCCCACATCACCGGCGCCCTCGACCAGACGTCGGCGGCCGACCGGCTCGACGGCTACCGCGACGTGGTCGGGGACGCGGCCCCCGCACTCGTCGCGCACGGCGACTTCACCCCGGCGGGCGGCGAGCGCGCGATGCGGGAACTCCTCGCCCGCGCACCTGAGTTGGACGCCGTGTTCGCGGCCAACGACCTCTCGGCGGCCGGGGCCCTGCGGGTGCTGCGGGAGCACGGGCGGCGGGTGCCGCAGGACGTGGCAGTGGTCGGCTTCGACGACATGCTGCCGGTCGCCGAGCAGACCGACCCACCGCTGACGACGGTCCGTCAGGACATCGAGGAGATGGGCCGGTTGATGGCCGCCCAGCTGCTGCGGCGGGGCCGGGGGACCGGCACGGAGGAAGGTGCCGGACCGGCCGGCGTCGTGCTGCCGACGGCCCTGGTGCGGCGGGCCTCGGCCTAGCAGGCCAGGCAGAATCCGCTACGAGCCCACGCTCACCGTGAACCGCCGCGGGTTGCCGTCGAACGCCGCCCCCGACACGTCCGGCTGGCCGTCCGGGCGCACGTCGTCGTACGGGAACGCGTACCCGATCGGGGAGTTGGCGTGCACGACGCGCGACCAGTGGTTGGTGACGGCGTCCTTGTAGTAGTCGCCGGACGTCGTCCCGTTCGGCTGCTCGGGGTGGGTGAGCATGATGCTCCGGTTGAACCCGGCGGCGAGGCGGGCGAGCAGGCCCTTCTTGTCGTCGGGGTCGTTCGGGTTGTTGGCGAACGGCCCGTGGTTGCAGGTGAAGATGTCCTTCGAGGTGGGCTTGGCGAAGGTGTGGCCGCCGTCGAAGGTGAGCGTGTCGCCGCTGACCCGGCCCGTGCGCACGCCGCGCCCGCCCTGGAGGTCGATCTTCAGGTCGGCGCCGCGGTACTTCTCCCAGACCTGGTCGATGTACGCGTTCCAGTAGTCGCGGAACGGCATGCGGTCGGGGTCGCCGAAGTAGGGCGCCATGAGGTTCTGCGGGGAGATGACGCGCAGCACGCCGCCGTCGCCCTTGATGACGAGCTTGTCCCAGGGCTGGCCGTCCTTCGCGGCCTGCGCGGCGAGGTCGCTCGCGATCTTGTCGACGGCGCCGTCCGGGAGCGCCTTCACGGTGTGCGTGGCGTCGCCCTCCAGGGTCAGTCCGATGGGCAGCGCCGTGACCAGGTCGACATAGCTGATGTTGGCGTACAGCTGCTGCGGGTTGAAGGTGAACTCGCAGAACGACCACGTGCGCTGGTAGTTGGGGTCCTCGGGCGTCGCGAAGGCGGGCTCCACGAGGGCCGGGCCCGGGTTGAGGAAGAAGTCGAGCTTGTCGTCCCGGACGAAGTAGACGCGGGCGCCGTACATCTGAGGGAGAGTCAGAGCCTTTGGGTCCGAGCCCGCGGCGCCGAGGGGGATGGCGCAGTCGACGGGCAGCGGGGTCTGCGGGGCCGAGGGGGAGTCGGGCCGGTAGACGCCGCCGTCCGGCTTGAGCAGCACCCAGCGGTCGGTGCCCTGTTCGTGCCCGGTGACATAGGCGTGCACCTGGCCGGGCAACGAGGCGTTGCGCAGGGCGAGTTCACAGGTGGCGGGGGCGGCCTGGGCGCCGGGGCTGAGGGCGCTGCCCCAGGCCGGGTAGGAGAGGGCGCCCGCGGTGGCGGCCGTTGCGGTCAGGAATGCGCGGCGCGATATCACGGAGGACTCCTGAAGAGTGTGGGGGGATGTGGAGGGGTGGGGATTGCGGTGCCCCACTGTTCCGAGGGCCCGCAGTGCCGTCAAGAGTTGTGACTGAGAGCGCTCTCAGAAACTTCGAGCCTTTACAAAATGGCGGGTCACGCCATTGTCAGTGCCGAGTGCCAGACTCTTCAGCACGGAAGTGAGATGCGACAAAGGAGTCGATCATGCTCAATCCCACGTACCTCACGGGTGCCCCGATCTGGGTGGATCTGGGCACACCCGACCTCCAGGCGGCGGCGGTGTTCTACGGCGGCCTGCTCGGCTGGGAATTCGAGCAGGGCGCCCCCGAGTTCGGCGGCTACAGCCTGTTCAAGCTGGGAGGCGAGACGGTCGCGGGCGGCATGGCGGTCCCCGCGGAGGAAGGCGCCCCCGTCTGGTCGACGTACTTCAAGACACCGGACGCCGACGCGACGGCCAAGGCGGTCGAACAGGCCGGTGGCAGCGGCACGTTCGGGATCATGGACGTCGCGGACCTCGGCCGCATGGCCGGTTTCACGGACGCGACGGGCGTCCCGTTCTCCATCTGGCAGCCGGGCACCAACCACGGCCTCGGCGTCATCAAGCAGACCGGCGCCCTCACCTGGAGCGAGCTCTACACCCCGGACGTCCCGGCGGCGCTCGCCTTCTACCGCTCGGTCTTCGGGTGGAACGCGTACGAGGTCCCCATGAGCGAGGAGTACACGTACACGACGGTGAACCCAGGCGAGGGCACCCAGGACGACATGTTCGGCGGCGTCGCCGACGTCGCGGACGACCCCATCGAGCAGCAGGCGGGCGCCTACTGGCTGCCGTACTTCGCGGTCGACGACTGCGCGGCCGCCGTGGCCAGGGCCCGGGAGCTCGGGGCCACGGTCCGGGCCGAGCCGATGAGCGTCCCCGGGGCGGGGGACATCGCCAAGCTCGCCGACCCGCAGGGCGCGCGCTTCGCGCTGATCAAGCCGGACCCGTCGGGGGCGCCCGCGGGCTGAGGGAGCGCCGGGCCCGGGGCCCGGGGCCGAGGACACCCGGGCCCTTGGTCCCTGACCTTTGCCTCTGGAATTTACGTGATGGGGGTCGCGTATATTCATGACATGACCGAAATGACCGGTAAGGACAGCGAAGCCGCCGAGCGCGTTCACCGTGCGCTCGCCGTTCCTTCCAGACGGCGTCTGATGTCCCAGCTGCGGGAGGCGGACGGCCTGCTCGGCGTGGACGAGCTGGCGGCTGCCACCGGTCTTTCGGCCGCGACCGTCCGGCATCACCTGGCCTCCCTGGCCGATGCCGGACTGGTCAGGGCCACCACGGTGGCGGGCCCGGGGCGCGGACGGCCAAAACTTCGCTACACGGCCGTCCGCGCCGCCCCCGGCACACCCGCCGCCCCCGGCCTGCCCGCCTCCTCGGGCACGCCCGACGGACCCGAAGGGCGCGCCGACCACGATCTCGCGGCCGCCCTGGCCGAGGCGCTCGCCACGCACGCGGACGCGAAGCCCGCGGCGCGTGCGGCGGGCCGTACCTGGGGGCATGAGCTCGCGGCGTCGGACACACCTGCCCGTACGCCCGCCGGCACTCCGGCTCCGGCCGGCCAGAGAGGCGCCACCACCTGGGGCCGCGTCTTCGCCCACGCGGCACGCAGCGGCTTCGAGCCCGAAGAGGCCCCCGCCCCCGACGGCACGCGCAGGGTCCTGTTGCGCGGCTGCCCCTACCGCGACCTGGCCCGCGCCCGCCCCGAGGTCATCTGCTCCGTCCATCAGGGCGTCCTGGACGGGCTCCTGGACGGCACCGGAACCGCAGCGGAGCTGCGCCCCTTCGTGGGCCCCGAGCTCTGCCGCGCGGACCTCCGCGCCACCAGCTGACCCCGCCGGACCGCCGGCACCCCCTGAACCACCGCACACGAAGGATCGCCATGTTCCCCATCAGCATCGGCACGCAGTACATCCGCGGCGACATGCCCGTCGTCCGCATCGACCCGCAGGGCGGCCCCTTCAAGGAGCTCGCCGCCGCCCGCATCCAGCTCCTGGCCGAGACGGACCTGGAGGCCCACGCCTACGACGAGTCGGAGGTGCTGCTCACCTCGGTCGCCGGCGAGGTGGAGGTCGGCGACCCGGGCCGGGGCACCGTCCGCGTCGGGCCCGGCGCCTGCGTGATGGTGCCGCGCGGCGAGATGTTCACGCTCGCCAACCGCACCGACCGCCCCGCCACCGTCCTCGCCGTCCTCACCCGGAGCGACTTCGTCGACAACCTCCCCCGGCCGCGCGCCACCCCCACGGAGCCCGTCGCCTCCGTGACCCCGCTGCACCGCCTCCGGCGCCGCGCCCACGCGGTCGCCGCCTGAGCAGCCCCGCCCCCTCCCGAAACCCCCCTCAACTCCCGTAAGGAACCCCCATGTTCGGCATGACCCTCGACACCACCCGGCCGACCGGCGAGTCCGGCCACGCCCTGCGCCTCGACCCGGAGAGCGGCCCCTTCAAGGAGCTCGCCGCCGTCCGCATCACCGTCCCGGCGGGCGGCGTGATACCCGCGCACAGCCACGGCGCGTCCGAGCTGCTCCTGACCGGTGTCAGCGGGACCGTCGAGGCGGCCTGCGCCTGCGGCGCGAAGACGGTGGTGCCGGGCAGCTTCGCGATGCTGCCCGCGGGCAAGGAGATCAGCCTGACGAACCACGGCGCCGAGGAGGCGACCCTCCTCGCGGTGTTCTCCCAGAGCGAGTTCACGGAAAGTCTTCCGCGCGCCGCCTCGCGGGGCTGTGGCTGCCAGGGGCACCATGACGCCTGACGCGAAGCCCGAGCCGACTCGGGCACGAGGGAGCCGATGCGGGCCCCGTACGGTCAGCGGGGCGGGCCCGTTCGGGCAGCCGGTGCGGCGTTGATCGTTCGTTGATCGATTGTTTTTCCCGCCCTGTCAGCATCGGCCGCATGCAGACCGACATCACCACCGAGACCGAAGCCGCCTGGCAGGAGCAGGCGCTGTGCGCGCAGACCGGCCCCGACTTCTTCTTCCCCGAGCCCGGCAGCTCGGTGCGCGAGGCCAAACTCATCTGCGAGCTGTGCGAGATGCGCACGGCCTGCCTCGAGTACGCGCTCGCCAACGACGAGCGGTTCGGCGTCTGGGGCGGCCTCTCCGAGAAGGAGCGGTACGCCCTCAGACGCCGGCCGTCGCTGTAGGGATCAGCGCGCGGGGCAGCGGGGTCAGCCGTACTCCACCGTGAACTGCCGCGTCCCGGCGGGCACATGGACGTCGTCGCCGGAGACCGGCAGCGCACGTCCGTCCGCCGTCGCGGCCCGCACCGTGCCGAAGCGGCACGGATACACGTAACGGACCTGCCCGGGCGCCTCGCCGATCTCGACGGTGACGCGCCGCCGGGCGGCGTCGTGCCGCAGCCGGTAGCCGAACGGCGAGCCGAACAGGGTCGGGGCCCCGGCCACCGCCACCGACTCGCCGTCCGGCACCCAGTGCGGACGGACGCCCGGGGCCACATACAGATGCGGGTCGTGGTCCTCGTCCGCCTCGAAGAACAGGATGTCGCGGATCAGCAGCAGATACTCGGCGGCCGCCCAGCCGTGCGGGATGTCGCCCATGTACCAGTGGTACGCGGGCACTTCGTGGAAGTCCGAGGCGATCGGGAACGCGTGCTGCTCGTTCCACGCGCCGAGCGCCACCGCCCGGTCCTCGGTGCGCGGCAGCGAGGCCGCGACGGTCCAGCCGAGCAGCGCGTCCATCCGCGCCGGGTTCCCGGCCAGCAGATACGCGTGCGCCAACTGCATCGTGAGGTAGGGGCCGTACGCGTTCCAGGCCGCCTCGTGGCGGAAGCCGCCGGTCACGAAGTGCGCGTACATCGTGTCGAGCGTGTACCGCGCCGCCCGCTCCACATCGGGGCCCAGCTTGCTGCCCATGTGCAGCCGCAGCGGATGGAAGTACGCGGCCGTGCCGATCATCGTCGAGTCGAGCCGCCCGACGTCGCCCGGCCCGGTCGGGATGTACGTCTCCCACGCCCCGCGACGGCGCTGCTCGTCGAGGACCCACCGCACGCTCGCCGCGGTCGCGGCCTTCAAGTCGTCGAAGGCGCCCCACAGTTCGGGCACGTCGGGGGAGCCGATGCGCTCCGCGAGCCGCGCCGCCTCGTACAGCCCGGCGAGCCCCCAGAAGTCGTCCCAGTAGTGCGGCTTGTCGCGCTCCCCGAGGTGCTCGGCGCTCCAGCCGCTGTGCAGCAGCCCGTACTGGTCGCGGTTGTCGCGCAGCCAGCGGGCCGCGTCCACGACGTACGGCGTGTACATCTTCGCGCCGAACGCCGCGCCCCGGCCCCGCGTGCGGTCGAAGCGGCCGATGGCCCACAGGGCCTGGCCGTTGCTGTCCCACTCGCGGTCGTCCTTCTCGTGCGGGCCGCCGTAGAAGCCGTACTCGGCGCACGGCCCGATCTGGCCGCCGCCCCGGTTGAACTTCAGCGGGTAGTGCGTGCCCAACTGGTGCTCGGCGAGCGCCTGGTCGCCCACGAGGGAGCAGGCCGTGGCCTCCACCGAGGAGTCGCGGATCCAGAACGAGTCGTACACGGTCGGACCCGGGTGGATCTCGCCGTTGTCGGAGAGGATGAGCAGCTGCGAGCGGGCCTGCCGGAAGTGGTCCGCCAAGTGCGCGACCGGTGAGGGGAATTGGGGCTGCACGCCCTGCCCGAGAAGCTTGTCCGTCCAGAACGTCCGGTTGGCGGACTCCAGTTCATCGGCCGGGGTCCCGCGCAGCTCGGCCAGGTCGGCGGCGCCGCTGTACAGATCGACGGGCAGCCGCACATCCAGCGAGAACACCTCGTCGCCCACGACCCGGTACGGCCACGCGAACGCCGCGCTGCACAGCCCCGCGACCTGGTCCTGCGCCTCCACGGCACCGTTCAGCTTGCCGCTCATGACGAGGTCGTGGAACGGGCTGTGCGCCAGATACAGGTCCGGGTCGGTGGCGAACTCGCCGTTCCCGTACACCCCGAAGCTCTCCGGCGGGGTGTCGAAGACCGGCCCCCAGCCGCTGTTGGTCTCCACCCGCCCCTCCTGCGTCAGATGCCGCAGATAGGTGAGCCGCCGGTCGGTGATCTCCCGCCCGTTGCGGTCGTGCCGCTGGAAGCCGCTCGGCCCCGCCGGCATGACGGCCGCGCACAGCAGGCCCTCGCGCGGCTGCCCGCCCGGGCTGCCCACGGTGAGCCGCGTCACCACGAGGTCCCGCTGCCGCGCCCCGATCGCCGTCCCGAAGGTGCGCTGCACGAACTCCACGCCGTCCGCGGTGCGGAACGTCGTCAGGACCACGGGCAGATGCGCCGCCTCCACGCGCTGGGCGAGCTCCCCGCCATCCAGGAGCTGCGGCAGATGCAGTGCGCCCGTCGCCGGGTCGAAGAGGAAGAAGGACAGGCAGTACTTGTCGTAGACCGGCTCGATCTCGCCCGCCTGCCCGATCAGGGACTCCTGCCGGTGGTCCTTCACGCCGACCATGTGCCAGTACCGGTACAGCGCGTTCGAGGCGAACGCCGCCTCCTTGGAGTCGTACGTGCCGGCGTCGAAGTCGTCGCTCCACCGCCGGAACGCCTGCTGGGCCCACCACGGAACCGGATAGGGCACCCGCGCCCTGCCCGCCCAGCCGCGCCACATGACCTCGTAGAACATCCACTCGTGGGTCTGCGCCATGGGTTCCACCCCCTGGGCCCAACATGGCACCGGGGGCACGGCTCGTAAATCGGTGCGACCGGACGGGCGGACGACGTATACGATCCGGGGGCGCGTCCTCGGGGCGCGTGTGGGTGTCCCGTAGAGCAGAGGCAGACTCGCCGCCTTGCCAGGGCGGATACGCCGGTTCGAATCCGGTCGGGACCACGGAGCGCGCCGGGCGCGGGGGCGCGGGGGCGCGGGGGCGCGGAGCCGGGACACGGGGGACGTACGGGTGACGCATGGGCGGGATCAGCGAGTTGGACGGGATCGACGGGACCGACGGGACCGACGGGGCTGACAGGAGTGGCCGGAGCGGGGAGTGCGACGTCCCCGTCGACGACGGCCGGGTCACCGACGAGGAGCTCGCGGCCTTCCACCGCACCGTCGGCAAGCTGCGGGCCCTGCCCGTCGACGACCCCGTGCGGCTGCGTGCCGAGCAGGTCGCCGCGTCCTTCGCCCGGGACGGACGCCTGCGCCGCCGCAAGGCGCGGGGCGCCGAACTGTCGGCGGCCGACTCGGCGTTGATGGCCGCGACCGCGACCGGAGCCCATGACCGCCGCCCGGACGCGCCGCTTGTGATGCCGGCGCCGAGAGCTGAAGGCGAGCGCGGGGCCGGATCGGGGCTTGTGCCCGGGTCGGGTTCCGGGCTGGTGTCCGGGGTCGGATCTGAGTTCGGGGCCGGGTCGGGTTCGGGGTCCGCGTCCGGGATCGGATCTGAGTTCATACCCGGGTCGGATTCCGGGGCCGAGTCCGGGGCTGGATCCAGGCTCGTGCCCGGGTCCGAATCCGGGTCCGCGTCCGCGTCCGAGGCCGGGGCCGGGGCCGGATCCAGGCTCGCAACGGGCGGCGAATTCAGGGGCGAGTTCCGCCGTCCCCGCCCCTGCTATGTCTGCAAGTCCTCCTATCGACAGGTCGATGCCTTCTACCACCGGCTCTGCCCCGACTGCGCGAACGACAACCGAGCCATGCGCGCCCTGACGACCGACCTCACGGGGCGCCGCGCGCTGCTCACCGGCGGCCGCGTCAAGATCGGCTTCCAGCTCGCCCTGATGATGCTGCGCGACGGCGCGGAGCTCCTCGTCACCAGCCGCTTCCCGCACGACGCGCTGCGCCGCTTCCGCGCGGAGCCGGGCAGCGAGCGCTGGCTGCACCGCCTCACCATCCTGGCGGTGGACCTGCGCGACCCACGCCAAGTCCTCGGCCTGTGCGCCGAGTTGAGGAGCGCGGGCGAGCCGCTGGACATCCTGGTGAACAACGCGGCGCAGACGGTGCGACGGCCACCCGAGTCGTACGCGCTCCTGGCCTCCGGGGAGGCGCGCGAACTGCCCGCCGGGGCGCGCGGCGCGCCGGGCTTCCGTCCGATGGCCGAGGTCACGGGCACGGCACCCGCCGCCCACCAGGGGGCGCTCGCCCTCGTCCTGCAGGAGGCCGACGAGGCGGGCCTGCTGCCCGACCCCGCACCGCGGAACTCCTGGTCGGCCCGGCTGGGCGAGCTCGACCCGGCGGAGATCCTGGAGACCCAACTCGTCAACGCGCTGGCTCCCGCGCTGCTCTGCGACCGCCTCCTCCCCCTCCTGCTGGCGTCCCCGCACCCCCACCGCTACATCGTGAACGTGACCGCCGTGGAGGGCCGCTTCGCGGTGCGCAACAAGACGGCCGGACACCCGCACACGAACATGGCCAAGGCCGCCCTGAACATGCTGACCCGCACCAGCGCCGCCGAACTCGCCGCACAGGGCGTCCACATGTGCGCCGTCGACACGGGCTGGATCACCGACGAGAACCCGGAGCCCCGGCGCGACCGGATCGCGCAGGCGGGCTTCCGCACCCCCCTCGACGTCGTGGACGGCGCGGCCCGCGTGTACGACCCGATCGTGCGGGGCGAGTCGGGGGCGCCGGTGTCCGGGGTGTTCCTCAAGGACTATCGGGAGGCGGCGTGGTGAGCGACGTACCGCCGGTGAGCGACGTACCGCCGCAGGGCGGGGGCTTCGCCGGGGTGCCCCGCGTCGTGCCCCGCCCGGGCGCCGACCTGGAGCCGCTGCTCGACTGGCTGCGCGGCGGCCGGCCGGTGGGGGAGCGGCTCGACTTCACCGCGGGCACCGCCCTGCCGGACGGGCGGATCGACCTGTGCAAGCAGGCCCTCGGCGCGGAGGGGGCCGCGCGGGTCGCCGCCGCGCTCCGCGACGCGGGGCGGGAGTCTGATGCGCGGCGGGGGTCTGGCGCGGGGCGGGAGTCTGTTGCGGGGCGGGGGTCTGACGTGCGGCGGGAGCCTGATGCGGGGCGGGATCCCGAAGAGCCGTTCGCCGTACGGCACTTGCTGCTCGGCACCGACGCCCTCGGCGACGAGGGTGCCGCCGCGGTGACCGGCGCCCGTGGCGTCGAGACGCTCTACCTCGGCTGCAACGGCATCACGGCGGGCGGCGCCTGCCGCATCGCCGACCGGCTGCGGGCCTCCCCGCAGGCCGTCACCGGCGTCTGGCTCAAGCGCAACCCCTTGGGCACGGGCGGCGGACGGGCGGCCGCCCAACTCGTCGACGCCGCGCGGACGTTGCGTACGCTCGACCTCGTCCAGACGGGCCTCGGCGCGGCCGGGCTCGCCGTCCTCGCCGACGCGCTGCTCGCCGCCGCCGACAGCGGGCGGCGCGTGGAGCGGCTCTTCCTCGGCGGCAATGCGCTCGGCGTGGCCGGTGCCGCGCCACTCGCGGAGCTGATCGCCTCGGGCGCGGTGTCCGAACTGTACGTATCGGCGGCCCAGTTGGGGGACGGCGGGGCGCTGCTGCTGGCCGAGGGGCTGGCGCGGGCGCCGTATGCCGCGCTCGGCCGCCTCTCCGTCGCGAGCAACGGCATCGGGCCGGGCGCCGCCGCCCGTCTCATCCAGGCCGCCACGGCGGCGGGCGTCGAACTCCTCGACCTGGGGCGGGTCCGCGCCGCCCAGGTGCTCGGCGCCCGCGACAACCACGTCGACGGGGAGGCGGCCGCCGCCGTCGCCGAGACGCTCGCCGCCGGTGAGCACCGGCTGGCGCACCTGGTCCTCACGCACACCGGCCTGCGCAGCCGCGGCGCGCACCGGCTTCTCGACACGGCGGAACGGGCCGTCACGCCCACTCGGTTCGTGCTCGGGCAGGGCGTCGCGGCCAGCATCAAGCGCCGCCTGGCCGCCTTCAGCGCGGACGTCCCGGCTCCGGCGGTCCCGGCGGACGTGGCGGCCGTGCGCAGCGTCCACCGCTGACGGGCCTGGATCGGCCGCCCGGAGCCGACCGGTTAGGGTCTGCGGCAAGGGCGGGGCCGTAGCGCAGAGGCAGGCGCGCCGGTCTCCAAAACCGGAACACGCTGGTTCGAATCCAGCCGCCCCGCCCCCCTCCTCCACGAGCCCGTCCGGTGATTGAGGACGAGAGGACGAGGCGCGCAGCGCCGATGGGGGGCCAGGGGCGGAGCCCCAGGAAGGGCGCGCCAGTACCCCGTCTGCCGGGCGCCTAAGCCCGTCGCGCGGCCATCCGCGCCTTCCGCGCCGCCAGCCGCTCGTCGAACTTCGACGCCTCGGCGTCCAACCCGCCCATGAAGAAGCCGAGTTCCTCCTGGGCCTGCCGCCCCTCGGGGCCCAGGCCGTCGATCTCCATGACCTTCAGGAAGCGGAGGACCGGCTGCAGCACGTCGTCGTGGTGGATGCGGAGGTTGTAGACCTCGCCGATCGCCATCTGCGCCGCCGCCCGCTCGAATCCCGGTATGCCGTGGCCCGGCATGCGGAAGTCGACGACCACGTCGCGCACGGCCTGCATCGTGAGGTCGGGCGCCAGCTCGAAGGCGGACTTCAGCAGGTTCCGGTAGAAGACCATGTGCAGGTTCTCGTCGGTCGCGATGCGCGCCAGCATCCGGTCGCAGACGGGGTCGCCGGACTGGTGACCGGTGTTGCGGTGCGAGATGCGGGTCGCGAGCTCCTGGAAGGCGACGTACGCGATCGAGTGCAGCATCGAGTGGCGGTTGTCCGACTCGAAGCCCTCGCTCATGTGCGACATGCGGAAGGCTTCGAGCTTGTCGGGGTCGACCGCGCGCGAGGCGAGCAGGTAGTCGCGCATCACGATGCCGTGGCGGCCCTCCTCGGCCGTCCAGCGGTGCACCCATGTGCCCCAGGCGCCGTCGCGCCCGAAGAGCGTGGCGATCTCGTGGTGGTAGCTGGGCAGGTTGTCCTCGGTCAGCAGGTTGACGACGAGGGCGACCCGGCCGATCTCGGTGACCTGGGACTGCTCCTTCTCCCAGGCGACACCGTCCTCGAACTGGCCGGGGAAGTTGCGGGCGTCGGAGAACGGAACGTACTCGTGCGGCATCCAGTCCTTGGCGACCTTCAGATGCCGGTTGAGCTCCTTCTCGACCACTTCCTCCAGCGCGTACAGCAGCCGGGCGTCGGTCCAGCTGTCCGCGGCGGAGAGATGGGCGGAGGTGATCGTCACGGGGGCTCCAGGGGGACGGGAGTTCTTGCTCGGCAGGCGCAGGAGCGCCGCCGCGCGCACGAGCGGGTACGCACGGCTTACCTACGGCCACGTAGGTTACGTTGCCGTAGGTTAAGCCCCCGATAAAGGGTCCCGGTCACACGTAGAGCTCTCTGAGCCGGACTGAGAGGCAGGTCACACAGCCTTCGAGCTTCTCGAACTCGCCGATGTCCACCAGAACCGGCTCATATCCGAGGTCCGCGAACAGCTCCGCGCTCTTCGGTGCGCTCGCCGAGAGCAGCAGCCGGCCACCGCCGAGCAGCACCACGTGCGAGCCCGCCTCCTCCGGTACCGGCAGGAAGCGGGGGAACAGGGACGGGGCGTCGACGAGGGGTGCGTAGCCGATCACCGTCCCGTCCGGCAGCGCTGTCACCGCCGACTTCAGGTGCAGGACCGTACTGACGGGTACGGCCACGATCCGGGCGCCGAGCGGCTCGAAGACGGCGCGGAGCTGGCGGATCCCGGCGCCGTTCGTCCGGCCGCCCTGCCCGACGTAGACGGTGTCACCGATCTTCAGGACGTCGCCGCCGTCCAGCGTCCCGGGCTCCCAGATCCAGTTGACCGAGCAGCCGAGCCGGCCGACGGTCTCCTCGACCGCCGCCGTCTCGCCCCGCCGTGACTCGGCGCCGGAGCGGGCGATGAGAGCCACGTTCCGGAACATCACCACCGCGTCCTCCACGAACACGGCGTCCGGACAGTCGTCGGCGGGCTCCACCTCGACGGTCTCCCAGCCGTGCGCCCGCAACGCCCCTACGTAACCCTCCCATTGGGTGAACGCCCGGCCGACGTCGACGGGAGTGCGTTCGAGGTGGGTCACCAGGCCCTCGGGGAGACGGGGGCCCGGGCGGCGGACGAGGGCCTTCTGACTCGGCACGGGCGGTCTCCGTCTCGATGAGGGCGATGAGGGCGATGAGGGCGATGAGGGCGATGGGGGCGATGGGGGAGCGGGGGGAGCGGGGGGAGCGGGGGGAGCGGGGGGAGCGGGGGGAGCGGGGTACGGGCACGCCCGTACCCCGTCCGCTCACGCTTCATGCGGAGCGCGACGCCCCGGTCACGCGGCGCGCGCCACGCCCCGGCCGAGATCGCGCCGCAGATGCTCCGCCGTGAACGAGCCCTCCGCCTCGGCCAGTTGGGCCGGGGTCCCCTCGAACACGATCCGGCCGCCGTCCCTGCCGCCCTCCGGACCCAGGTCGATCACCCAGTCCGCGTGCTTGACGACCTCCAGGTTGTGCTCGACGACTAGCACCGTGTTGCCCGCGTCGACCAGCCGGTCCAGCATCGCGAGCAGCCCGTCCACGTCCGCCATGTGCAGCCCCGTGGTCGGCTCGTCCAGGACGTACGTCGCGCCCGTGCGGTGCAGTTGGGTGGCGAGCTTGATGCGCTGGCGCTCACCGCCGGAGAGGGTGCTCAGGGGCTGGCCGAGCGTGAGGTACGTCAGGCCCACGTCCCGCAGCGCGCGCAGCCGCCGCCGTACGGAGGCGTCGCCCAGCCCGGCGAAGAAGTCGAGCGCCTGCCCGGCCGTCATCTCCAGGACGTCCACGACGGAGCGCCCGCGCACGGTCAGCGCGCGCACCTCCTCCTTGAAGCGGCGGCCGTCGCACGCCTCGCAGGTCGTGGTGACCGGGTCCATGAACGCCAGGTCGCTGTAGATGATCCCGCGCCCCTGGCAACGCTCGCACGCGCCATGGGAGTTGAAGCTGAACAGCCCCGCCCGCGTGCCGGTCTCCTTCGCGAACACCTTCCGCACGGTGTCCATGATCCCGAGATACGTCGCCGGGGTGGAACGGCCCGAGATGCCGATCGACGACTGGTCGACCACCACCGCGTCCGGGTGCGCCTCGACGAAGGCGCGGGACACGAGGGTGCTCTTGCCGGAGCCCGCGACGCCCGTCACCGCCGTGAGCACCCCGGTCGGCACCCGCACGCTCACCTCCTTGAGGTTGTGCAGATCCGCGCCCTTCACCCAGCGGCCGCCCGTGGCCTCGCGCGGCTTCGCCTTGACGCCGGTGGCGCGCCGCAGTTGGCGCCCGGTGAGCGTGTCCGCGCCGCGCAGCTGGTCCGGCGTGCCCTCGAAGACGACGTGCCCGCCGCCCGCGCCCGCCGCCGGACCCATGTCCACGACGTGGTCGGCCATCGCGATCACATCCGGGTCGTGCTCGACGACCAGCACGGTGTTGCCCTTGTCGCGCAGGCGCAGCAGCAGATCGCCCAGGCGGCCCACGTCGCGCGGGTGCAGGCCGACGCTCGGCTCGTCGAAGATGTACGTCATCCCGGTCAGGCTGGAGCCCAAGTGCCGCACCATCTTGAGCCGTTGGCCCTCGCCGCCGGAGAGCGTGGACGTCTCCCGGTCCAGGCTGAGATAGCCGAGCCCGATGGCCTCGATGCGTTCGAGAGCGGTGATGGCGGCGGCCGCGACGGGGCCCGCCACCGGGTCGTCGATCCGCCCGAGCACCCGGATGAGGTCGGTGACCTCCATCCGGGAGTGGTCCGCGATGCCGAGCCCGTCGATGCGGGTGGCGAGCGCGGCGGCGTTCAGGCGCGCGCCCCCGCACGCCGGGCAGCGGCCCTCCACCAGGAAGCCGTGCACCATGTCGCGGGTCTTCTGCGCGAGCGTCGACAGGTCGCGGTTGAGGTAGAGCCGCTCGAAGCGGTCGGCGAGCCCCTCGTAGTCGATGTCCCGGGAGCCACCGGTGTTGTCGACGTTGACCTTGCCGGCCTGCTTGCCCTTGCCGCCGCCGCGGAGCAGGAACTCCCGCTCCGCGGCGGTGAATTCACCCACCGGCTTGTGGGTGTCCAGGTCGGGGGTGTTGGTGTACGTCTGGCCCTGCCAGGTCCCCGCGGCGAACGGCGGGAACAGGATCGCGCCGTCCGCCAGGGACCTGGCAGGGTCGAGGATGCGGTCGTAGTCGGGCCGCACCGCCTTGCCGAGCCCGTCGCACTCCGGGCACATCCCGCTCGGGTCGTTGAACGAGTACGCCGTGGCCTCGCCCGCGCTCGGTGTGCCGTACCGCGAGAACAGCACCCGGATCACTCCGTAGATGTCGGTCATCGTGCCGACCGTGGAACGGGAGTGGCCGCCGATCGGCTTCTGGTCGACGACGATCGCGGGCGAGAGGTCCTCGATGGCGTCCGCGTGCGGCCGCTCGTACTTGGGCAGCCTGTTGCGCACGAACCACGTGAACGTCTCGTTGAGCTGGCGCTGCGACTCGACCGCGATCGTGTCGAAGACGACCGACGACTTCCCCGAGCCCGACACCCCGGTGAAGACCGTGAGACGGCCCTTCGGGATGCGCAGGCCCACTTCCTGGAGGTTGTTCTCGCGGGCTCCGGTCAGGGTGATGTATCCGTGGATGTCCTGGTGCATACACGCGAAGCTAACCGGCATACCAGACAGCTTCTGTCGTGTTTTATGGGCGACATCCACGAAGCGACATCCACGAAGCGGCCTCCGATCCGCTGAGCGGTCTCCGCCTACTGGGCGATCTCCGCGGTCTCCTCCTGGCTGATCTCCTTCACCTCCCCGTCGAGCAGAAGCCACCGCGTGATGCCGATGGACTCCAGGAACGGCATGTCGTGGCTGGCCACGATCAGCGCGCCCTCGTAGGACTCCAGCGCGGACGACAGCTGCTTCACGCTCGCCATGTCGAGGTTGTTCGTCGGCTCGTCGAGCATGAGCAGCTGCGGCGCGGGCTCCGCGAGCAGCAGCGCCGCCAGCGCCGCGCGGAACCGCTCGCCGCCCGACAGGGTCCCGGCCCGCTGGTCGGCCCGCGCCCCCTTGAACAGGAAGCGGGCCAGGCGCGCCCGGATCCGGTTGTAGGTGGCGTCGGGGGCGTACCGCGCCACGTTCTCGGCGACGGTCAGCTCCGGGTCGAGCACATCGAGGCGCTGCGGCAGGAACCGCAGGGGCACATGCGCCTCGGCCACGCCCTCGACCGGTTCCAGCTCGCCCGCGATGGTGCGCAGGAGCGTCGTCTTGCCCGCTCCGTTGCGGCCGATCAGCGCGATCCGCTCGGGGCCGCGCAGCCAGAACTCGCCGTCCACGCGCGCCCCGTAGCGCAGCGAGAGCTCCCTGAGGGTGAGCACGTGGCGGCCCGGGTGGACCAGCGTGTGCGGCAGGTCGACGCGGATCTCGTCGTCGTCCCGCACCGCCTCGATGGCGTCGTCCAGGCGCTCCTTCGCCTCGGCGAGCTTCTCCTGGTGCATGATGCGGTGCTTGCCCGCCGACTCCTGGGCGGCCCGCTTGCGGTTGCCCATGACGATCTTCGGCTCGCGCTTCTGGTCCCACATCTTCTGGCCGTACCGCTTGCGGCGGGCCAACTTGACCTGGGCGTCGGCCAGTTCACGCTTCTGCTTCTTCAGGTCGGACTCGGCGACCCGCACCATCCGCTCGGCCGCCTCCTGTTCGGCGGCGAGCGCCTCCTCGTACGCGGAGAAGTTCCCGCCGTACCAGGTGACCTCGCCGTCGCGGAGATCGGCGATGTGGTCGACCCGGTCCAGGAGTTCACGGTCGTGGCTGACCACGACCAGGATGCCCGGGAAGGCGTCGACGGCGGCGTACAGGTGCCGGCGGGCGTACAGGTCGAGGTTGTTGGTCGGCTCGTCGAGCAGGAGCACGTCGGGCCGCCGCAGCAGCAGCGCGGCCAGGCGGAGCAGCACCGACTCGCCGCCCGAGACCTCGCCGATGGTGCGGTCCAGATCCAGGGCGCCGAGGCCGAGTTCGCCGAGGGTCGCGAGCGCGCGCTCCTCGACGTCCCAGTCGTCGCCGACGGCGGTGAAGTTCTCCTCGCTCGCGTCGCCCGCCTCGATGGCGTGCAGCGCGGCGCGGGCCCCGGCGATGCCGAGCGCCTCGTCCACGCGTACGGCCGTGTCGAGCGTGACGTTCTGCGGCAGGTAGCCGACCTCGCCGATGGCCTTCACGGCGCCCTCGGCGGGCACGAGCTCCCCGGCGAGCAGCTTCAACAGGGTTGATTTCCCTGAGCCGTTGACGCCGATGAGACCGGTCCTGCCGGGACCGAAGGCGACCTGCAGCCCCTCGAAGACGGGGGTGCCGTCCGGCCAGGAGAAGTCGAGCGACGTGCAGGAGAGGGAGGTGGGGTGGGTAGACATACGGGCCTCGCGGTTGCGTCGGTGCGATCAAGGGCAACGCGTGGGGACACCGCGGGCAGGGGCCGGGGAACCGGGGACCCGGGGAAAAGAAAGAAGGCCCTGCGCCGGGGGACGGCTCGAATGCCGAGGTCACACGCAACGCACACAGCGAGAGAGCTGCGCAACGCGGTGTCCACTGACCTCAGACGAGCAACGTCCTTCTCCTATCGACGGCAACAGAACCGCTGTACAGCGTAGGGGGACCGGCCGTCGCCGTCAACGCAATAGTGTGGCCGCCGGTCCGGCCCACGGAGGAGGCCCCATGCCTTACGGCTCGCTCTCACTGCCCGCGCGGCTCTATCTGCTCGCCGCGAACCCGGCGAAGGGGAGAGTCAGCGCGGGCATGGACCTCGACGTGGTGGTGCGCGCCTGTGCTCTCGCGGAGCTCGCCCAGCGAGGCTTCATAGCGGAGGTGAACGGCATCGTCACGCCGGTCCTCGGCGCCCGTACGGGAGACCCGGTGCTCGACGAGCTGATGGAGCTGATCGAGGAGTCACGCCCTAAGGGCTGGCGGCCCTGGATGACCCATCGGTCCCGGGCGACGCTGGCGGCGGTCCGCGAGGGACTGGTGGCCGGGGGATATCTGCGGGTGGTGCGGGTGAGGCGGCTCGGCGTCTTCCCCGGGCGCCGCCACGAACTGGAGCGGGCGGGCTATGTGGAACTGCTGCAGGGCGAGGCGCTCGCCGTCCTGCGCCGGTCCGATGAGGACTCCGAAGGGGCCGACGCGGTGCCGGTCGACGACGCGGCACTCGTGGTCATCGCGTCCACGGGGGCGGTCCGGACGCTCGTGCGGGGCCTGGACCACTGGCGGTACAAGGAGCGGCTCGAGGAGCTCACCGCCCGCGCGGGCGCGGAGCGGGCCGGGCTGCCGGAGGCGCTGGCGCATCTGCGCAAGGCGCTGAAGCGGGCGCTGGCGGCGCGGTCGGCGGCGCGGGACTCCGGTGGCGGAGGGGGCGGCTGACCCCCGCGGGGCGGGTGCCGTGTGTCAGCCGTGCCTCGGCGGTCGTGCGTGGGCGGCTGTCGGTCGGGTGTGCCTCAGAGGTCGTGCTGGGTCGTCGGCCGGGTGCGCCTCAGCACGCGTCCCGCATCAGGTCGGCCAGGTGCCCGTCCAGGTCCACGTGCAGATGCTCCTGGCCCACCGGCACGAGGGCCAGGGTGCGGTGCAGGAAGCGGCGCAGGTCGCCGGTGCGGATGTGCACGATGGCCGTGCCCTCGGGGGCGTGGAACTCCACGACCGTGCGGTCGAATCCGTACGGGCGCACGCGCACGTCCCCGTCGCCGACCGGCTGCTCCACCCCGTGGACGAGCAGTTCGCGGGCGAAGGTCCAGTACACCTCGATGCCCTCGAGGGTGGCGGGAGCGGGGAAGCTCATCCGGACCGCGTACGGGTCCGACTGCGCGTAGTGCAGGGTCGCGGGAATAGTGGGCATCCGTGGCGCGGCGGCGACCAGGCGGGCCTCAACGGCTTGCTCAATGACGGTGGACAACGCCTGCTCCCTTAGGTGACGGCTGGACCTGGCACTTTCATAGACGTAGGAAAAGCGGAATCCGTGCACGCGAGAACCGAGTGACCTGTGTCACCGATGGTGAAACAGTGCTGCCGCACCCATCCCCCGGGCACACACCGGGAGACGCCGACAGGGGCCGGACGGTTCGCCCCCGGGTGCCATCCGGCCATCTGGACGCGGCCCGCCGGGTGGGCTAGCTTCGCGCGCCATGAGGGGCTTGGGGAAGACGCGACGCAAGGTACGGGTGGGGCTGTGGGCGGCGGCGTTCGGGGCGGTGGCCCTGGCGGCGGCGCTCCCCGCGCAGGCGGCGCCGGGCGCGGCCGGTGGGCCGGGGGAGGCGCGGGGGCCCGCCCAGGAACACCAGGGGTCCGCCCACGGACACCACGGGGCGCACTGGGCCCTCAAGAAGACCGGCACCGACGCCCGCTTCCGCGGGCTGGCCGCGGTGGGCCGCTCCACGGCGTGGGTCGCCGGGACGAAGGGCACGGTCCTGCGGACCGCGGACGGCGGCGCCAACTGGCGTGATGTGTCGCCCCCGGGTGCCTCGAACGTGGAATTCCGCGACATCGAGGCGTACGACGCGCACCGCGCGGTGGCCCTGTCGATCGGCGAGGGCGAGGCGTCCCGGATCTACCGCACCGCGGACGGCGGCAAGACCTGGACGGAGTCCTTCCGCAACGCCGACCCGAAGGCGTTCTACGACTGCATGACCTTCTTCGACCGCCGCCACGGCCTGGCGATGAGCGATCCCGTCGACGGCAAGTACCGCATCCTGTCCACCGTGGACGGCGGCCGCTCCTGGAAGGTGCTGCCGAACAAGGGCATGCCGGCCGCGCAGGAGGGCGAGGCGAGCTTCGCGGCGAGCGGCCAGTGCCTGGTCAGCTCCGGACCGCGGGACGTCTGGCTGGCCACCGGGGGAGCCGCACACGCGCGCGTGTTGCACTCCGCCGACCGGGGCCTGACCTGGAGCGCCGCCGAGGCGCCGGTCCCGGCGGGCGACCCGGCCCGCGGCGTCTTCGCCCTCGCCTTCCGCGAGCGGGGCCACGCCGGTCGTGCCGTCGAGGGGCTCGCGGTCGGCGGCGACTACCGGCCCGACCAGGCGTCCCCGGACGCGGCGGCGCTCAGCCGGGACGGCGGCCGCACCTGGACCACGGCCGCGCACCCGCCGCCCGCCTACCGCTCCGGCGTCGTCTGGCTCCCCGGCACCCGGGCCACGGCCCTCGCGGTCGGGCCGACCGGGACCGACGTCACCACCGACGGCGGCCGCAGCTGGCGGACCGTCGACACCGGCTCGTACGACACGGTGGACTGCGCGGGCCCGGGCGGGCGGGGCTGCTGGGCGGCCGGCGAGAAGGGCCGGGTCGCGCGCCTGGAGACCGACGGCACGCGCTGATCCCGCCTCGCCCTCCAGCAGGGGTTGCCCTACGCGGGCAACTGCTGCCGGTATCCGGCCAGTTCGGGGGCGGTCTTCGTCGCGATGAACTCCGTGATGCGGTACTCGCAGACCCCGGCGGTCACGAAGGGGTCGCTCGCGGCGATCTTCTCGATGGCGGCGCGGTCGTCCCCGACGGCGAGGATGATCCCGCCGTCGCGGGGGTTCTTGCGGCCGGAGGCGATGACGGTCCCGTCCGCGTAGAGCTCGTCGAGCCAGGCGACATGGGCGGCGAGCGCGGCGTCCACGCGCTCGACGGGTGCGGTGTAGGTCAATTCCATTACGAACATGAGCGCGAGGCTACCGCCCGGCCACGGAGCGGCGGGCGCAGGCCACCGTGGCCGGAACGCACGGTCTTTCACCCGCTCCCGCCAGGCCGTACTCTTCGAACACAGGACCGTAGTGAACCTGGCTGACAGCAAACGTAGTTGACGCGATTCCGCGCGGGGCAGGCGCGGGACGCGGACGCGGCCCCCGGACCCCGGGCCGACGAGGCAGCCCGGCTTCCGGGCGGCCGGAGTCGTGAATACGCCGACGGCACGGCTCCGGCCCTTCGTCCTCCCGGCCTGGTCATCGGGGCACTCCCGCAGCCTCGAGTGCCGGAGGGGACGGTGTGCGCGAGGGCCGCGTGAAGGGGAACCGCGGCCACGCGCCCGCGGCCGTCGTCGGCGGTGGGTTCTCCCCCGGCGGCGGCCGCCACTCACACCGCTTACGTAGGTGTCTCCTCCGGGCGCCGGGGGCGGCACACGCGGGGGCGCTGCTCGGGCACGTGGTGCTCGTGCTGCGCGGCGGTGTCCGAGCGCAGGGCGAGCAACTGGCCCTCCAGGTGCCGCAACCGCTCCTGGACGCGCAGCAGGTACCGCACCTTCGTGCGCAGCAGCCACGGGTCGATCGGCTTCACGATGAAGTCGGCCACGCCGAGGTCATGGGCGGTCACGGCCAGGCCGATGTCATGGCCGAGACCGGTGAGCAGAATGACCGGGATGTCCTGGGTCTGCTCCAGTCGGTTCATGTAGCGCACCACGTCCAGGCCGCTGACCTGGGGCATCACCACGTCGAGCAGGACGAGCTGCAGCCCGCCCCGGAGCACCGCCTTGAGGGCCTGGTCGCCGCTGCTCGCCCGCTCCATGCGGCAGCCGAGCGGCGCGAGGGTGCTCTCCAGGGCGAAGAGGTTGTCCTCGTGATCGTCGACGATGAGGATTCTGGCGTCGGACACGTCGGCCCCGCCTCCTCCCTCCCGCCCCGTTTTCTCCCGCTCCCGCCACGACCACTTCACCGCAGGCATGGGCCAGAGGCAAGAGCCCTGCCGGACGAGTTAAGGGGAGAGGTTCCGGCCGTGTGACCGGTGCGCGGCCAAGCGTGACGGGGGTCCGGCCGGGTGTGACCGGGAGACCGGCCGGGTGTGACCGGGGGTCCGGCCAGGCGTGACCGGCGTCGGGCCGGGTGTGACCCGCCGGGCAACCCCTAGTCGATTTCCCGCATCATCTTCTCCATCGCGCCCACCGAGTGCCGGGTTCGCGCCAGCTCCTCGCGGGTCTGCTTGAGGTCCTCGACCGAGCGCCGGTGCAACTCCACGTTGTCCTCCAGGAGTTGGGCGTACTTGAGGGCGAGCTTCTTGTACTGCTCCTCGCGCGCCGCGAGCAGCCGGGCCCGCCAGGTGGCGGCGATCTGCCACACGACCACGATCGACAGCAGGAAGAACCCGCCCGCCCCGACGGCCCCCACCAGGTCCTCGGCGCCCCCGGCGGCCACCGTCACCATCTCTTCAGTCACGTCGCCGCAGCCTCCTGCCCGCTCCGTTCGCTTACCTGTCATGAATAGCTGACAGCTCCCGCGCGGGCCCTGTCAAAGAAACCTGACACATCTCAGGGGGAAGTCAGGGTCCTGTCGGGGTTGTCTCGGGGGTCCTGCAGATGACTGCCGTGGTCGGCCGCACCTCGCTGACCTGGGCATCCCTTCCGACGTGAAGAACGCAGGTCCGGCTGGACTTCCCGCGCCTGCCCGGAAGTTCCCGGGAATTCCCGCGCAAGTGTGCACGGGATGTGCACTGGTGGGCCTGCCGGACCGCCTGCCCTGGGCCGTCGACGCACACCCAGCAACGTGGGGGAGTGCACGGTGTGACGCGGACGGAAGTCGTGGGCGGCGGAAGGACTTGGTGGTGTGGCTGACCTTCCTGCTCGGTATCGCCGTGTCCGTGGCGGCCAACGTCGCTGCGGCGCCGAAGCTTGCGTGGAAGCCGGTGCTGGTGGCGGGCTGGCCCCCGGTCGCCTTGCTCTTGTGACACCGTCAGTCGGCGGGGAAAGCACCGCTCGCGGTCGCCACCGCGCGGCCAGCTCCTGAACACCTCCGCGTCGGCAGGGAGAACGCGGCGGCACACAGCGCAATCCACCAGGCGTCCGGAACACCCCTGCGTCGGCGGGGAGAACTGCCGCCATCCGTTGCCTTGGCATCCGCTGGACGGAACACCCCCGCGTCGACGGAGAGCACTCGCCAGTAGCGCGCGAGCTGCGTAACACCCCCGCCTCAGCGGGGAGAAGCAGCCTGTATGGGTAGCGGGCGGCGAAGGTGGACGGCCCCCCCCACGTTGGTGGGGAGAACATGTTGCGCAGGACCGCCGCGGCCTTCGTGGTCGGAACACCCCCGCGTCGGCGGGGAGAACACCGGCCCCATCCACGACCACAACGCGAACGTCGGAGCACCCCGCGTCGGCGGGGAGAGCGGAAGCGCCGAGGTCGCGCTTGGATCGGACTATGGACCCCCCCGCCTCGGCGGGGAGAACGGCACTCCGTGGACGGTGGCCGGAGACCGCGTCGGAACACCCCCGCGTCGGTGGGGAGAACTACTGGTCCGGGCCGTTCGGGCACCGGCCGACCGGAACACCCCCGCATCGGCAGGGAGAACCGGTACTTCGCGGACAACTCCAGGTGCAGCCGCGGAGCACCCCCGCTTCGGCGAGGAGAACTCGGTCCATTGGCCCTCCCGGATCGTCCAGTGTGGAGCACCCCCGCATCGGCGGGAAGAACGACCAGGACCAATTCGGGCCCAACGCCGACAGAGGAACCCTCGCATCGGCGGGGAGAACAGATGTTGGACGATGAAAGATCGTCCGGCGACCGGAACACCCCCGTGTCGGCGGGGAGAACGCGAACCGGCGCAGCGGCGACACCTGCCGCGGCGGAACACCCGCGCGTGGGCGGAGAGGACCGGGGGAGTGAACTCCGGGCTTGGCATTGAGCCGGGCTCCCACGTCGACGGGGAGAACGACCGGTGGGTGTCTGTGTACCAGGGCAAGACCGGAGTACCCCGCATCGGTGGGTAGAATTGCAGTATCTCCAGGAGCGGCGCTACGTGTTCGGAACACCCCCATGTCGGTGGGGAGCGCGCCACTGCCAGATTGCCGGAGAGGACCGACAGCGGATCCCCACGTTGACGGGGAGTGCACCGTCGTCGAGTTCACCGGGCCGGATCGCCGCGGCACACCCCCACGTCGATGGGGAGAAGACGCCTGTGGGGAACTGGCCCATCTCCCAGATCGGAACACCCCCACGTCGACGACTACACGGAGCCGCGGAACCCCCGCGTCGGCGGAGAGAACCGTGAGATGGGACACCGGCACAACTCGCATGTCGGAGCACCCCCGCGTCGGTGGGGAGAACCCCGGCCTGGAGATGGAGAGGGACCTCGGCAACGGAGCACCCCCGCGTCGGCGGGGAGAGCAGGTACTCGCCGGCCCACCACTTGACGCGGAACGGAACACCCCGCATCAGCGGGGAGAACACGCCAGAGAGAGCTCAGCGAGCGCCTGCGCACACGGAACACCCCGCGTCGGCGGGGAGAACTTGAGGCCCGCCCAGTCGGTGACGTCGTGCTGCGGAACACCCCGCGTCGGCAGGTTGAACCTGTCACACCCCGCCACCGTGGTCGGCGGGATCGGAACACCCCCGCGTCAGCGGGGAGAACAGGAGGTCGAGCTTCCCCGAGCGGCCCGCGGTAGGAGCACCCCCGCGTCGGCGGGGAGAACGCCCCACTCCGCATCACTCAGATCACCCCGCCCCATGACAGGAAGAACGACCCGGACGCGTACCAGTCGCAAGATCACACGGCCTCTGATGCCTACTCCGCGACGAACGGCGCATATCCAACCGGCACTTCGCTCACCTGAAGGTCAGAGAAGAGCAAGGTCAGATTGTGCGCGTTGGTCTCAACGCTTACCTCGTGGAAGTCGATCCCGAGAGCCTTCGACCAGCGCCGCGTCGCCTCCGACTCGGGAAGGAGCTTGGCTCCTGGGTATAGGCAGTGCCACTTCACGCCCCAGACGTATCCGTCGAGGCCGTCACCAGTTTCGTGCTCGATGAGCCGGTCGTCCAAAGAGCCCCGCCAGGTCTCCGCCGGCACTGACGTCTTGCACCGTGTCTCAACGCAGTATCTGAAGAGATACCGCAGGTGGGACGGCGTGATATCGGCACGGGGAGCGGCCGTCGTATCGACGATGACCTCGTAGTCGCGCATGTAGTTGGTGTATCCGTGGTACACGACGGCGTGATCGACTGCCTCGTTCAGCATCTGTTCAAGTACGGCGGTATCCATGCCGCCCTTCTACCTCACTTGGCGATACCTTCGGCATCGAGATTCACAGGTGTCAGACGCCGTTCCCTCGGAGGGCGATCGGACAGGTCCGAGTCGCCTTCGATGGCGGGGATGTGCTGTCGGCGGATCTAACCCACGGCGACCTCCGCGGGTGCGATCTCGCCTCCGACGATAGCGCGGCCCCTGCCCACTTGGGTGGGGGTGCGGTTACAACCAGATGGCCATGGTGATGGCGGCTGGGAGGAGTGTGCCGGTGAGGGCGAGGAGCCAGTAGCAGAAGCCAATGAGTTGACTGCGGCGTGCGAGTGGAAGGTTGGCGATCCCCCAGAGGACGGCACAGGCGGCGACCATGGGGCCAAGGAAGACGAGCGTGGCTGAGGGGTCGTCGCCGAATTCCTCAGAAGGCGACTCGCCCACCGTCATGACCATCCAGTAGAGCATCCAGATTGGGATGATGCCGGGAACGCCGAGGAGTACGTTGACGCCGAGTGCTGTGTACCAGCTTCTGATCATGTCTCCCCCCGGCCCCTGTGATCCGCTGCCGGTGACAGTAGCCGACGGCGCACCCTCAGTGCCCCTTCCCGTTGCCCGGTTGGCGCTATATCGGCGGAGTGGGGCGCGGACTTGCTCGAGCTCGGCATAGTTCACAGGGTCGTCAGGCGGCTTGGTGTCCGGTCGGTCACGGCTGCCTCAGCCTGCTCACGGAACACCCCCGCGTCGGCGGGGAAGACAGCCTGGCATCCGTCTCCGGCAGCCAGAACATCGGAACATCCCCGCATCGGCAGGGAGACAGCGCGGCGCTCGCGGCGACGATCGCGCCCTTCGGAACACCCCCACGTTGGCGGGGAGAACTTGGAGGCAATCCCGCGCGCAGTGCTCTTGTGCGGAACACCCTCGCGTCGGCGGGGCGAACAGGTTCTGCGGAACACCTCCGCGTCGGGCTGCTGGGGGCTATCCGGTGGTCGGGTACGCCATCAGCTGGTCGCCGCGCTTGTCCAGGGCGAGGCCCACGGACTCGTTCACCAGCACGGGCGCGGCTCCGGCGCGCGCGGAGACGTCTTCACCGCTGCGGGCGTTGAGCACGACGGCGCCGCTGTCCGTCGTTCCGTAGACGCAGCCGTGCCAGACGGCGGTGACTTTCGGGGCGATCCGGTCGGCGCTCTGATCCGGGAGCCGCCACAGGGTCTTGCCGGTGCGCGCGTCCAGTGCCGTCGCCTCCTGCTGGGTGGTCCCGAGGCCGCCGCACACGAGCGTGTCCTTCGCGTCATACCGGCACGTCCGGCTGGACGGGCCGTCGGTCAGCTTGGCCTTGACCGAGCCGTTGCGGGCGTCCAGGAGCTGCGCATAGCGGTCCCCGCTGTCGTACTCGCTGCCGTACGCGGTGACCAGGTGCGGCCCGGCGCCCTGGATCTCCAGGGAGTCGCTGTCAACGCCCTTCCACAGGTCCCGTCCTGAGACGGCGTCGTAGCCAACGGCCCGCCGGTGGGTGCCGACGTCCGTGATGGACTCGCCCACCATCGTGCGCCCGGCGACCGTCTTCGCCCGGTAGTCGGGCTTCGTCCACAGCAGGCGGCGGGCGTCCATGTCGAGACCGTACGACACCGCCTGGTCGCTGGCGGCGACGCTCACCACGACCGTGCCGTCGACCGATCCCACCACGGCCGCGGTCACCTGGCTCGTGGTTTCGCTGACCCACTTCGGCAGCCGGATGGGCATGCTCCACAGCCGCCGGGCCGAGGTGGCATCGACTCCGGTGACCTCGGCGGCCGTGTGGCTGGCCTGCGTGCCGCTCCCCGTCACCTTGACCAGGAACGGGGCGACCACCGCGCTCTGCTTGCCGTCCTGCACGACCAAGGGAGCAGCGGCCGGGGTGGTGTTGGCCAGCTTCTCGGCCTCGTCCTGGAAGGGAGCGCCCTTGGGGGTGAGGCGTTTGACGGTCTTTCCGGTGACGGTGTCCACCGCGAGCACGGCGTCCGGCGCGGCCACGAACGCCGTCTGCCGGTACAGGGCCACCGGCAGGTCCTCATCCAGGCGGCCGCCGGTCAGCCGGCCCGTCGTCGCCTCCTTCGGTATCACCGTGCCAGCCTTCATGGCGAACTTACGCGGGGGGTCGTGCACCGGGCGCGGAGCGCGCTTGTCCTGGGTGGTCTTCGGCGGCGTCTTGTCGGCGGCATCGTCTCCACCGCCACCGCAGGCGGTCACCATGCTCACCGCCGCCAGGGCCGTTGCCGCCAACCGCGCTGTCCTGCCCAGTACTTGGGTGCTCCTCATGCCGTTTGGTCCCCGCTCGTCGATGTCCCGTCAAAACGATCACGGTAGTGTCCGGCGTGCCGCAGCCAGCGGAGAACGAGGGTTCCGGCCACATGCTGGGCAGTGAGGTGGCGGGATCATAGGGTCGGTCCCCGGCCGGGCCGCCGCCCAGCGGCCGGGGCGGGCAACAGGCCGTTTTCCGGGGAGGCGTGGATCGATGAGGCGACGGAACACGCCGCCCGCCCGGCGGTCGCACGGTTGCAGGGGCCCGCAGGGGGCGTTCGGGATTATTCCAGTCGATGTCGTAGCCCACGTTGTCCGCCCAGCTGCGCCATCCATGGAGCGAGGCATTGAAGCAGGAGTGCAGGCTGACGGATTTGATCGGGAGGGGCTGCTTGAGGTCATCCCAGGCGAGCACGTCCACCACCGGGTGGCCCATCCCCCGAGCCTTCCCCGCCGTAACCTCTTCCGGAGCACCCCCACGTCGGTGGGGAGAACACCGAGCCGGTTGCCGAGATCACTTGGTACGACGGAACACCCCCACATTGGTGGGGCAAACATGCGGGTCTTGCCGGTGAGGCACCAGGACGGCGGAAAACCCCCACGTCGGCGGGGGAAACGACGTGCTGAGTGACCTGGGCCGCAACGGCGCCGGAACACCCCCGCGTCGGCGGGGAGAACGCCTTCCCGTACATGACGCTCGCCCCAGTTGGCGGAACACCCCCGCGTCGGCGGGGAGAACTGGCCGTGCGGCGGGGCATAGGCCACATCCCACGGAACACCCCCGCGTCGGCGGGGAGAACCGCCTGCGGTGCAGTTCCGCACGCTGTACCAACGGAACACCCCCGCGTCGGCGGGGAGAACCGGACCCGCAGGGCGATGACGGGTTCCTGGACCGGAACACCCCCGCGTCGGCGGGGAGAACCGCGTCGTGCGCGGTGAGGGCCTGCTCGCGGGCGGAACACCCCCCGCGTCGGCGGGGAGAACGGCATGAAGAGCCGCTCGCCAACTCCGATCACCGGAACACCCCCGCGTCGGCGGGGAGAACGAGGGCAAGCGCGATGACCCCCGGTGGCCGATCGGAACACCCCCGCGTCGGCGGGGAGAACCCGCCCCGCTCGCAGCGGGCCGCAGAGGCTCGCGGAACACCCCCGCGTCGGTGGGGAGAACGCGCACGCGGCAGGCCACGGAGGATTACGGACCGGAATACCCCCGCGTCGGCGGGGAGAACGGTGAGGTCAAGGGGTCCGGCGGCGCCGACTACGGAACACCCCCGCGTCGGCGGGGAGAACCCGCCCTCAGGGCTGGAGATGAACACGCCCCACGGAACACCCCCGCGTCGGCGGGGAGAACGACCATCCCGGGAGTGCTCATGACGCCACCTGCGGAAGACCCCCGCGTCGGCGGGAAGAACGACTACTACGACCCGGCCACCACCGTGTGGATCGGACCCCCCCCCGCGTCGGCGGGGAGAACGACGTCAGCACGGACGCGGTGCGCAGTCTCAGCGGAACACCCCCGCGCCAATGGGGAGAACCGCAAGGACCTCAAGCCCGGCGACCTCATCGGCGGAACACCCCTGCGTCGGCGGGGAGAACCCCGGCTCGGGCAGCACAACGGGGTGCTGCCACGGAACAGCCCCGCGTCAGTGGGGAGAACCACGCAGCTTCGGGCAAGCCGCAGCCCGGCGGCGGAACACCCCCGCGTCGGCAGGGAGAACGACCAGGGCTGGCCCAAGTACCAGCGGCTCGACGGAACATGCCCGCGTTGGCGGGGAAAGTAGCGCGCACAACTCCGAGCGGGGGCTGATCACCGGAGCTCCCTGCGTTGGGGAGAACGTGAGGACGACTCGGAGTCCTTCCCCTTTTACCGGAACATCCCCGCAATGGCGGGGCAGCCCTGTGGTCCCGAAGATGGCGCCGCGCTGGGCAGGGACATCCCCGCTTCGGTGGGGAGAACGCCTGGTCCAGGGACTGGACGGCGAATCCGACGGAAGACTCCCGCGTCGGCGGGATGAACAGTTCGAGTGCGGGCGCCTTGCCGTCCTGCGTCAGAGCACCCCCGCGCCGACGGGGAGAACTGAGTCTCCGGATATGGCGGCATCCCCTGGTACGGAGCACCCCCGCGTGGGCGGGGAGAACATCCCGAACATGTTGATGATGTTGACGACGTTCGGAGCACCCCTGCAGTGGTGGGGAGGATGCCTTTGCCCTGGACGGCGCCCCGGGCTTTGCCAGAGCACCCCGCATCGGCGGGGAGAGCGACGTGCTCAAGCGGGCCCATCGCTGGCCCACCGGACCACCCCCGCGTCGGCGGGGAGAACGCTGCGAAGGGCTCGGGATGGCCGTCCCGGGCCGGTACACCCCCGCGTCGACGGGGAGAACGTAAAGAGGCTCTGGAGCGGCAGCATCGTGTTCGGAACACCCTCGCATCGGCGGGGAGAACCAGGGAAGGATCGTTGACCCGGCGGCAGGCCGCGGAACACCCCCGCGTTGGCGGGGAGAACGCACGGGTGATCCTCCCAAGCGGGTGGCGGATCGGAACACCCCCCGTCGGCGGGGAGACAGCGCGGCGCTTGCGGCGACGATCGAGCCCTTGGGAACACCCCCGCGTCGGCGGGTAGAACGAGATCACCGACCACGGGCACCAGTTGGTCGTCGGAACACCCCCACATCGGCGGGGAGAACTTCGCCACGACCGTGCGCAGGTCGACCAGCTGCGGAACACCCCCGCGTCGGCGGGGAGAACGGCAGGTTGAGTCGCGCCTTCGCGTCGGCGAGCGGAACACCCCCGCGTCGGCGGGGAGAACTTCGCCACGACCGGGTCGAGAGAGCCGATGAGCGGAACACCCCCGCGCCGGCGGGGAGAACCAGGAGGAGGACGAGGACCAGGAGGAGGCTGTCGGAACACCCCCCCCGCGTCGGCGGGGGGAACGCCAGAACGGCGCTCCCTGCCCCGGTGTTGAGCGGAACACCCCTGCGTCGGCGGGGAGAACATGGGCGCGGGCAAGACCGCGTTGCTCGGCAACGGAACACCCCCGCGTTCGGCGGGGAGAACAAGAAGGCCGCGCCACCGGACGTGACCAACAACGGAACACCCCCGCGTCGGCGGGGAGAACACGCTCTTGGTCATGTCCGGGTCCCCCAGCACCGGAACACCCCCGCGTCGGCGGGGAGAACCGGCTGGAACGCGTTACGGTCTCCCGAGACACCGGAACACCCCCGCGTCGGCGGGGAGAACGCTCGGCAGGTCGGGCAGTCGCGAGGCGCGCGCGGAACACCCCCCCGCGTCGGCGGGGAGAACAGCACCCACGTGACCGTCTCCCACGGCAGCGACGGAACACCCCCGCGTCGTTGGAGAGAACCTCATCCGCAGGCCGCTGCCGGTCTCGATGCCCGGAACACCCCCGTGTCGGCGGGGTGAACCCCGACCACATCAAGGTCGCCACCACCACGTCCGGAACACCCCGCGTCGGCGGGGAGACTCATCTCTCTAGGGTGCTGCCGATTGGTAGTTCCAGCATGCCGAGGAACCGGCGCGGGCGCGCGAGCGTCTGGACTGGCACAGGCGTGCCGTGTTCTCCAGGAGGGCGAGACGTGGATCAGGATCCGTCGATATGGGAACTGGTCCTCGCGTTCCTGATAGCAGGGATCTTCGCCATCGTTCAGGTCGGCATGGTCCTCTTTCCTGTCATCGGCCTCGGGGCCTGGGTGACGTACCGGATACGCCGCCGCCCTGGGAGGGCTGGCTAGTCCAGCACACCGAGCTCGCTGTCTGGTCGGCAGTGCGTGCAGGCTTCGATGCCTTCGGTGAGCGCCCGCACGGCCTGGTCAGGGCTGATGCCCTTCACACGCTGTCCGGTCATGTGGCAGCCACCGATGTCCACGGTCACGGGCAGTTTGTCGACGCCGGTACCGACCTCGGGCAGCCAGTCCGGGGCAGGCGGCGGGGCGACGGGGCGGAACACCCCCGCGTCGGCGGGGAGAACCAGACGAGCAGCGGCGCGCAGGCCGTCGTCGTCGGAACACCCCCGCGTCGGCGGGGAGAACTAGGTGACGGTCGGGACCGCGTCCGAGGCCAACGGAACACCCCCGCGTCGGCGGGGAGAACCGGATGCGAGTCTCGCGAAGCGCTACGCGGAGCGGAACACCCCCGCGTCGGCGGGGAGAACGAAGTAGTGCTCGGCACCCCCGCGCTGCCGCTGGGAACACCCCCGCGTCGGCGGGGAGAACGGTGCAGTCCTTGTGGCCCATCACCGGGTACTGGGAACACCCCCGCGTCGGCGAGGAGAACTCCTGGTCCGGCAGCCAGATCTCCAGGCCGTACGGAACACCCCCGCGTCGGCGGGGAGAACGGCGGCAACTCGGGCCTCGTCGCTGAGGTGCTCGGAACACCCCCCGTCGGCGTGGAGAACTTCGACCGCGAGGTCGACGCGCACGGGCTGACCGGAGCACCCCCGCGTCGGCGGGGACAACTCGAACGTGGCGTCTTCCAGGGTGATGACCTGCGGGACGCCACCGCGCCGGGCAGGGAGAACTCTCCGAGTTCGGCGACGAGCCGCGTCATCAGCGGAACACCCCGACCACGGTGGGGAGAACACCATCGACGGCGCCGAGCGCCTCGCCTCCCATGGAACACCCCCGCGTCGGCAGAGAGAACATCGCGTGGTTGCTGACTGGCGCGACCGTGGCCGGAACACTCCCGCGTCGGCGGGGGAGAACTCCCACAGTTCCGCCGGGGCCGTGCCGCGAACCGGAACACCCCCACCTCGGCGGGGAGAACTTCGACGTGGACTTCCGCGACCACCAAGGCGCCGGAACACCCCCGCGTAGGCGGGGAGAACTCCATGCAGGCCGCCCACGCTGCCTACACCGGCGGAACTCCCCCGCGTCAGCGGGGAGAACAAGCCCACCGCAGCGATCGTGTACGCGGCGGCCGGAACACCCCCGCGTCAGCGGGGAGAACACCCACCACCGCCTCCGCCTCGGCCCCCGACGCGGAACACCCCCGCGTCGGCGGGTAGAACGCCTCGCCCATGGTGCGGTCGAGGCTGATCCGCGGAGCACCCCCGCGTCGGCAGGGAGAACCCCATTCTCGGCTCGACCCACCACCTGCTCATCGGAACACCCCCGCGTCGGCGGGGAGAACGCCCTGGTCCAGGCACTGGACGGCGAACCCGACGGAACACCCTCGCGTCGGCGAGGAGAACCCCACGGGCAGGACGGCGCCGTCGCCGCTCGGCGGCACCCCGGGCGGGGAGAACCCTGGGCACGGACACAACGATCTGAACGCTGCCAGTAGACCTCCGCGTCGCCGGGGAGAACGAGGCGACGATGCCGGTATAGGAAGCGGCCGTCGGAACACTCCCGCGCCGGCGGGGAGAACGCCAGCTCCCTGAACCAGGCTCTCTCACGGCTCGGAACACCCTTGCGTTGGTGGGGAGAAGGCCACACCACCCCCATCAACGCTCGCGCGGAGCGGAACTTCCCTGCGTCGGCGGGGAGAACGACCCGGACAACGCATCCGAGGGCGAGCTCCGGAATACCCCCACATCGGTGGGGAGACCGTCTCCCACGTCACCTCGCGCGGCTCCGCGAACGGAGCACGCCTGCGTCCGCGGGAGGACCTGCGCAACGAGTTCGTGAGCACCTCCGATGGCGGAACACCTGCGCGTCGACGGGGCGAACGCGTCCAGCCAGAAAATGTAGTCCTCGCCTGCCGGAACACCCCCGCGTCCGCGGGGTGAACGCTGTACGGCAGGGCGGCGAGACCGCCGGAGGCAGAACACCCCCGCGCCGGCAGGGAGAACGGGAAGTCGTTGGGTGGGCGCTGGCGGTGTTGCGGAGCACCCCCGCGTCGGTGGGGAGAACGCGGGATGAGGTCAGGGCACCTAGGTACTCCAGTGGCACTTCACCATTCCCGCTGGTCAGAGGCGGTCTTTCGAGCCTAGTGGGCTGACGTTGCCTCAGGGGCTGGTTCGAGGAAGCTGTTTCAGGCGCGGGTGCGTCTGCGGTAGTGGCAGGCGCGGGCGACGGCCTGGTGGCGTCTGCGCCAGCGCGACCAGGTCAGTGCGCCGACACCGAGGTGCGAGGGGCGGGGGCCGACAACTGCCAGCAGGCGCCGGACCTCCGCCACGGTGAGCGGGGCCAGGTCGGCTGCGTCGTTTCTGCCGCCCCCTTTTCGACGGCGTCCGCGGTCATGGCGGCTAGAAAGGCATGCGCGAGCATGGCCAGGGTGATGTGCCGATACCAGCCCGGATAACGTCGCACCTCGTACTCGTCGAGGCCGCACTGGCCCTTGGCGGCCTGGAAGCATTCCTCGATCGCCCAGCGCGAGCCGGCGACGGCCACCAGCTTCGCGACCGTGGTGCCGACGGGCGCGTAGGCCAGGTAGTAGGCGATCTCATCGGGACGCTTGAGGCTGCGGCGGGCCAGCACCCACCGCTCGTGCGTGGGCGGATCGGGGTCGAAGACGATGTTCACGGGCGGCCTCGCCGCGGCCCAGTCATAGACACGCGGGCCCTTAGCACCGTCACCGGCCGACAGCTGCTGCCAGGCATCGGCGGGGGCATCATCGATGAGCTGGTCGATGCGCCAGACCCCCAATAGCGACTTGATCTGCTGGGACTTGGGCACCGCGAGCACATAGCCGACCTGGGCCTGTTCGAGCAGGTGGCGAAAGCGCCACTCCTGCCCGTAGAGACTGTCCGCGGTCACCCAGGCGATCCGCAGGACCAGGGTGTGGGCGAGTTCGCCCTTGGTGGCGAAGCCGCGGTCGGCGGGGATGCGGGCGGCTCGGCAGCGGTCTTCGTCACTCGTCCAGGACTTGGGCAGATACAACTCCCGGTCCACCAGCGCCCGCCCCCGGCCGGAGGCGTAGGCGGCGAAGACGCCGATCTGGCAGTTCTCGGTCCGCCCGGCCGTGCCGGAGTACTGCCGTTGTACCCCGGCGGAGACGACGCCCTTCTTGAGGAACCCGGTGTCGTCCACGATCAGAACGCCGTCCGGGGCACCGAGGCGCTGGGCCACGTACTCCTGCACGTCGTCCCGGATCTCGTCCGGGTCCCATCTGCTGCGCGAGAGCAGGTGCTGCAGCCCGTACGGCCCGTTGTGACCGGCGTATTCGGCCAACTGCCAGCTGTTCTTGCGGCCGACCGGGCCCAGCAGGCCCCGCACGTAATCCCGCATCCGGCGCCGCACCTCAACCCGGCCGAACCGTCCACTCACCCGCAAGAACAGGTCCTCAAGCTCGGCACTCCAACGTCCTGTGACGAAGTCCGCCATCATGCCCCGACCCTGCCCGACTCAGACAGCCGTCCACGTCAGCTTCCTCGAACCGGCCCCTGAGGCAACGTCAGCCCACTAGGCTCGAAGGACCGCCTCTGACCAGCGGGAATGGTGAAGTGCCACTGGAGTACTAATCTCCTAGCGGAACACCCCCGCGTCGGCGGGGAGAACCCCGTACGGTTCCGGCTCGGCCCGACGATCCGCGGAACACCCCCGCGTCGGCGGGGAGAACACGCCTGACTTTGGGAGAGTCAGGCCCTCCATCGGACCACCCCCGCGGCGGCGGGGAGAACCCGTCGAAGCACTCCAGGCAGCGCCCGAGCTTCGGAACACCCCCGTGTCACCGGGGAGAACGCGTTCACAGCGCCCGCACCCGTCGACGTGAGCGGAACACCTCCGCGTCGGCGGGGAGAACGACAGGGCGGTGACGAGGGCGCCCGCGCTGCCCGGAACACCCCCGTGTCGGTGGGGAGAACATCGCCACCGACATACGCACTGCGGAGCTGAGCGGAACACCCCCGCGTCGGCGGGGAGAACGCTTCCCGGGCCCCCTATGCCGGGGCAATCCACGGACCACCCCCGCGTCGGCGGGGAGAACCGGAGGCCGACGGTACTGCTGTACTGCGGCGATGGAACACCCCTGCGTCGGCGGGGAGAACGCGGCCTCGCCTTCGATCACGCGCAGCCGCGGCGGAACACCCTCGCATCGGCGGGGAGAACCAGGGAAGGGTCGTTGACCCGGCGGCAGGCCGCGGAACACGCCCGCGTCGGCGGGGAGAACCACGTCGCGGCCAGCAACCGCGCCCACCTCCGGAACACCCCCACATCGGCGCGGAGCACCGCATGATCAATCGCATGCACGACGCCGACCACGGAGCACCCCTGTCGGCGGAGAGAACCGGATCCAGGTCCCGTACGTGGACCCAGAGGACGCCCCCCCGCGTCGGCGGGGAGAACCGCGACCACATCCGTCACGCCCCCAACCTGACCGGAACACCCCCGCGTCGGCGGGGAGAACTCACGAACGCGCCTGCGGTGCGGGCGCTCCACCGGAACACCCCCGCGTTGGCGGGGAGAGCCACGCCTGCAAGTCAATGAAGGCGGAACCCACCGGGACACCCCCGCGTCGGCGAGAAGAACTGCGGCTCGCCCTCCAGAGTCGCCAGCCGCTCCGGAAGACCCCCGCGTCGGCGGGGAGAACGCGGCCGACACGCAGTACCGGGGCCCGTACTTCGGAACACCCCCACTTCGGTGGGGAGAGAACGGAGAGAACGGCCGCTCGGCGACCAACGAAGTCGGAACATCCCCGCGTCGGCGGGGAGAACCGGGTTCCTTTGTCCCTCATGCGCCGCCACATCGGAACATCCCCGCGTCGGCGGGAAGGTCGGCTACCCGGAGGAGATGGAGGAGACGTACGTCGAAACACCCCCGTGTCGGCGGGGAGAACGCGCCGGTCACCGCGCGGACGTTGGACAGCGCCGGAACACCCCCGCGTCGGCGGGGAGAACGCGGTCGAGCCGCCGCGGCTGTACGAGCTCGGCAGAACAGCCCCGCGTCGGCAGGGAGAACCACAAGCCCCCCGGCATTGAGGAGCACTACGCCGGCACACCCTCACGTCGGCGGGGAGAATGCCCGCGAGGCCGCCAAGAACTCCTGCGACGCCGTAGCGCCCCACGCCGGTGGAGAGGCCGACGAGATCGAAGCCTTCGGCCTGGGAGATGCCGGAACATCCCCACGTCGGTGGGGAGAACTCGTAGGTGTCGCTTTCCACGATGACACGAACGGAACACCCTGGCGTCGGCGAGGAGAACGTGTAGCCTCCGGGCCGCTGCCCCTCCGCAGGCGGAAGGCCCCCGCGTCGGCGGGGAGAACACGAGACGGGCGGGGCTGACCAGCTATCCGGCCGGAAGACCCCCGCGTCGGCGGGGAGAACCCGTGCTGGCCTCACAAGATGGACTCGTGCTCCGGAACACCCCCGCGTCGGCGGGGACCACCGAGCGACCTTGTCCCAGACCGCCTTAATTCCCGGAACACCCCCACGTCGGTGGGGAGAACTAGATCTGGAAGTGCCCCGTCTTTTCGCCCTCCGGAACACCCCCGCGTCGGCGGGGAGAACGGCGGCTGGATCAGCGACAGGTCGCGCATCATCGGAACACCCCCACATCGGCGGGGAGACCGTCTCCCACGTCACCTCGCGCGGCTCCGCGAACGGAGCACGCCCGCGCCCGCGGGAGGACCTGCGCAACGAGTTCGTGAGCACCTCTGCTGGCGGAACACCCGCGCGTCGGCGGGGAGAACGGTATCCCGTGGAGCGATACGCGGAAGCACAAAGGAACACCCCCGCGTCGGCGGGAAGAACGATGCGGGCCTCGTCCAGGGCGGGGGAGAGGTCGGAACACCCCCACTTCGGTGGGGAGAACACGGGCTCGGGGACGCCGCCGTCGACGGGCTGCGGAACACCCCCGCGTCAGCGGGGGAGAACGGGTCGGTCGCGTTCGTCCCGCCCCCCGTCAGCGGAGCACCCCCGCGTCGGCGGGGAGAACCCCATGGCACAGCTCATGGTCACGCTCTTTGCCGGAACACCCCCGCGTCGGCGGGAAGAACCAGGCACCGTACTTGCACGGCCGGTCCTTGTCCGGAACACCCCGCGTCGGCGGGAAGAACGCCGTCTCGGATGTCGAGGGTGAGGTGGGAGTCGTTACACCCCCGCGTCGACGGGGAGAACCTGTCCGGCCCGCTCCGCCTGGTCTTCGCGACCGGAACACCCCCGCGTCAGCGGGGAAAACCCGGACACCGAACAGCCCGGCCAGGTAGGGAACGGAACACCCCCGCGTCGGCGGGGAGAACGAGTGAAGCGAAGCGGCCCCCGCCAACTCGAATGGAACACCCCCGCGTCCGCGGGGTGAACGCTGTACGGCAGGGCGGCGAGACCGCCGGAGCCAGAACAGCCCCGCGCTGGCAGGGAGAACAAGGGGCCGTACCAGTTCAGGTTCGCGTACGCCGGAACACACCCGCGTCGGCGGGGAAGGCTCCGCCTTGTCTCACCGTGCTGATCCGGGAGGAGGAACACCCCGCGTTGGCGGGGAGAACTGACGCCAGTCCTCGGAGTCCCAGCCAACGTCCGGAACACCCCTGCGTCGGCAGAGAGAACGGAAGCGGCATTTCCCGTATGGCAAGGAAGATCGGAGCACCCCCGCGTCGGCGGGGAGAACGCGGTGCCGATCACGGTCACGGCGTGGTTCAGCAGAACACCGCGCGTCGGCGGGGAGAACGGGTCGGGGTTCAGCCCCAGTGAGGTCAGCGGCGGAACACTCCCGCGTCGGCGGGGAAAACCATGCAGGTTAGCAGAGAGCCAGAACTCTCCTTAGGGAGTCGCTCATGCGGCTGCGGTTCTGCACGGTGTAGGGCTTGCTTATTTTTGATTCAAGGTGCAAAGCCGTCAGGCAGGGAGAATCTATCGGTGTCGCTCACGTGAGGTAAGCGCCTCAGGGGCCTATGTATCCGACTTCCGCTGCGGTAGCTGGCTGGTGTGCCGGTGTGTGGGAGGAGCCGGATGTCGGCGAGGGGGCCGATGCCGTGCCATGAGGATGGTGGGTGGGGGGCGTGATTGTCGATCCAGCGGTTGCGTACGGGGACGCCGACGACGGATCAACCGCGGCCGGAAGCCGACGATTTCCGTAGGACGCTGGCGAGGTCTGAGAGGTGACGGACCTCTGGGATCCGTCACCGTTGGCTCAGCAGAGCCAGCTGACGAGTTCGTTGATCAGGGCACGGAGTACCGCGCTGACCGTCATGCGTGAGACCTCGAGGAGGACCTCGCGTCGCAGGACGAACTTCCGCAGGAACCGGGACACTGTTTCTCCAGAGCGCGGTACAAAGCCGAGGTTGCGCCACGTCCCTCGGGAGGGTCGTGCGTTCATCTCGACGTGCCGTGGGCTGGAGAGTCAATGAGGTTCCGCGCACCTCCCAGAGAGGCGTGCAGCAGTAAGTAGTCTACGGGGAGACCAAGTTGGTGTGCCTGCGGTTGACCGAATCCTCGTCCGCCGGTCAACGGGATGCGGCGACGCGAGGCGACTGGGCGTTGCAGGCCGGGCTCTTTGTGCTGCGTTCTGCTGAAGCGCACCTGCACCGAACCCGTGACGAGGAGCATCATGTCGCTGGACTCCCGCCTGTGGGGCAAGGCTGCCCGGCTGGGGAAGAACGCCCGCGGTGCACACCACACGCATCCTTTGATCTGTCACCTGCTGGACACGGCGGCCGTCGCTGAGGTCGTCTGGGACCAGCTGCTGACCGTGCACCAGCGGAGCATGGTGGTGGCGGCGCTGCAGGTTTCGGATGAGCAGGGGCGGGCGCTCGCGGCCTTCTGGGCGGGTCTGCACGACATCGGGAAGATCAGTGTGCCGTTCCAACTGCACCGGGATGGACCGAAGGACGAGGACGGGAAGCTGCTGGCGCAGGTGCTGAGCGGTGAGCCGGGGTACGGGTTTGGTGCCGGCGCCGCGCATGACAGGCCATCACACGAGGCAGTGGCGCACTGGTGGCTGGCAGGGATCTTTGGGGAGATCGGCTATCCGTCGTCGCAGCGGCGTCCGCAGTCCCAGCTCAGTCATGCGGTGGCCCAGCTGCTCGGTGGGCACGGTGGCCGTTTCCACCCGGTGGTCTACGGCAAGGACGTGAGGTGCCCTGCGGCGCGTCACCCCGGTATGGGTGCGGGCAGTTGGGAGGAGCAGCGGCGGATCCACTGTGACGAAGTGCGCAGAGTGACCGGGGCGAAGCCGGTTGCGCAGGGGCGGATGACGCCGGGAGCGGCTGTGGTCCTGTCGGGGTTGGTGGTCTTGTCGGACTGGCTGGCCAGTCTCGAAGGCGAGATCCGGACCCGGCTGAGGGAAGACGGATGGGCCGGCTCTCCTGAAGACCTGGACTCCTACTGGCAGATCGCCCGCACGGCAGCTCCGCATCTGTTGGCGCAGACGGACCTGCTCGGGACGGGCTTTGTCCAGTCGCCGAAGCTGATTCAGGGCACGGGCGGGGCTGGTCTTGCGGCGGGTATTGCATGCCAGTTGCCGGTTCTGGTGACGGAGCACGGGCCGGGCATGGTGGTCGTGACGGCTCCGCCGTCAAAGGAGCGCACGGATGCGGCCCTTTGTGCCGCAGCTGTTCTTGGGCAGGCAGCGAACGCGCGAGGCATCTTTTATGCGCTGCCGACCGGGTCAGCGGCGGACAGTCACTTGGCGCAGGTGCATGCTTTCGCCGAGCAGGCACTGAGCGGTCCCTGGCGCTCTCTGCTGCTCCACAGCTCCTCCCGGTTGAAGCCGGCGGAAGCCGTGGAGGAGTGGGCGCGGGCCCATGCGGCCGACACGGTCAGTGCGGAGGTGGGTGAGGAGTGGGCCCCGACGGCGAACAGCTGGCTCAACTCCCATCACCGCGCGCTCCTGGCTGCGCTCGGTACGGGGACGGTGGATGAACTTCTGCAGGCTGTGATGCCGGTGAAGTTCAACGTGATGAGGCTCTTTGCCTTTTCCGGCAAGGTCGTTGTGGTGGATGAAGCCCATGCCCGCGGCGCCTGGGGGCAGAAGCTGATGCTCCGGTTCCTGGAGTGGGCCGCCGCGCTGCGCATTCCCGTGGTCCTGGCCGCGATGGCTGCGGACCGGTCGGTGGACGCGATGCTGGCGGCATACCGCCGTGGCGCAGGAGGGGGAAAGGCGCCGGTGGTGCAGCCGCGCCGGCTGCCGGGGTGGTCGTTCGTGGACGCCCGGTCCGGAGACAGGTATCTGCCCGAGCAGCCTGCCGGGGCCGTTCGGGCCAGCACGCTCAGCATTACGGTCGTCGACGGTGCGCCGGTCGACGAGATCCAGGCGGCTCTCGCCCCCATGGCCGCGGCCGGCAAGGGACGGGCCGTCGTCTACCGGTCGACACCTGCGGAAGCCATCTGCACGTTCCGGCAGCTCACCCAGGACCTGCCCGGCATGGAGGTGATGCTGATCCATGAACAGATGCGCAACAAGGACCGGTGGCAGCGTCTGGCAGCCTGCAGCAGCGCCTTCTCCCACGACGGTGGAGCTCCCGGCCCCGCGGTGCTGGTGACGACGCCGATGCTGGAACACGTCCGGGGCCTGCATTTCGACCTCGTCCTGTCCGGGCTCGCACCGCTGGCGGACCTGCTGGCCCGTGCGGCGCAGAGCACAGGGGACCGGCCGCGGCTCGTGGTGCTGCGCGCGGACACTACGTCCCAACTGGACGACGCCGCACTGGTGCGGCGCACCGACATGCTCGTCGGGGCGGGCAGGACGGTTTCTCTGCCCGGAGAACTGCCCCTGCTGCTGGATGAGGTGTACGGCGACGAGCTCGTCGAGAGGCTGGACGAGTCTGCGGCGCGTGAGCTCCAGCAGCTCGACAACCTGCGCACGGTCCGGGAACGCAGAGCCGGCGGGACGGCGGGCTGGCTCTGCGTTCCCGGACCGCGAGAGCTCGATGGCGACCTCGGCCTGCTCAGCCGCGACCACCCCGGCATGGAGGCAGAGCTGGTTTCTTGCGTGCTCGGCGAGGAGATGGTGCATGTGGTGTGCCTGTACCCCGAGCGGAACGAGCAGGGGCGCACGGTCGGCCATCTGCTCGAGGACGGCGTCCTTGAGCAGAGGCTTGAGCGTTCCAAGGGCGGGAGACCAAGGCGGCCGGGCCAGCTGGTCCCTTACCTGATCCCGGTGCCGAAGCGACTGGTCGAGGGCGTGGAGGGCGATGCCAACAAAGCGTGGCGTGACATGCCCGCTCTCAGGAACGTCCTTCGGCTGAACCTGGTCGAGAGGGACGGCACGTGGGTGCACACCAGCGCGACGCATCGATTCCACCTGAGTGAACTCGGCCTGACGATTGATCAGTTGCCGTAACGGCCCACACCGCTCCGCTTCTCCTTCTACGATTCGATGGACGTTCGACCACGGGGGAGGGGCGTGACCACGCCTGTGTCCAATCTGATCGACCAGCCATGGATTCCGGTCGCCTGGGTGGAGGGAAAGTCAGGACCACCAAAAGTGGGTCTGAGGGACCTGTTCCTGCACGCCCGAGACATTCGCACCCTGCTGATCCCGGAAGCTCCGGCTCACTCCGCGCTGCTGCGCTTGCTGTACGCGCTCACCGCCCGGATCACCGCTCTGGACGAGGCCGGGCCCGGCAGCTGGGGCGATCGGCGGGAGGAAGTCCTCGAGCAGGGTCTCTTTGCGCAGAGCATGGAACTCTCTGACGGCCGCAAGGCCGGCGTCGACGGCTACTTCCAGCAGTGGAGCCACCGCTTCGATCTGTTCGATCACTATCGTCCCTGGCTCCAGGACCCCCGCCTTTCTGACCAGTGCGACCAGAACAGCACGGCCGGGGTCCACAAGCTGGTCATGAGCCGGGCGGCGGGCAACAACCACTCCTGGTTCGCGCACTGGAGCCATGCGAACCCCTTACCCCCCGGCCTTTCGCAGGCGGCACTGTCGCTGCTGACCTGGCACTACTGGGGAGCCCCCGGCGCCCTCTCGAGGCGTGCAGTCCGGGATGTGAGTCACCACTATGCCAAGGCATCACCGCTGCGCGCCGCACTGTCGTATCACCCGGAGTGCGACAACCTCTTCCAGACCTTGCTGGCCGGCCTGACCCCACCCGATGGTGACGTAGACCGCCAGACCGACCTGTGCCCCTGGGAGCGGGACGACTTACCGGACCCGCTCAAGCCGATGCCCGAGCCGCTGGGCCCCTGCTCACGGCTCACCGCCTGTTCGCAGCACGCGCTCCTTCTCGTCCCAGCCGAGGACGGCGCGCATACGGCTGATGCGTACATCACCTGGGCGTACGACGCCGAGCGGATCCGGCCGGAAGACGACTACCTGATCTGGGACATCGACAAGGACGGGAACACCTACCCACGGCCTGCACGCTCCTCCCGTTCCTTGTGGCGCGACATCGACGCCCTTCTGCTCAAGCAGATGGACGACTCGAGCCCCATCCAGCCCAAGGTCATGGACCATGCCTTCGACGTCAGCGAGTACCTGCGGGTACGGGCCCTCGGCTTTGAACAGGACGCCAGCCAGGCGGCAAACCACCAATACGTCGACTCCTCAACCCCGGTACTCCTTTCCCGAGTAGAGCAGGACGTGGTGAGTTCCGAGTGGCCCGTACGCCAGCTACGGGAACTCGGCGAGCTGTTCGGGGACCGGCTGGAGCAGGCCACAAAGGAAGCCTGGCTGAAGTACACGGATGACAAGAAGAATGATCCGGGGGTCTGGCTGGACGCGGCCGCGGCACGGTACTGGCCGTCGGCGGAGGACGAGTTCTGGTCGCGGTTCCGGCAGTTGACACGCTCCGACGGCGCTGCGGACTCCGGCTTCGACTTCGAGGCCGCATACCGGGCTTTCGGCCGGCACGCGCTCGACGCGTACGAGCAGGTGACCGACTCCGTGACGCGCACCCCACGAGGAGCGAAGGCCGTCACCCGAGCGAAGGCGATCATCCTGGCCGCCCTGAAAGACCCGCACAAGGCGATGGAGCAAACGAAGACGAAACGGGCGGCCAAGAAGTCGTGACCGTCGCCCGCCGACCCGAGGACACGCCGTGACCTTCCAAGCCCCTGAAGCGAACAAGCGCCAGAGGAATCGCGCTTCGTATGCCGCATTCACCGCGCACATTGAACGCCTGTGCCGCACAGACCCCGGTGCCCGTGCGGCGCTGCGCGCGGGGCTGCGCCGCGATCTGGACCACCCGCGCGCCCGTCCCATGCACCGGCTGCTGACACCGCGACTGCCGGACGGGTGCGACGACAAGACAGCGCAGGCCCATTACACGGTGGCCTCCCTGATCGCGGCCCAGCCCCGACACGCCTTCGCGCCCGACCAGGAAGACGACGAAGACACCGCAGACGAACAAGGGGCAGTGAACAAACAGGCTTTTCAGGAGGACGGAGAATCAGACGAGGACGCCACCCCGCCCGATCCCACGCCGTACGGCACCTCGTTCGGTGCCGCTCTGGGCCATGCCGTCACCGCGAAGGGCGCCTCCATGCGGATGAGCGCCGCAGACAGCCGCATCAACCTCCTGACACGGCAGAGCCTGCGCGGCATCCACCTGCACCTGCCTGCCGCGGTGAATCAGGTGCGGGCCACCGGAACCTCCATCGACTGGGGGCAACTGCTGGCAGACCTCGTCTCCTGGCCCTACCAGTCCGGGCGCATCAGCCGCCGCTGGCTGCAGGACTTCTACCGGATCACCGCCGGCGCCGACCACGACTGACCCCTCACCCACAGGAGATCCCTGATGGAACGCAAGCCCCGCTTCCTCGACATCCACGTCGTCCAACCCGTTCCCTACGCAAACCTGAATCGGGACGACACCAACTCGGTGAAAACCATGCTCTACGGCGACGCCCTGCGTACCCGCATCTCCAGCCAGTCCTGGAAGCGCGCCATCCGCGAACACTTCCAGGACACGCTCGGCGACAGCGCGCTGCGCACACGCCGCATCGGCGAGCGGGTCGCCGAAGCGCTCCGAGGCCGTGGGTGGGAGCAGGAGCTTGCCGAACGCGCTGGTGCTCATGTTGCGGCGGGGAGCAGCATCAAATGGGAGGTGGCCAAGGGCAAGGACAAGCAGCCCATCACGAACAAGGTCCTGACCAACGCGCTCGTCTACCTCCCCCAAGACGCTGTCGAGGAACTGGCTGACATCGCCGAAGCCCACAAGGATGCGCTCACGACCGACTTCACCGGCAAGGGATCGAAGAAGCCCGAGAGCGCCCTGAAAGGGAAGATCGACAAGATTCTTGTGAAGAAGAACGGTGTCATCAACCTCTTCGGCCGCATGCTCGCCGAGGTCGACCAGGCCGACGTTGACGGTGCCGTTCAGGTCGCGCACGCCTTCACCACGCACACGACCGAGGTCGAACTCGACTACTTCGCAGCCGTCGACGATGTCACCGAGGCAAAGGGCGATGAAACCGGCAGCGGCCACATGGGCACTGCCGAGTTCAGCACCGGAACCTTCTACCGGTTCGCCACGGTTGACCTCAAGGAACTCATCAAGAATCTGAGCGACGACAGCGACACCGGTCTCGAGGCCGCCCGCGAGCTCGCCGGCCAGTTCCTGCTCTCTTTCATCGAGGCGTTGCCGCAGGCGAAGAAGAATTCCACGGCCCCCCATACCCTCCCGCACCTGGTCCACGTGGCCGTCCGCTCCGACCGTCCGCTGTCCTTCGCCGCAGCCTTCGAGGAACCCGTAAGGGCAGCCGCACACGGCGGCTTCGTCGCACGCTCCGTGCAAGGCATCGACGCCTACTCCAAGGCCGCGAACACTCTTCTCGGCCCCGACCGCGTCCTGCATGCAGCGCATGCATCCCTCCATGCCGACAAGCTGGAGCACCTCGGCGAGCGGCAGGCGTCCTTCGAAGCCCTCATCACCGCCGCCGTCGATGCTGCTCTTGCCGAGGCCCCGCAGTGACCGAAACTCCCGCCCGGGGGCTGCTGTTGCGCCTGGCAGGCCCACTCCAGTCCTGGGGCACACACAGCAAGTACCTGCGGCGTGACACAGCCCGATTCCCCACCCGGTCCGGCGTCGTGGGGATGCTCGCCGCAGGTCTCGGGCGGGGACGCGAGGCACCCGTGGACGACATCGCGGCGCTCTCGATGACGGTACGTGTCGACCGACCCGGCGTCGTGCTGTCCGACTTCCACACCGTAGGCGGTGGCCTGCCCGCCGATGAGACAGTAATCACCGTCGACGGAAAACGCCGGACCGAGGGCAAGGGCACCCTGGTGACCAGGCGCCAGTACCTCGCCGATGCTGCTTTCACCCTCGCCCTCACGTCCGACGACGAAGGGCTGCTGCACGCCTGCGCGGCAGCCCTGCGCGACCCGCACTGGCCCCTCTTTCTCGGCCGCCGATCCTGCCCGCCGGAAGGCCCGATCCTGCTGGGAACCACGGAAGATCCACTGCACCACCTGGAACGGATGCCCCTAGCAGCCAAGAGGCCACGCAGCGGCCCGCAGCCGATCGAGTTCTACGCCGACAGACCGCTCGGAGCACTCCCCGTGGACCCTGACGCCGCAGACAGGGGCGATGGTGACCACCCCAGCGGCGAAGTCACCGACGAACCGCTGTCGTTCGCACCGCTGGAGCGCCAGTATCGTCCCCGGCCGCTGTACCGGCGCGCCCTGCACCTTCCGCATGCCACGTACGAAGGCTTCGGCACCGGCTACCTGGAAAAGCTCCAAAGCTACATCGAAACCCATATCGCCGAGCCGGAGAGGAGCACCCGGTGACTTTGTGGCTGACCCGCATCGTGCCCTCGCCCAGTTCTCGCGAGGCCCGCCGGGACCTCGGAGGCAGTGACCAAGGAATCCGACTGCACCAGCGCATGCTGCAGATGTTCCCCGACGGAGTCGAAGGCCCGGCCCGGGCCGCCTTCGGAGTCTTGTTCCGTGCCGAGGAAACCCCACGTGGACCGCAGATCCTCCTGCAGAGCCGCATGGAACCCGACTCCTCACGCCTGCCAGACGACTACGGCAACGTCGAAACGCGATCCCTTGACACCTTGTTGTCGAACCTGCACAAGGGGATGGTCGTCAACTACCGATGTGTGGCCAATCCCGTGCGCAAGCCCGGGGCCACCTCTCGGAAGGCGTACAGGCTCCCGCCGGTCGTGGCCTTGAGCGGCGATGCCGCTGTTGAATGGTGGGAACGCCAGTCCACCGCAGCTGGTTTGGAACCCATGCACATCAACGCCCACCCGCTCGCCACGGTACGCGGCTATCGCGGTTCCAATGGTTCTACCGCAAGGCAGCGCATCCAGCATGCCCGTACACAATTCGACGGAACGGCCCGCGTCAATGACGGCGATCTTCTTCGCGAGAAGCTCACTGCAGGTATCGGGCGAGGCAAGGCATACGGATGCGGGCTCCTCAGCATTGCTCCCGCTCGATGAGTCCATACGAGCGCGCTGCCCAGTATTCGGCTAAAGCCTGTTGCACAATGGCCGAACGATCTTCCGAGACTCGCCTCGTAGCGTCTCTCGAACCGGGTGAAACGAGGGCGTAATCGGGCACTCGATCTTGCCACTCATGACCGGATCCGAGCGTGATCGCCGTTGTGTAACAGGCTTTAGATGTTGTCCCGTTACTGGCAGGCATTGGGGTCTTGCCGGTCATGAGTGGGGTGATTTCAGCAGATGATCCGAAGTGGGTCGAACGGTTCGTCGAGCTGAGCCCGGTGCAGTTCAACCGGATCGTCGCGCTGGTGCGGCGGGGTGGTGACATCCAACGGGGTTGGCCGTGGCGATTGCCGCTGGAAGACCGGGTGTTGCTGGTGGCTACGTACTGGCGCGTCCGCCCTGCCGACGCGGGGGTGTTCCGCGGGCGAAGACCCGCAGCGCCGAACTGGATCCGTGCTCCCCGCCGACGCGGGGGTGTTCCGCCGAACAGGGCAACCAGCACTGCCGCGGGGAGGTGCTCCCCGCCGACGCGGGGGTGTTCCGCTCGTTTCCACGATGGGCGACAGCCGCGCCAAGTGCTGCCCGCCGACGCGGGGGTGTTCCGGTCACCGTCTGCGACATCGACCGCGACGGCTAGTCCTCCCCGCCGATGCGGGGGTGTTCCGACCTTCCGGCGCCTGCCGTCCACCACCACCGTGTGCTCCCCGCCGACGCGGGGGTGTTCCGTGCTCGCGGATGCGTGCGGCGCAGCGGGGGACGTTCTCCCCGTCGGCGCGGGGGTGTTCCGGCCGTATCGGAGGCGACGAGCGGCACGGTGACGTGCTCCCCGTCGACGCGGGGGTGAGCTGGTGCCGATGCGGCCGCATATCGGGCAATCCTGGTTCCTTGCCGATGCGTGGGTGTTTCCGCTCCAGTTTCGGCGGCGGACTACCGGCGACCGGATAGCCGATGATCTCCGTACGAGATTGGTGAGGTCCCGGAGGCTGTGGGGTCAGCGAGCTGTGTGAGTGCATGCACCGCGGCGTCCATGCGGTCCGGTGAGCCCATACCAGCAATCCAGGTCACCATCTGCTGTTCGAGGATGGGCCACTCACCAACGTGGTGCACGCGCCCCTGCTCGTAGAGCTGGGCGATCGGCTCGGCCCGGAGTCTCTTGCCGCTCTTGGCGGTCACGGGCAGGATGGCAGGCATGAGCATGTTCTCGGTGCGCTGCTCGCGGGCGAGTTCTTGCCATGCCTGGTGGAGGATCTGGCTGCTCATGTCGCCGCCGAAGTTCGACTCGACGACGATAGCGTCGGCGCGAAGTTCGATGGCGAGCAGGCACGCTTCGCGGCCCCAGGCGTCGGCGCCCCGGTTTCCGGAGCGGTCGTCCAGGACATAGAGGCGACCATCGCGGTCGCGCGCGGCAGCCACGATGCCGGTCTCGTCGCCCACGGCGGACTCACCGCCGCAGGGTCGACGGCGACAACGATCCGGTCAGGTCGATGCCGCGGAACTGGGCCGCGGTGACACGCTTGTTGGTGATCCACGGCCACTGCCACACGCCGCCGTCCTGTGGGCGCGGCTGCTGCATGTACAGCGACCACCACACGCGTTCGCCCACCGAGCGGCGGATCTCAGCGAGTGCGTCAGTGTCGTACCGTTCGGGCCACAGAGGCGCGCCGACCGGACGGCCGAGGGCATCGTCGTCCGACAGGGCGAGGGCGGGCAGGTCGATGACGGTCCACCGATCGCCCCCATCGGCCAGAACTCGGCCGGCGAGGTCATCCTCGTCCCAGCGGGTCTGGATCAGGATGACCGAGCCGCCCGGTTCGATACGGGTCAGCAGAACGGCCTGCCACCGCTCCCACAGCCGTTTCCGCATCGTGGGGGAGGAGGCTTCGGCCGCGTCCTTGATCGGGTCATCGACCACCGCCAGGTGCGCGCCCTTGCCGGTGAGGCCGCCGCCGACACCGGCCATGACCGCACCGCCCGCGGTGCCGGTGAGGTCGAAGCGGTTGGCTGCGGATGAGCCGGGGCGCAGGCTGATGCCCAGCTGGGAGTGGTAGTTGAGGATCGCGTCGCGGATCCAGCGGCCGTGATCGTCAGCGAGGTCGGATGAGTAGCTGGCGATCATCACCCGGTACTCAGGGCGGCGCCGCAGGTACCAGAGTGGCGCCCATCTCGCCGCACGGCGGCTCTCGCCGTGCCGGGGCGGCATCGTGAGCAGCAGCCGGGTCGGCTTGCCCGCGGCGACTTGTTCGAAGGCGGCGTCGATCAGCCCCAGGTGTGGAGCCTGCATCTCCCGGCCGTCCGTGAGGACTGCGGCCATCGCGCCCGGCGATCGGTCCATCGCCAACTCCCGCTCGATCCTGATGAGTCGAGTGCCGAGTTGCGGGTTGGAGGCGGCGGCTATCTCACGGCGACGCTGGGCGGGAAGCGTCCGGTAGAGGTCGAGGACCGCCGCTTCGTCAGCCCTTCCCACCCTCGCCGCCGGCCAGGTGGATCAGGCGTTCCAGCTCCTCCAGGCCCGCGGTCTCGACCTGGACGGCGCCACCGTCCGGGCCGGACAGCTCCGTGCGCACGGGCCGGTCCAGGCCCAGGAGGCGGCTGCTGCGCTCGATGATGCGTACCGCGCGGTCGACGGCCTGGTAGCCGCCGTTGCGGATCGCGGCCCGGTAGACGCCGAAGAAGAGCCGCTCCAGGCGCTCCGCCATGGGATGGCGCAGCTCGTCGGCGCTGTCATCGAGAGCGGTGGTGCGCTCGGTGAGGGCCTTGGAGACGTCCTTGCAGGCGAGCTCGAGCAGCCGCTTGTCACCCGGGGGCTCTTGGCCGCGTTTGTACTTGTCGATGCCGTAACCCTGCGGGTAGGCGATGCCATCGGAGTTGATGGCGGGGTCGGCGGCGAGGTTGCGGCCGATCGTCAGCCAGTCGACGCCGGCCAACTTGATGGTCGATCGCATTAGCACGGCGCTGGGTGATGGCAGCCCGAGTAGCCGGGTTGGGGCGGCCCATGACACAACTCCCTGGACCCGCACCCACTCTCCATGCCCCGCACCGAAGCGGCGCGCGCACCCCGGGGTCGAGGTCGTGTGCCGTGACCGTGCCGGGGTCTATGCGAAGGGAGCGACAGCTGGGGCGCCTGATGCCCAACAAGTCGCCGACGGGTTTCGTTTGTGGATGAATCTGCGGGTAGTTCGTGGAGGAGCGCGTTGCTGCACATCGCTCCTGCCTCATATGGGCAGCGATGTGGACCACGTCGCCCGCCGACCACACCCGTTCCACCCGCACCACATCCAGGTGCGGAGGCACAGTTCGTCGGAGGTCGTCGCACTCGCTGACACTGCCGCTGTCCGTGACGGAGTGTCACCGGTGCACAGTGGCGCACCCCTGCATCACGGAAATCTTGCCGGGGCCACAAACCAAGTACGCGGACACCAGCACCGCCCCGGCCCGCGATGAGAGCCGCAGACGTGCGGAACATGCACGCTGTGGACGTCAGCACTGCTACCGCCCTCCCCCTGTCACGGTCGGCACTTTTGTGCCTCGGCCCTCGCTGAGGCTCCAGGTTTGCCAGACACTGCCGACCTCGTCCTTCACGGTCTGATCGAGGCATCGGACATCTCGGATTCAACCTGAGTACTGCGCGAACCAGCGCTCGAGTCCGTTCTGTTCGCACTCGTTGATATTGGCGCCGGTTTCTTTGTTGGCTGTGACGACCAGACTGGCCTAGTGCATGGCCGGTTTTGGCGGAAGCCACCCTGGTGTCAGCTACAGGCACACGGGTAGCTTCTGTTGCTCAAGTAAACCCTCGCCCCACCGGGAGCCGACCGTGAAGCGCCGAAAGTCGACGATCGTTGCCGCTGGCATCGTGGCCGCAGCCCTCGCCCTGACCGCGTGCGGCGGCGGTAGCGATGACAAGTCCAGTGACAAGGACAAGATCGCTGGGGCTGGTGACAGTGGGGGGAAGAAGTCGGCGTCGCCAACTGCGAGCTCCTCTGACGCGATCAAGCGGCCCGAGATGCGCCTCCCGAAGGACGTCAAGGAGACCTTCGCCAGCTGGAAGACAGGCGACGCGACAAAGGACGCGGTGCTCGCGGACGCCGGGCATGCACAGACGGCCGTCACCTATGCCATCACGAAGGGCAACGCAGACGAGCCAGCCTTGGGCTTCTACCAGGACGGCGACGCGCTCGTGGGCAGTGCACAGTGGGTCAAGTCGATCATCGACTCCGGGGCGACCTACTCCGGCACGGTGCGCTACTACGCGCCCAAGGTCTCGATGCTCGGCAAGGAGGCTGCCTCGGTCGTCTACTGCTCCGACGAGAGCAAGGCGTTCAACAAGAACCGCAAGACGAACAAGGTCACCAAAACCCCGGTCACCAAGAACTCCTACGTGACCTACAGCACCCGCCTGGACAAGAACGCAAAGGGCGTCTGGCAGACCACCAAGCTCGCATCAAAGCGGGGGGACAAGACATGCACACCGTAACGGCGGCCAGAAGATGGCTCGTTGTCGGAGCCATCACGAGTATCTGCGCGCTCATGCCCAACACGGCGATGGCCGAATGGGGCAAGCCAGGTGGCTCCAACGGTGGGGTCAAGCAGGAGAACAAGCGTGAGGGGAAGACCCTCGCTTCCCGCATCACCTTCAAGGGTGCGACGCAGGGCTCCGGCGGCAAGTCCGGGCGCATGGTGCCGGTGGGTAACTGGAGCCCGCCCGCCTGCTGGTATGAGCCCTACTCCGCGGACGAGTTCGCGACGGACACTGAGCGCGGGTACGACCTGGTCGCCAACGATCCCAAGCAGCCGAGCTACGCCCGCCGGTCCGTCTACGAGTTCCGGAACATCTATAAGGACGGCAAGTACAAGAACTACAACAAGGGCAAGGCCGACGAGGGTAGTTGGTGGGTGGCCCGGCGGGACGAGGACCGCTGGATGGAGGACGCGGCCCAGAAGTGCAACAAGCAGCCGTTCTGGGTCAAGAACGGCGAGCCGGCCGATGATCCGAACGCTGTGAACCCGGAGATCCTCGCCGAACTCGCCTACAACAAGATCAAGTTGCCCGACACCGAGGTGACCCTGGCGCCCAAGAACACGACCAAGGTCAATCTGCCGACCTGGGCCTGGCTGGACAAGGCGAAGTTCAAGAAGGTCTCTGTGACTGCAGCTCTGCATGCTCAGGGCGTCAACATCGAGGCAACCACCACCGCCAAGCCGGTATCGCTCAGGCTGGAGCCGGGCACGAAGGACGCCGAGACCTACCCGGCCTCCGGCGAATGTGTCATCAACGCGGACGACTCCATTGGAGAGCCATGGGCTCGGGGCAAGGGGAACCAGGAGCCTCCTTGCGGAGTCCGGTATCTGCGCGCCTCTAGCGGGGCGCCGTACAAGCTGAAGGCGACCATCATGTGGGAAGTCAGTTGGACCGGCACCGGGGTTGACGGGGCGCAGCCCATGCCGAACGGAGCGTTCGGAGCCGAGCAGAACGTCGTGGTTGAAGAGGTCCAAGCCATCAACCGGTGACCCAGCGCCAGATACCGGTATTCAAGGAACACCGCTAGCACGAGCACCACGGGGGATCGATTCATGTCGCACCGTCCAGCTGACTGGCACGTGCTCGACCTCGACAAGGACCCAACGCCCGGTGATCCGCAACGGGTTCGGAAGCTGGCAAAGAATCTCCACGACTTCGCGGACGATGTCGCCGGGGTGCTGCGGGACATCAAGGGGATGGCGGGCGATGACGCGATCCTGACCTGGGCGGGCAAGACGGCGGATTCCTTCACCGCTGAGTTCGAGGATGCCCCCGGTAAGCTGAAGAAGCTCAAGAAGTCCTACGAGATGGCCGGCGACGCTCTCGCGGACTACTGGCCGAAGCTGGAGCGTGCCCAGGCCCTGGCCGACAAGGCCCTCGCCAAAGGCCGTGAAGCACAAGGGGACTTGTCCTCAGCGAAGTCTAAGCTCTCCTCTGCCGACTCCTGGGTCGAGCGGGCGGGCAAGGAAGCCAAGAAGTACACGGACAAGGACCGTGGGGACAAGGGCGACGTCCCCAAGCCTGACGAGGACAAGGTCAAGGCTGCCACCCGCAACGCCCACGCCGCCGATAAGGCTCAGTCGGCCGCGAAGTCGGACGTGACCGATGCGCAGAACGCCCTCGATGCCGCCAAGAAGATGGCCGAGGACGCGCGCAAGATGCGCGAAGAGGCTGCTGGGGTCGCGAAGAAGAAGATCGATGAAGCCTCCGACGCGGGTATCCACAACCGCAAGTGGTGGGAGGAGATCGGGGACTGGGTCTCCGACAACTGGGACACCATCGTCGCTGCGTGCAAGGTCGTCGTCGCCGTCCTCGGCATCGTCGCGATGATCATCGGCGGGCCGATCCTGGGCACGATCGTCCTGGTCGCCGCCCTGGTCGTGCTCGCGGACACTCTCAACAAATACGCCAACGGGCAGGCGTCCCTCTGGGATGTGGGCTTCGCGGCCTTGGACTGCATCCCTGGCATGAAGGGTATGACGTCCCTGCGTGGTCTCGCCAAGGGCATGAAGGGCTTGAAGGGCCTCAAGGGTCTCAAAGCCATGGCCAATGGAGTGCGTGGGCTGGGCAAGTCGGCCCGGGGTGCTCTAAAGGACAGCCTCAAGGGCGCATTCAACCGCCTCAAGAACAAGATCAGGCCCAGCGGAGAGCCCGTAGACCCCGCTACGGGACAGATGTTCCTGGAAGCCACCGATATTTCATTGCCTGGCACACTGCCGTTCACTTTCACGAGGCGTATGGCATCGGGATACCGCACTGGCTCGTGGTTTGGCCCTACCTGGGCATCGACTCTCGACCAGCGGCTGGAGGTCGATGAGGAGGGAGTCGTCTTCGTCACCGAAGACGGCATGCTCCTTGCGTACCCCCATCCGACAGGTCCAGATGACCAGGTCTTCCCGGAGTCGGGCCCTCGTTGGCCGCTTACTCGGCTGGACAACGGTGGGTACCGCATCACGGAACCGATCAGTGGCCACAGCCGCCAATTCTCGGCACCAATAGGAGAGTTGGCGTTTCTGACACGCATTACCGATCGGAATCAGAACGCTATCGACTTCGAATACGATAGCGATGGCGCTCCGCTGTCCATCTGCCACTCGGGCGGATACCGCATAGCAGTGTCAGTTGACGGTGGTCTGGTCACGTCCTTGGTTCTCGCCGGTGCTGCTGACGATGGCTCCGACGTTACGGTTAAGCGATTCGGCTATACCGAAGGAAATCTCACTGCGGTCATCAACTCGTCGGGTCAGACCCTGCGGTTTGAATACGATGAGCGACTTCGTATTTCATCTTGGGAAGATAGCAATCGCAGCCGCTATGAATATTCGTATGACGACCAAGATCGGTGTATCAGCCAGAGCGGCATGGCGGGACACTTGGCGAACACTTTCACCTACGATGTCATCGCCCCCGCCTGGCCCGACTGCCGTATCACCGAGGTTACGACGGGCGAAGGCGCAACTTCGCGCTTCGTCATCGACAATCGCTGCCTGGTCGTAGCCGAAGTTGATCCCGTAGGAGGCACTCTCACCACGCTCTATGACGACAACGAGCACGTGGCTTCCCTGTCGGATCAACTCGGATACACCACGCATGTTGAGACCAATGAATTGGGTCAACCGCTGGAAGTGATCCGGCCTGACGGAGACGTCGTTCGCTACGAGTACAACGAGCTCAACCTGGCCACCGCAGTCCAACTGCCGAACGGTGCCTCTTGGCGGTACGCATACGACGAACGAGGCAACTGCACAGCTACAACCAGCCCGACCGGATCCACGACACGATTTGAGTACTCGCACTCCGGCCACCTCACTGCTGTTACCGATGGCCTAGGAAATACCACGCAAGTGCGGTGCGATCCAGCAGGACTTGCTGTCGCAACGACTGATCCGCAGGGAGTCACCGCTACCTTCGACAGGGATGGCTTTGGTCGACCTGTGTCGTTCACCGATGCCTCGGAGCAGGTAACTCACCTTCGCTGGACGGCTGAAGGGCAGCTTGCCTCACGGCAAGCAGCTGACGGTGAAACGGAATCATGGACCTTTGACGGCGAAGGTAACCGTCTTACCTACACAAATGCCTCTGGTGCTGTCACCCGCTATGAATACACTCACTTCGATCTTCTGTCGGCCCGCATCGAGCCTAGTGGCGTACGGTACGAGTTCAAGCATGACAGCCAGCTGAGACTCCGCGAGGTCGTCAACTCTCTTGGACTGACGTGGAATTACACGTACGACCGAGCGGGACGCCTCATTGAAGAGACTGACTTCGACGATCGAACTCTGAGCTACGAGTACGATGCAGCAGGCCGTTTGTCAGCACGCTACAACGCTCTGGGGCAGGTAACCGAATACGCGCGCGACTCTCTAGGTCGGATAACCCGTCAGGCCGCAGATGGCACAGTCAGTTCCTTCTCATACGACAGCTTCGGAAACCTACTTGAGGCTCGCGGGGCCGACGCGGTTCTGACCATCGAACGGAACGTAAGTGGTGCTCCTGTCGTCGAGACCACCAACGGCAGAAGTGTCCAGTACGAATACGACGCGGTAGGGCGCCTCACCAAGCGAGTCACACCGACCGGTGCGGTCAGCGAGTGGAACTATGACACGGCAGGACGTCGCACCGGGCTATCGCTCTCCGACCGCTCCATCACATTCGAGCTGGACCCCGTTGGAAGAGAGCTAGCCCGCTGCTATGCGGGCAACCTGACTCTGTCACACTCCTTCGACGAATCGGGACGACGCACAAACCAGTCCGTCCACACCCTGCATAATGGACAGACTGTTCAGCATCGCTCCTACAATTATCGCGCCGACGGCAGCCTCACCAGCTGCAGCGATCTGTTGGCCGGCACGAGTCATTTCGACCTCGACGAAGCAGGGCGAGTAACTGAAGTCCGTGCATCAAACTGGACTGAACGCTATGCCTACGACGAAGAAGGCAACCAGACTGACGCTGCTTGGCCTACTGCGCTAGATGGGCAGGAAGCGGTTGGACCCCGAACTTACGCGGGAACGCAAATTACGCGCGCGGGTAGTGTTCGATACGAGCACGATGCTCAAGGGCGAGTCGTAGTTCGACGGAAGGTTCGACTCTCGCGTCGGCCGGACACATGGCGTTATGAGTGGGATGCAGATGACCGCCTGACATCTGTACAGACGCCCGACGGGACTAAGTGGCGATACCTCTATGACCCAACCGGGCGGCGCATAGCCAAGCAGAGGCTCGGGGAAGATCGACAGTCGGTCGTCGAGCAAACAGACTTCGTGTGGTCAGGGTCCACGCTCTGTGAGCAGACCACCTGGTCACCAGGCCGCCAAGAATGCGTGACCCTCACCTGGGATCACCAAGGGCTGCACCCCATCGCTCAATTGGAGCGAGTCGCCACCGTAGATGCCCCGCAGGAAGAGATCGATTCACGATTCTTCGCTATCGTCACTGACCTCGTCGGAACACCGACGGAGCTGGTCGGTGAAGAGGGGGAAATAGCATGGCGGACTCGATCAACCTTGTGGGGAAAAACTGCTTGGAATTCATCAGCCACAGCGTATACTCCCCTTCGCTTTCCGGGGCAGTACTTCGACCCGGAAACGGGCCTGCACTACAACTACTTCCGTCACTATGATCCAGAGTCGGCCCGCTACGTTACGCCCGATCCCTTGGGCCTGGCGCCCACCCCGAACCCCTCCACCTACGTCGCACGCCCCCAAGTAACCTGTGATCCGTACGGTCTGGCTCCGTATGATGCAATGCCGGCGGGATCGCCAGGTGGTGCACCGAGCTTCGTGGTGGATGGGGCAGGGAATGTTCAGGACGTCCGAGGCTTGGGGCGCCCTGACGGCGACTTCGTACTCAGTGGACACGGCGGAATCGCGCCAGGTGATACATCGGTAGCTACAATCCCCGAAGGGACGTGCCTCTCATTTTACAGTAACCACGGAGAGCCTATTAGTGACGCGCTGGGGAATCGAATAGAGACAGGTTCACCGAATCCGGTGGCCGTGCACGGCCCCGGATCGCAAGTGCCTGATTACGAACTACACCCGCCTGATGGTCTAAATATTCAAGGAATGCCGAGGAACCTCACCGTGACGCAGCCGACTCGGCTTTCGGAGCTTCTTAGGCCGAACATGGGAACCGTTCACTGGGCCGCCTGCAGGTCCGTCAGCTAAAAGAGGAACGATGACTGCCTACGACGACATGTCCACCTACCAGTATGCCCCGGATACCGTCCCCTCCGGAACCGTTGCGCTTAACGTCGGATGGCTGGAGCGCGATACGGCGTTTCAGGTGGGGGAAACTCCGGCGGGGTTCTTGGAATCGTTGCTTCGCGTGACGCGAGATTACCCCGCGGCCAAGATGCGTGGGTGGCACAGGTGTTCACTTCCGCACGAGAATGATGAAGCCGCTTACCCATATAGGGTGCGGTTGGCTGATGTGCATATCGCTTTGGGAGGGGCGGAAGTGAGGGTATACACCCCAGAAGGGAAGCTGCTAAGTGCGCCTGATCTGGTTTATCACTATGTGAAGGATCATAACTACCTTCCGCCTGAAGAGTTCATCGAGGCGGTCCTGTCCGAGAGAGTCCAGTCGCGATGAGCTATGCGTGAAGATGACGGTGGTCATGCGGGCCTGACTTTAAGTGGGTCCTGTCTCCTGAGAGGAGAATCTCTGGCTGTGGGAGACGCGGCCAGCGGTGGATAGGCCCCGGTGATCGGGGTGGTCGGACGCAAGGTGACGCCCATCCGGTGCAACGCTCACCTGGCGTCCAGGAGCCCATGGCTACTCCGAGAAGAAGGATCATCGACCGCAGCATCGGTTGGCTCATGTACCACCGCCGTCTCGCCTGCGACTGTGAGTAACACCCGCACCGATCCGCAGCCGTGACCCCAATCGCGATGATTGCCCTCCTGGTCTGTAGCGTCACCGGTGAGCGACCCTGCACTGGCGCGGTACTTGGCATATCGGGATCTGATGCGAACAGCAAGCTAAACGCTCAGTCAGGAATCGCCAGTGCCGATGCGGGGGAGGCGCCGCTCAGGGAGAAGGATGCCCGAGGCCCTGGTGCGGCGGCTGCCCCGTTGTGTTGAGGGGCGCGGTGCATCGGTTGAGCAGGGTCGACAGGATCGTGTGGACGTGCTCCACACCGAGCGGGGACAGCGCCAACTCGTGCTCGGCCTTTCGGGGCAGGCAATGGTGAGGGGCGAGCAGAATGCGGACGCCGACATCCTGCCGGTCGAGGGCGGGGCTGCTGGCATCTTGAGGGACTTCGTGCGCGTACGGCATGGCGACGCGAATTTGGTCGCCCCCGTTCTGCTTGGCCTGACGTAGTGCTCCGTCAGAGTCGAGGAGGAGCTCGGACAGCGCATCGGAGGCTAAGCAGGTGGAGGCGGCGAGGCCCATGGAGATCGTCTGGCCGGTGAGGGTGACCGTGGCGTCTCGCTGCGTGCGCGCCCGGATGGAGAGGCGGCGTACCTGGTCGCGCATGCTCTGGGCGGCGACGAGGGCTTGGTTGAGGTCGGCGTCGGGCAAGAGGATGAGGAACTCGTCGCCGGCGCAGCCCCCGTAGCGTCCCACGAGGCCGGTGGGGCCGCTCTCGTGGCGGATCACCGAGGCGATGGCGTGGAGAACCGCGTCGCCGGCCGGGTGCCCGTAGCAGTCGTTGACGCTCTTGAAGCGGTCGACGTCGGCGAGGATCAGAGCGAGAGACTGCCGGGCGCGGCACGCCTGGGTGAGGACGTGTGTGGCCCGCTGGTCCCAGATCCGTCGATAGAGAGTCCCTGTTACCGCGTCGGTGAATGATCCACCGCAGGTGGTACAGGTCGTAGCAGCTCTGGTGTGGGGGCTTGCGGCGCTATGCGCGGGGGACCCTGCTCCAGGAGGTCCGGCCTCACCGTGGGGGAGTTGGACAGGGCTTCGACCGGGTTCCTGGAGCAGGGAGCTTGCTGGTGCGGGCAGGACCCGCTGCATGGGGCTGGGGAAGGGCGGTTGCAGTGTCATGCTCAACGTCCCCTCATGAATTCGGGCGCGCGGTCCAAGGGGTGCCGCGGGCGCAGTCGAGGCGCATGCGTGCGGTGCTGAACCATGAGCGGCGCGTCGGAGTGCGCCGGCGCATGTACCACTACTCCCGTCCCTCACTCTCAGCGCAAGGTGGGCAGTCGGTCCAACTTCACTGGCAGTACGTGAACTGGCCGATTTTTTACTGAGCGTGTGGAGACGTGCGGTGGCGATAGCGCTTCGTGTGCCTGGGGCGGGATCGGCTCAAGTGGGGCAGTAAGCCCAGGCTGAGCAGCTGATGCCTGGACTCCGACGTGCCAGGCGGTTGGAGGGTGATCGCTGTGGCACTTCCGGTCGAAGCCACCACCGGGGTGCTGGGCTTGCTGCGAACGGCGTCCCTCATGGAAGCGGGCCCCGCATCGGAATGCGCTCGTCGAGGAATCGGCCAACTTCCTGTACTGCCACGGAAGTTGGACCGACTGCCCATCTTGCGCTGAGGGTGAGGAGCGGGAGTAGTGATGGACGCGTCGACGCGCTCGGAGGCGTCGGCTGAGGTCCAGCACCGTTCATGAGGGGGCGTGGCCGCGATGTTCGTAGCAAGGCGGGAGTATGGCGCGCTGTCTGTCGCGTGGAGTGGAGTGTGCGCTGCGCTGCTCCTTGCGTTGGCCGGGTGCAGCGCGTCGTCCTCGCCTCGAGGTGAGGGAGCGGACGCGGCTGACAGCTCGCGCACCGCGCATTCCTCGGCCGTCGGGTCAACGTCGCGTGCTGACGCCGCACGACAGCGCGCCACCGCGGCGTACCTGGGAATGTGGCGCGAGATGGCCCAGGCTGCCACCACCTCGAACTGGAAGTCCCCGCGGCTTGCCCGGTACGCCACTGGTGGGGCCCTGAGTGCGATGTCCCGCAGCCTGTACGCCGATCATTACAACGGGCTCGTCAGCAAGGGCCGACCGGAGAACCATCCCAGGGTCGCCGTACTGGATCCGCCGTCCGCCCCAACGGTGATCCTGATCAAGGATTGCGGCGACTCGACGCACTGGCTGAAGTACCGCGGAACGAGCGGGGAGTTGGCCAATGAGAAGCCGGGCGGCCGGCGCGCGATCACTGCTGAAGTGAAGCGGCAGACCGATGGTTCCTGGCGCGTCAGCCGGTTCGCCGTGAAGGGGCTTGGGTCATGCTGAGGCGTGCGGCACTTGTCGTTGTGATCACGTGCGCGGCCGTGGGGAGCGGAACGGTTCCCGCCCTGGCGGACGACGGCTGGTACTTCCTGGACTGTGAGCAGGATCCCGCCCCGGGATGCGATGTGGGGGCCGGGAAGGGCGGCGGCGGTGCGGACCGCGCTCCTCGCGGTGGCGGGCGCGAGGCGAGGCCGCCGGAGTCTGGTGACAGAGGCCCGGGGCGCGGAGGGGGAGGCCGCACTGCGCGGTCTGATCCGAAGTCTCCACAGTGTGCGTACAAGCGCAGCGACTACGAGCCGCCCGCCCCGGTGGTCGACGCCGCGTACCGCGGACAGGAGGGGAGGGCGGGCGCGCTGGTGGTGCCCGCCGTATTCGCCGGGCGGCTTGGGCCCGGAGGCGCGGCGCCGGCGGCCGATCCCGAGCCCGGGGAGAAGGGGGCCTGGTACCTCTACAAGTGTTCGGGCAACGGCGTCCGGGACGCGTTCTACCGCCCTCCGGTGTGGATGCCTGATGCGCCGCAAGGCCGTGGTGGGGGTGGTGCGGCGCCTGCTCCGGCTCCGACTGAGGTGGCGGAGCGGGCGCGAGACCAACTGCGGTTGCCCACACCGGACATCGAGACAAACCCACCCGGGGTGCAACTGGTGAACCTCCCCACGTGGCTGTGGCTCGACCGCGGGGCCTGGCAGCCGAGAACGGCAACAGCCTCAGTACCGGGCGTTTCGGTGACGGCCGTGGCGCGGCCGAAGAAGGCCATCTGGGCGTTGGGAGACGGCAGTTCGGTGACGTGCAAAGGGCCAGGGGCTCCGTACGTGGCCACGGCGCATCCGAGGCAGCCGTCGCCCGACTGCGGGCACACCTATCGGGCTCCATCCGCCGGGCGGCAGGGGAGCTCCTACACGGTCTCGGTGACGGTGCGTTGGTCGGTCTCGTGGTCCGGGGGCGGGGAGAGCGGGACGCTGCCGGCGCTGACCACGACCGTCGAGGGCGCGTTGCAGGTGGCCGAGAGCCAGGCACTGAACCACAACGGGCGGTGAAAAGGGACATGGAGAGGGGCGGCTGGGGATGAGTACACGCGTACGTCCCCGCGAGGGGGCCGGAGGGAAGGCGGAGACCCCTCGTGGGGCGGGACGAAGTGGCCCGCGCTCGCCCGTCCGCGTAGGCAGTGCGGCCCGGCGGCGACGGATTCCGTACTTGTTGGTCGGGACGCTGCTGGTGCTCGGCTGCGTTACGGGTGGAGTGCTGGTCGCGGCACGGCTGGGGGACCGGGAGAGCGTCCTGGAGCTCGCCCGGCCGGTTTCCGCGGGGCAGCGGCTTGAAGCCCGCGATCTGCGGGAGGTCAGCCTGTCGACGGACAGTGGGCTCGAAGCGGTGTCCGCTCGGTCGCTCGATGCGGTGCGCGGGCGGGTCATGGCCTACAGCCTGCCCGCCGGGGCGTTGCTGACCGAGCGTGTGCTGGGCAGTCCGAAGACTCCTCCGCGCGGACAGGCCAACGCCGCCGTGGGCTTGAGGGCGGGGCAGTTCCCTACAGGGCTACAGCCCGGCCTGCGCGTCAACGTTGTCGAAGTCCCGGACCCCGATGCCGCGGGCGGCCGATCGGCGGGAGAAGACACAGGGGAGAGGGCGTCTTGGAGCGCGACGGTCGTCGACGTACGACCTGCGCAGGAAGACCAACTGACCGTGCTCACGCTTCTGTTGGGCGAGCGCGACGCCCGCCAGCTGGCCGCCGTTCCTGACGGAGCGGTCCGTATTCTCGCAGTGCACGGAGGTGGCGGGCGATGACCTTGCTGGCGCTGTGCAGCCTGAAGGGCTCGCCCGGGGTGACGACGACGGCGCTGGGCCTCGCCGAGCACTGGCCGACCGGACATCAGCCTGTGGTCGTGGAGTGTGATCCGGCGGGCGGGGACCTGCTCGCCCGCTTCCGTCTCTCGCTCTCTCCAGGACTGGTGAGTCTTGCCGCCGCAGCGCGACGTGACACGGAGCCCGGATTGGTGTGGCGGCACATCCAGAAACTCCCCGGAGGGCTGGCAGTGGTGGCCGGGCCGCCCGCGGCCGAGCAGGCGCGAGCCGCGCTGGCCCAACTCACCAGCAGCGAGACGACGACGTTCAGGCGGGCCGCGGACCAGAAGGGTGCGGTGGTCCTCGCGGACTGCGGCCGCATCGACGCGTCCGCTCCGGCGATGCGGGTGCTGCGCCAGGCCGATGTCCTGCTGCTCCTCGCACGGGCCCGAGACGACGCCGTCGCGCGCGTGGCCTCGATGGTGGACGCAGTGCAGGAGTGGTCGCCCGAGCCGCGCTTCGTGCTGGTCGGTGACGGCTACCGGTCGCACGACGTGGCCCGTGAACTGGGCATCGAGGTGCTGGCCAGGCTTCCCGAGGACCCCTTCGGCGCGGCCGCTCTGAGAGGGGTGGGCCGGCGGCGCGCCACGCCCGCGCGCTCGGCGCTCGGCAAGGCGTTGACGGTGCTGGCGTCGCAGCTCGCCGACAACGGGGGCGGAGGGTCCGCAGAACCCAGCGCATCTACTGGACCCGCCGCCCGCAAAGGCCACTTGAAGCTGCCAGCGCGTGAGGGCTCCGCAGGGCACGGCAACGGGGCAGCACGATGACGGGACGTTCGGAGGGAACCTCCCCGTCTCCCGACCCCGTCGCGGCCCCGGCCCGCCCCCTTGACGGAGTGCCCGCGGTCGCCGGTGCCCCGGGCGATCGCGGGCACTCTCTCGTACCGGGTCTGAGAGCAGGGTCGTACGAGGACGCCCGAACCGGGCGGCTCCGACGACGCCTGCGCCACGAGCTGTCGACACGCCTCGCCGAGCACATCCGCGCCAACGAGGCTGCAGGGAAAGTCTCTTGGACCGAGGACGAGCGACGTGCCGAAGCATCGGCGATCCTCGCCGATGCCGCAGAGGAACACGCCAGGGAGCAGCTGGCGAGCGGTGGCCACGTCGTGCCGCCCCACGTCGAGCAGCAGGTGATCGCGGCGGTGCTGGACGAGGTCTTCGGCCTGGCCGGACTCGAGCCGCTGCTGCGGGACCCGGACATCGAGAACATCAACATCAATGGCGACCGCGTCTTCGTCCGGCGCTCGGACGGGCGCCGCGAGCGGCTGCCCGCCGTCGTGGCGTCGGACGCCGAGCTAGTCCAACTCATCAGGGACCTCGCCGCGCGCTCGGGAGTGGAGGAGCGCCGCTTCGATCGAGGGAGCCCCGGCGTCAGCTTCCAACTACCGGGTGGAGAGCGGGTCTTCGCGGCCATGGCCGTCACCGCCCGCCCGTCGGTGTCGATCCGTCGCCACCGATACAAGAGCGTCTCACTCGCCGAGCTGCGCAGGCTGGGCACCTTCGACCGCGAGCTGGAGGCGTTCCTCGGCGCGACCGTCAAGGCTCGTAAGAACGTTCTTGTCACCGGAGGCACTGCGATCGGCAAGACCACCCTGCTGCGTGCGCTGGCCAGCGAGATCCCACCTTGGGAACGCCTGATCACCATCGAGGATGTCTTCGAGCTCGGCCTGGACGCCGACATCGACGTCCATCCCGATGTGGTGGCGATGCAGGCCCGCGAGGCCAACATCGAGGGCCAAGGCGCCATCAGCCAGGCCGAGTTGGTGCGGTGGGCGCTGCGCATGTCGCCGGACCGGGTCATCGTCGGCGAGGTCCGCGGGCCCGAAGTGATTCCGATGTGCAATGCGATGAGCCAAGGCAACGACGGCTCCATGGGCACCCTGCACGCCTCCACCAGCCGGGGCGCGTTCACCCGGCTCGCCGCATACGCCGTCCAGGGGCCCGAACGACTCCCGCTGGACGCCACGAACCTCCTCGTCGCCTCGGCCTTGGACTTCGTCGTCCACCTGGAGCGGCCGCGCGGCGAGCCCGGCAAGCGTGTCGTGTCCTCCGTGCGGGAAGTGATCGACGCCGACGGGCAGCAGATCGTCTCCAACGAGGTGTACCGGCCAGGGACGGACCTGCGGGCGGTCCCCGGAGTGCCGCTGCGTGCCGAGACCTTGGACGACCTGGTGATCGCGGGCTTCGATCCGGAGCGCTGGGCGCGTACCGGCTCGGGTCACAGTGACCAAGGGGGCCCCTGATGAACGCGTACACGCTGCTGTCTGCGTTGTGTGGGCTGGGCCTGGCGGCCGGGCTCCTTCTCGTCGTGAGGGGTTGGCACGGAGGACTGACGGGACCGACGGCGCCGTCGTCTGCGCGCGACAACCGGTGGCGGCGGGCACGGCGGGAGCACGCGCGCCGCTGGCTGATGGGCTCGGGGACCGCGGGCCTGCTCGTCGGGTTGTTCACCGGCTGGGCCGTGGGAGGGCTGCTCGCCGCGATGGCGACCTGGTGCCTGCCGGGGCTGCTTGGCATGGGAACGCTCGAGCGGCAGCACGTTTCCCGCATCGAAGGGGTCGCCGGGTGGAGTGAGATGCTGAGGGACACCCTGTCCGCGGCCGCGGGTCTGGAGCAGGCCGTCATGGCCACCGCGCGTGCCGCGCCGAAGGCCATACGTCCCCAGATTCAGGCGCTCGCAGCCCGCCTGGAACGCGGCGAACGCCTTACGCCCGCACTGCGGAGACTGGCGGGCGACCTGGACGATCCGACAGCCGATCTCGTCGTGGTCGCGCTCATCCTGGCCTCGCAGCACCAGGCCCGCCACCTCGCCCCACTGCTCGGCGAACTCGCGACCACCGCGCGCACCCAGGTCGCCTTGCGACAGCGCATCGACGCCGCCCGGGCCCGCACCCGCACGACCGTGCGCGTCGTCGTCACCACCACGCTGTCCTTCGCGGGCGGCCTCATGCTGCTCAACCCGGACTTCCTCAGCCCCTATGACTCCCTCACCGGCCAACTCGTCCTTCTGCTCATCGGCGCGCTGTTCACCTGCGCCTTCGCCTGGCTGCGGCGGCTGGCCCGGGTGGAGGGTCCAGAACGTTTCCTGCGATGCGATGAGGACCCCGGTGCTCGGGGCCCTGCAGCGGCGGTACGACAGGAGGTGTCTCCGTGACGGCGATCGTGCTGCTCGCCATCGGTGTCGGTCTGGGGCTGTGGGCCCTTGCCATGTGGCTCGTACCGCCACGTCCGCCGCTGTCCGAGCTCCTCGACAGGCTGGTGAACGCCCCACCGCAGCCCCAACCCCTGATGATCCCGCCCGGGAAAGACAGCGCAGGCAAGTGGGCGGCCCGCGTTGGTGCCCCCTTCACTTCCCTGCTGCGCTCCTTCGGACTACCGCACCAAGGCGTCGAGAAGGACCTGGCCATCACCGAGCGGTCGGCCGACACACACCTCGCGGAGCAGGCAGCACTGGCCCTGATCGGCCTGATCCTGCCCGTGACCGTCGAGTCGGTGCTCGTCATCGGTGGACGACCGCTCCCGTGGGCCCTACCTGTGGCCCTCTCCCTCGGTCTCGCGGTGGGCGGCCTTCTGCTGCCCGGTCTGGTCCTACGAGAAGAAGCGCGCCGCCGCCGCGCCGCCTTCCGCCACGCACTCAGTTCCTACCTGAACCTCATCCACATCCTGCTCGCCGGAGGTGCCGGCGTGGACGCCGCCCTGCACGACGCCGCTGCCACCGGACACGGGTGGGCGTTCCGCCAGCTGCGCCACAGTCTCAACACCGCGCGGCTCACACGCAGGTCACCGTGGACCACGCTCGGGCAGCTCGGCGAGGAACTGGACATCAGTGAGCTGACAGAGTTGGCTGCCGCACTCTCCCTGGCCGGCGCGGAGGGCTCCAAGATCCGGGCCTCGCTGGCGGCCAAGGCCGCCGCCATGCGCACGCGAGACGCGGCGGAGGCCGAAGGCGACGCCAACGCGGCTACAGAGCGGATGGCGCTGCCCGGCGTCCTCATGGCCTTCGGCTTCGTCCTCTTCGTGTTCTTTCCCGCACTCACCCAGATCACCGCCTCGCTATGACAGCGCGACGAAGGCAACGAAGCCGAGAGGAGACCGATCATGTCGTCGCACAGCCCGCTCCGGCCGCTATGGACCCACATCAGCACCACTCTCCGCGAGGTCGCCGACGACGACCGCGGCGTGACCACGGAACAAGTCATCTGGATCGCCTTCCTCGCGGCGCTGGCCTTGACCGTCACCGCATTGTTCGGCCCGCAGATCGTGGCCGCCGCCCGCAACGTCAAGTTCCAGTAGAGCGGCCGTCGGATGGTGATGGCGGCTCCAGCACAACGGAGATGGTGATCGTCATGCCGCTGCTGCTGACCCTCGTACTCCTCCTCGCCCAGGCCGCGCTGTACGCCCATGCCGCACACATCGCGCAGGCCGCCGCCGCTCACGCCTTGTCGGCCACGCGGATCGAGGACGGCAGCGCGGGCGCCGGACAGGTGGAGGCGCATCGCGTCCTCAGCCAACTCGGCCGCGGACCACTGCGTGACATCCACATCGAGGTGGACCGGGACGCCGAGCACGCCGAGGTCCGGATCGAGGGGACGGCGACCAGCGTGCTTCCCTTCCTGCGTCTTTCGGTGCGGGCGCGCACCGCGGGACCGGTCGAGAAGTTCAGGTCCGATCCGCATGGCGCGCTCACCGGTTCCGACGTGGCTGGGGAGGGGGAGCCATGAGTGCACGCCGGCCTGGTGCCGACTCCGAAAGCGGCTCTGCCGCTCTTGAACTGGTCCTGGTCGTCCCCGCGTTGATCTCGATGCTGTGGTTCCTGGTCTTCTGTGGGCGCATGGCTGACGCTCGCCTGCGCGTAGAAGACGCGGCGCATCAGGCGGCCCGCGCCGCGAGTCTGGAGCGCACCTCCTCCGCCGCTGCCGGCCAGGCGCGTGCCACGGCCCGCGCGGCGCTCCACGACGCGGGAGTCACCTGCCAGTCGCTCGATGCCACCACGAGCGGCAGCATCCGCGCGGGCGGGACCGTGACGGCCTTGGTCACCTGTCGTGTCGGGCTCCACGACATGGCACTCCTCCAGGTACCCGGCTCGACAACACTGAGCGCCACCGCCTCCGCGCCGGTCGACGAATTTCGCGGGACCGGTGAGACTCCATGACGTGGAAGTGCGAGATCGGAGCCACTCGCCGCGACGACGGGCAGATCACCGTCTTCGTCGTCCTCCTCGCCTTCGTTGTGGTGATGTTCGCCGGCCTTGCCCTCGACGGCGGGCTCGCCGTGGCAGCCAAGGTCCGCGCCATCGGCGAAGCACAGGAAGCCGCCCGCTCAGGGGCCCAGGCCATCGATCTCGTCGCCTACCGCAAGGACGGCACCCTGCACCTGATCCCCGACGAGTCCCGCCGTCGAGCGCACACCTACCTCGCCGCCACGTCTGACTCCGGCACCGTGACGGCCACCGAGGACAGCGTCACCGTGAACGTCACCGTGCACCAGCACACCCAACTCCTCGGCCTCGTGGGTCTGCACACCCTGACCGTCACCGCCAAGGGGAGCGCCCACCCCGTACGTGGCATCGATGGTCCGGAAACGTAGACGGGCAGACAGGACAGGCTGCCGCCATGGCCGTACGCCATCCACCAGCGAAATCATTCACGCAGCGTCGCCCGCGTGGGCATCCGTGGGCACAACTTGCGTCGCAAGCAGGCCGGTTGATGCGTGGCATCCTCGTCTTCGCGCTCCTGGTCGCACTGGCGGGCGGCATTCCGTGGGGGCTCTGGCGCTACGTCGGCTGGCCGCTGCCTCATCACGTGCCCGACCTGGATGCCATCGCGACCGCCCTGACCTCACCGCTCCGCACGACCTTCCTACTCAAGATCCTCGCCTGTGTTCTCTGGACAGCTTGGACGATCTTCGTGGCCGACGTTCTCCGGGCGATTGCTGACGGAGCACGAACAGCGACATGGCCTTCACGGCCGCCACACGCAACTGGACCCGTGCACGCACTGGCGGCCGCCTTGGTGGGGGCCGTGGTTCTGACACTCCTTCCGAGCCGGGACCCGCAGCTGCACCTCGCCGCGCAGAAGCGGCCGACGGCGACCTGTGCTCCGCGGCAGGCCACTCTGCCCGAACGCCCACAGGCCGGTGTCGGGCGAGCCTCGGCCCAGCCACCCTCGGACACGGATACAACGGTGGTGGTGCGCGCACCGCACGACGGCATCCACGACAGCCTGTGGCGCATCGCCGCCCGCCGCCTGGGAGATGGAAACCGGTGGCCGGAGATCTACGCGATCAACCGAGGCCGCGGGCAAGCCGACGGTCACGCACTGACCAACCCCCAGCTAATCCGACCCGGTTGGGTTCTCCGTATCCCCGCCACGGAACCGCCTCCGAGAGAGGGGCCAGGGCCTGATAGCCGCCCAAAGCATCCGCCACATGCAACTCCGACGCCCCAGAGTCCGGACAACCCCTCACCAAGGGCGCCGGGCGACGGGGGATTTGAACTGCCCGGCGACGTATTCGTAGGAGTGGGACTTGCTGCGGCGATCGTGGCGGCTTCCATCGTCGTACGCCGGAAGCGTCAGATCCGCTATCGGCCGGGCAGCGGTGCCCGTGGTGACATTCCGATCGCACCGGTCGTCCGGGCACTGCGACGAGAACATGAACAGGCCGTGGAACCCGCGGTAGTTGAGGACGACTCCACCGAAACCCAAGGACTCAACAAACACGTCGTCGGGGTGGAGGGCGGTCATGCGTTGGCGTGGGACCTTGCTCGAGGCCACGGCCTGGGTCTCGTCGGCCCAGGCGCGACCAACGCCATTCGAGCGTTGTTGGTCAGCCTTCTCTCCGGCCAGTACCGAGCGAAGCGACCCCAAGTGGAGATTGTTCTCCCCGAGCGGGCCGCCCGGCTGCTCCTGCAGAGGATCAGTAGCACCACAACGCCCGTGCCGGGACTGCATGTCGTGGCCAGCGTGGCCGAAGCACTGTCACTGATGGAGGCGGAGCTTCTGACCCGCATGCGCTCCGAAGACGGCAGCTTGAGCGCCGATGCGGACGTCCCGATCAGACCCGAGATGGTTCTCGTCGCCTCGGCCGACGAAGCGCACCCCGAGGAGCGACGCCTGCAGATGATCCTGGACAACGGATCGACGCTCGGCCTGAGCGGAGTACTGCTCGGCCAGTGGCGGGCAGGCGGCACCTTGCGCGTACGGCAGGACGGCACGGTCGCTGCGGCCAGCCCGCCCCTCGGAGAGGCATTCTCCGGCGCGCGCCTGTTCACATTGCCGCCTCTTGAGGCCCAGGACCTTCTTGACTTGCTCGCTGAGGCGGCTCCGGGCCGCCCGACATCGGCGGAGGGCGGCAGTGCCGAGGCGCTACAGAGTGGCACGCCGCCAGCGGGAGGCACCGACGAGGCCGACGACCCCAAGGTCTCCGCTTATGCCTTGCGGGTTTCCGTGCTTGGCCGAACCCAGCTGACCTGCCGCCCACACGGAACGAGCCAACTGTCCAATGGAGCAGTGGCCTTACCCCCGAAGCCGCGTGAACTGCTGGCATACCTCGCTTTGCACCGTGATGGCGTCCGACGAGAGACCCTGACGGCCACCCTCTGGCCGGACGCCCCTCGCGAGCGTCCAACCAACAGCTTCCACGCTGCGTTGAGCGAGCTGCGCCGAGCTCTCCGACTCGCCACGGACAGTGTGGTAACTGACATCACCTGCCACAGCGACGCCCGTTACGGCCTTGATGTGAGCCGAGTCAACGTGGATCTATGGGAGTTCCGAGAACGGTTAAAGGCTGCCCGGGGGAGTGTCCGGGACGAGAGCAGACGCCAAGAGGCGCTGCGTGGGGCCGTGGACCTCTACAGTGGAGATTTCGCGGACGACGTCACGGCCGAGTGGGCCGAAGCGCCCCGTGAAGCACTGCGTCGCGAGTACCTGGACGCCGTGAGCGAGCTGGTTCTCTCGGTCCGAGATACCGACCCCCGCCAGGCACTTGTTCTGCTTGAGCGGGCCCGTGAGCTCGACCGGTATAACGAGGCCCTCTATCGGGACATTGCCCGCATGCAGACGCGGCTTGAGGAGTACGACGCCGTGCCGCGCACCTTCGACTTGCTCAGGCGAACCTTGGCGGAACTGGATGAAGTCCCGAGCCGTGCGACGGTGGACCTCTTCGAGAGACTGCAGAACTACGCGGAACAGAAGAACAGCCATCACCAGGGAGGTAGCTGAATGAGACGCACAACGAATTGGGAGGAATGAGTATCTCCCACCTGTCGGGCGCACCATGCCGATGGGGCTGAGCTCGTATCAGCAAATCGGAGTGGGTATCCGGGACGGACAGCTGGCCGTGCGCCCGTGGGTCTCAGCGTAAGCCGTCGAGGCGACCCGTCGCCGTGCGGTGGCACGGGACGGTCGGGATGTGCACGAACAGGCAGCCATGATCGAGGCCGCGGCCTTCGCGAGCGGAGTACGAGTCCTGCGCACTCGACATCGACCGACTTGGAGACACCGACGCTCATCTACTCCGAGGGAATACAGTCCCAGATCGAGTAGTCGGTGAGCAGTGGCGATGTGCCTCACTCGATCCACGTTTGATGTCGTCGTTGTTGAGCCCGCGCCAGCAGTCCAGAGTGAGTATCCACCCATTCCGCGGCAGGCCCCATAGCGATCAGAACCTCTCGGGCAGGCGATGCCAGCTGATACGTCGCAGCGAACGGGAAGCACGTGGCCCGTTCGCGTTCGATGAGTTCCGCTTGTACAAGGCGCTGTAGGGTGCGGCTCAGGGCGCCGTCTTGAAGGTAGCGGTGGGTTCTTCCGGGCCAGTTGTTCACTGGGGCCTGAGCACGCGCCTTGTTCAAGAGCTCCGTGTACTGCAAGGGTCCTTCATTCAAAGCGACCAGAACATCCCAATGCCATTCGCCGCCCAACAGATGCAGGAAGTCGTGGATTCGCTGTAGATATCGCTCGTCCTCCGGCGGTAGCCCTGTCTGCGTCTGTCGGCGGAATACAGGCAGGTGTGGGTTGAAACGGCGGCACCATCTGGCGGGGCCAGAAGCACTACCTTGTAAATCATCGTCAGCGCCAGGCATAGATGTCCCCTTGATGGATTTCTTTTGTGGTGGTGGGACGACGGCCGAATGGTGCACCTGCGTGTGCGGTGTCACGCACAGGTGGTCGGCGGGGCGGGCGTCGAAGGGCTGTGACGCAGCGCTTGCTCGGCTGGGGTGAGCGGGGGGTCTGCGAGGGGCGAGCGGCGGGGGCCGCGAAGCACCTTCAGAACGGTACGGGGGTGGAAGAGAACGTTCGGTGGCGAGCTCAGGGACATCAGGTCGAACAGGGCGCAGGCGACGGAGCTTTGGTCGGTTGCGGTGCGGCTGAGCCGGTCGACGTAGCCGTGGCTCAGGCGCGCGGCTACGGAGGGCCGCCTGCCACGGGCTCCGGGAAAGCGGATGTCCTGGTTGACGGTGATCTCCCACGGGTTGGCGACGATGCGGCCGATGGCGCGCTGTGCCGCCCGGGCCAGGCGCGGGGAGGCCAGGCCGTGGCGGCGTACGGCCCGGCGCAGCGCGCCCACGCTGTGGGCGGCCACGGACATACCTTGGCCATAGATGGGGTTGTAGGCGGCCACAGCGTCGCCGAGCACGACGAACCCAGAGGGCCATGGACGCAGGCGTTCGTAGAAGCGGCGCTGGTTGCTGCAGGAACGGGTGAGGCTGACGTTAGTCAGGGGTTCGGCAGCGGAGATGAGGTCGGCGACGATGGGGTGCGGGGCGGAGCGGGCGAATGGCTCGAACTCAGCGGAATCCGCGGTGGGTTGGCCCCCGAACGTACCCGCCAGTGTGACCAGCCAGCGACCGCCCTCGATCGGGATGAGGGAAGCGATACGGCCAGGGGTGGACTGGGCGGGGTCGGCCTGCAGAGCGATCACTGGGCAGGCGTCACCGCCCGGCGGAGCGCGGAAGATGCGGGTCGCATAGACGAGCCCGGCGTCCACACGAATCTCGCGGACCGGGGGCAAGCCCAGTCCGGCCAGCCAGTGCGGCGCACGGGAGCCGCGTCCGGTGGCGTCGACGACCAGGTCCGCTGTGACGGTTCGTAGTGTCTGGCTGGACAATTCGCGCAGCCGGACACCGTGAGCGCGGTGGCGATCGCCGATGAGAGATTCGGCGTGGATGCCGGTGCATACAGTGATACGGGGATGCGTGAGCAGGTGCTTTCGCGCCACTGCGTCCAGCAGATCGCGGGAGCAGAGGATCTGGTAGTGAGGGAAGGCAGGTGTGCGGCGCATCCAGCCATGTGGGGTCAGGATGATGAAGTCGGTGGGCACCGTCACGCGGCGCGCGCCGGCCGCCAGCCATCGATCCTGTAATCCGGGGGCGAGCTGTTCGATGACGTGGGCTCCGCCGGACCACAGCAGATGGGCGTGGCGAGCTTGGGGCAGGCCGGTGCGCGGTACAGGTTCGTCCGGCAGGGTGTCCCGGTCGACGAGAAGCACCTCGTCGGCTTCGTCGGCCAAAGCCGTGGCGGCCAGCAGCCCGGCCATGCTCGCGCCGATGACCACGGCGCGGCGACCTCTGTCAGCGGTCCTGGCGAGTGGCTGATCCATGGGTGGATGCCTCCTGTTCCCGGGCGTATGCGCGTGCGGCACTGACGATGGGGGAGTTGCGCAGCATGCGGGACGCGCGTACCAACGCCGCGCGTTGCAAGGGGGAGTCGTCGCCTACCGGTGTATCGCCGATGCCCGCGGGTGGATGTGTATGGATGGCTTTGCTGCGTGCTGCGGCGACGAGCACAGCGGCCTCCACCACAGCGGCAGTGTCGTCGGGCGTCAGGCCGAGTTCCCGGGCCTGGGCGGTCGCGAAGGCAGCGACCCGCGCATCGCGAAAGGGGCGCAGGGCAAGACGACCGTCATGGATCTCGGCGATACGCCGTGTCAGGCGCAGGTCGATGTTCCACCAACGCAGCGGCAAGGAGCGAGCGATGGTGGGCGTGGCGCGGTGCAGAAGCTGCCACAGAGGGCGCAGCGCCCGGTGGGCCGTCACTGTGCTGTACACGCTCCCGAGCCTCGGGCCAACGTGGGGAACCACAAAGCCGATCGAGGTGACGATCAGACACAACCCCTCGAACAACACGGCGACTTTGGTGTTAAGGAAGTCCCAATCCGTACCGGTCCAGCGCGCTCCGATGGCGGTGAGTTTCGACGCGTCCAAACACAGGTTGAGGAAGAAGCCACAGATCAGAACGCGTAGCCCGCGTCGTAGCCAGGGCGGGTCCTTCACTTCCGCCACCCAGCGCCAACAAAGGCTGGCGGCCATGATGGCGGCGCTGGTGTGGGCCAGCAGGTAGAGAAGGATCATCTCGCGGATGAAGGGGGTGCGGGCGTAGTAGGTGTCCAGGTCGACGCGGCGTTCGACAGAAGCGTCTCCGAGAACGAACATGACGATCTCGGCGACGATGACCAGGCCGTAGATGATGAGCCACCACAGGGCGGTGCGCCGTGCCTGCTCAGGCGGGCCCCCGCGCCAGTAGATGAGCAAGGTGAGGACCAGTGCGCTCACGGCGGTCAGCAGCCCGTACACCAGAGGGGCCGCGAAATTGGGGACACCGGTGACGTCATTGAGGAATCCGATGACATCTGGGTTGGAGCAGCCATACAGCAGGCCGCTCAAGAGCAGCACCCCGCACACGGACGCGTAGAGGGGACTACGGGTGTCGCGCAGCCCAGGGGCCTTCACACAGAAGGCGATGAGAGTGATGCCGGAGAAGAGCCAAAACCCTAAGCCATCCACCGGGACCCTCCGGAGCGGGAGGCGCTGCCCAGGGCGGCGTTGAGGCGATGAACGTACTCGGCCGAGCTCGCCGGCACGCTGCCGTCCTCCTCCTCGAGCCAGCGCCGGGCCCGACTGCCGAGCAGGGAGCCGAACAACTCGCAGGCTACTTCCTCTTGTTGACCGCAGCTGCTTCGGGCGGCCACGCGGGTTGCAAGGTTGTGCACGGTGTTGGTGTCGATGTCGGGGGCAAGTAGAGCGTTGGCCTCGTGTGCTGCGAGAGGCTCGGTCTTGCCGGCGTCGATCTCCACATGCCAGAACTCATGTCCCAGAATGACTAGTTGGTGCTCGGGCGGGGTGTCGGCTTCGACCAGCATGAAGTGCCGATCTGTGGTTGCCACCCATAAGCCGCTGACTGTGTTGGCGGGGAAGTTGACTAACCGGTGTTCGAAGGGATGTTTATGACGCTTACTCATGCCGGTGCACAGCGCGGCGAACAGATCGGTCGGGTCAGCGGGAACCGATAAGTTCAGTAAGTTCTGGTCGTCAAGCAGGTGCGCGCACAGGCGGCGCATCTTCTTTTGGTCCACGGGTCTTCCCTGGAGACATGGACGGGGCAGTCGGTCAGGTGCAGGAGTCGGCTTCGGCGGTCACGACTCGTCCGATGGCGTCGTAGGCGGGGGTGTGGCTCCCAGGATCTGGTCCACCACGCCCAGGACGGCGGCCAGTCCCTCTGGCGACAGTTGCGTGGCGCGGCTGGCGATCCTCTGAACGTCCCGATTGTTCTTGAGGTGGGTCCACAGCTCGGCAATGTCAGGGGTCTCGTGCCCGGCGTCGTCGCTGGCAGGCACGTGTTGCCCACGGCGTTGTGCGTCGAGCGTGCGGGCCCGCCGGTCCACGGCGAGTACGGCAGGATCGTCGTCAGGTTTGACGAAGTAGTCCCAGCTGTCGAGGCCGAAGAAGGCGGCCAGCTTGACCGCCTTCTCCAGCCGCGGCAGCGACTTGGCATGACGGAGGTTGGCGATGTACTGCGCACTGACTCCGACACTTGTGGCGATCTCTGCATCGGTGTAGCGCCGATCGCCTTCGGGGTAGCCGACGTCGATCAGGCGTTGCAGCCGGGCGCCGAAGCGGACTGCTTCAGCGCGCGACGAGTCATCGGATGAGCCCGTTCGTGAAGAAGGGGACATGGCCCCAGATGTTAGGGCTGATGTCTCGGCTTCGGTAGGGAAAACTCAATAATTGTTGTGCCCGGGATGCCGCTGTGCATGGGCACCGGGAGAGATGAGCTGCAACGCTCAACAATAGTTGTGTGGCGTCGGCCGCCTGAGTCGGAAAGCGCGATCTCTCAGCGAGTTTTCTGCGATGTTTTGTCGTATCTCAGGGTGAGTTGGAGTCTGGGGCGGCCGGGCCCAGCATCGTCGCGCGGATGATGCCCTGACGTTCCAGGGTGCATTCGGCGACGGTGAGCTCTTCGGTGAGGAGCGCGATCTGCTTACGCAGCCGTCCGGCCGTCTCGCGGACCAGCTACTGCCGGGCCTCGCTCTTTCCTGGGCATTGCCCTGGTACGCGATCGGCACCTCCCTGCAACGGCCGTGCCATGGGTCGGCAGGGGCGCCATGCCAGTTGCCGCGGTTCCGCAGGGAAGCGCGGTATGCCCTCTTCACTCAGTGGGGCACCGGGTGCTTGCTGTGGATCAAGGCGCCAGACGATTCCGATGGGACGCGGGGCTCTGTGCTGGCGGTGTCACCCCAACGCTCAGGGGCTGTGGTGACTCTCGGCCAATTCGCGGATGAAATGTGACTGCACCCCCTCCCTTCCTTCACGTGATGCACACAGTCAACGCACGGCGTGGGCAAGGGAGTTGGGCGTCCTGTGCGGCTTGTCCTCTGGGGTGCTTTTGCGTCGCAGCGCGCAGAGGTACCCGAAAGCGACCCTTGTTCCACTTCTGGTCTGTACCTACTGTGACCGTCGCGTTGGCAGGGTTCGACGATTCCTCCACGCATGTCAATGAGCGGCCGGGGGGCCAGCGCCGCTGCGGGGGAGAGCGGCATCGCCATGCCGCAGTGTCTGTTGTCCGAGGTACTGATGTCGGCGCGCTCCGGGCGTTGTTGATGCCGCCTGGACCCCGTTGGTGGGCTTCCGGTCGCGTTCCTCACGATGAAGGGATGCGCTCTTGCGTTCCAGAGCACCAAGTCTTCTCAGACCAAGACCGGGGCGGTCCGCGTTAGTTCCTCGGATGGCTCTGCTCTTCACCGCGCTCGCCGTGCTGGTCACGCTCGCCGTGCGCCCGGAGCTGATGAACCATCTCGCCGGGGCCGGTAGTACCCGGTCCAGCGACGGTTCGTACGACTGGAGCCAGGACACGGCCGCTGAACAGCTGCGGCAGGACCAGTGCTTGATGTCGGATGTGCTGCGCCTGGGTGGGCCTGCCATGGCGGGCATCGCGCAGGACGGTCTCAACCAGGAGCCGGACAAGCTCCATTCGCTGGCTGATCGGGAGCATTGGCAGCGCACTCCGCTCGCGACGGCGTACGACAGCGATCGCAAGGCGTACGGCAAGGAAGAGGACTCGCTGAGTGCGGCCCGTAAGGGCTGGCAGAAGCCGCTGGACGGTCTGACTACTCCGGCCGGGTTCACTGAGGGCGGTTTTCACTTGCCGCCTGGCAGCTCCGGGGATGATGGCGAGTCCTTCCACGCTCAGACCGGCCTGTCGAAGTGGGTCAGTGACCGGTTCTGGAAGCAGGACGACGACTTCTACGAGGATCCCACTCCGCGGGCCGACGAGAAGACGGTCAAGGCCGTCAAGGACCTCGGCGCTCCTCTCTACGGCACGGACCCTGCCCCCGGCCTGCCGCCGGCGGAGCGGGAGCGTGCGCTCGCCGAACAGGACGCCTTCCAGCGCCTGTCGGACTTTGCCCTGGAGCCGATGGGCGCGGACAACGCGCGGATCTTCCTCGCCTCCGGTGGCTTTCCCCGCACCGCTCCGGAGCCGGACACCGCGGAATTCCGTATCGCGGTCGAGGACATGAAGACCCGCTTCGCCGCCTGTGCGTGGCGCGATGCGATGGACCCGAGCAGGGTCCTGGGCGAGGTCTCTGGCACTGCGGCCAAGGAATGGCAGCAGGAGATCGCCTCGCAGGCGGAGCAGCGCAATCAGATCCTCAACGCGAACAAGGACGCCACCACCGCTCTCACCAACGGCTCCAAGGCGTTGGGCGAATTGCTGGGTCAGTCATGGATCGCCGACCATCTCGCGCGCTGGCAGGACTACTGGACGCCGGGTGGCGCGGGGTGGATCGGCGACAAGCCGGCCATCATCGAGGTGCACGCCGCCCAGGGCCGGTGCCTGGACGTGCAGAGCGCGGGCAAGAACGACGGCGCTCCGGTGCAGATCTGGCCCTGCAACGGCAGCCCGGCGCAGAAGTGGCGGGTCTACGGCGACGACCGCGGGCTGCACCTGCAGAACACCAACTCCCAAAAGTGCCTGGACGTTGAGAACAACAATCCGGCGAATGGCACGAGGATCCAGATCTGGGCGTGCAACAGCAGCCCCGCACAGACGTGGGAGTACGACCTGCGTGCGACCACGGCGCTGAAGAACGTGGGGACGGGCAAGTGCCTGGACCTGCACACGTACGAGGACGGCTACAACTCGTGGCTGTATTCGTGCAACGGCACCGACCCGCAGAAGTTCACCATCAAGCCCACCGGGCACGACGGCGTTGTCCCGCCCAAGGCCCAGTTCGACCAGGCCACCAAGGGCATCGCGGCGGCACGGACCGGGGCGAAGACGCAGCTTGCTGCTCTGAAGGCGCAGGCCGCGGCGGCGAAGAAGGCCGCAACCACGACGGTCAGTGCCGAACAGGCCGCCTACAAGGTCGCCGACGACAACGGGGCTCCTCGTGGGCGTGGTCTGCTGGTAGGCCAGCAGAAATCCCAGGTAACCCAAGGCGCGGCGGCCGCGCTTGAGGCGATGGTCAAGGCCGGCGAGACCGCCGAGGCCGCCACCCGCGCCTCGGGCGGGGACAGCCAGACCATCGCTCAGCGAGCCCTGGCACAGGCGGCGCAGTCCAAGGCCGAATTCCGCAAGGAAGCAGCTCATATCGCGGAGTTGCAGGCGAAGGCCGCGTCCGAGTCGGCCAAGGAACACCGGGACAACGCCAAGAAGGACAAGGAGACTGCCGAGGCCAAGCTCGCCGAGACCGAGCAGGCGGAGGCGGACGCGAAGGCCGCCGCCTCGACGGCGCACGCCAAGCGGCTCGCCGCCGAGGCCGAGGAAGCCACCGCGAAAGAGGAGAAGGAGACCGCCGAGGCCAAACAGGCCGAAGCGGCACGGCACAAGACCAACGCGCAGACCGAAGCGGGCAAGGCCAAGGAGGCCAAGGAGAAGGCCGAAGACTCCGAATCGACCGCGGTCTCCCAGAGGAACACGGCGAAGAAGGCCAGCGACAAGGCCCGCGACCTGCGCGACGACGCGTGGGACGCCGAGCAGAAGGCCGACACGGCCCGGACCAAGGCCGACGCCAAGGAAGCCTACGCACAGTCCCTCGAGGCCGGCGATGCCGCAACCGAAGCCCGTAAGGCGGCCGACGCGGCGGACAAGCATGCAACGGACGCCGAAACCGCGGCGACAAAGGCCCGATCGGAAGCCGACGCGGCGACAGAGGCCGCCGCGGATGCGGATGCCGCGGCAACCCGAGCCGAAGCAGCTGCCAAGCGGGCGCGCTCGAACGCCGACGCCGCCGAGGCCGCGAAGCTCAAGGCCGACGCGGCGGTCAAGACCGCGACCAGTGCAGCGGCCGACGCCATCCAGGCCGCCAAGGACGCCGCCTACGAGGCGGGTGAAGCGGTCAAGGAGGCCAACAAGGCGGAGAAGCTGGCCAAGAGCGCCAAGAGCCATGCGGACGAGGCGAAAAAGCAGGCCGGTACGGCACTCGCCGCGTCCGCGAAGGCCGCCGGATACGCCCACACCACCGCCCAGGCCGCGGTGGACGCCGGTAACGCCGCCGCCCAAGTCGCCAAACCCGCCAACGACGCGATCCAGATCGGCTCTCCCTACACCGACACCGACAACGCCGCCTCCCTGGTGGTGCTGACGGGACAGAGCTCGAAGACGATCGCCGAACAGCAGCAGGCCGTCGCCGACGCCCACGCCAACAACGCCGGCGCCGAGGCCCAAGCAGCCAAGGACATCGCCGCACAGGCACAGGGCGATGCGAAGGCCGCCTACCAGCACGCCGCCAACGCCGCCGGATACGCGGCAACCGCGCGTGGCTACGCGAAACAGGCCCTCGGCTATGCGGCAGACGCCTCCAAGGCGGCCGCGAAGGCAGCGAAATCCCTGGCCCGCACGATCGAGTACGACAAGCAGGCCACCGAAGACGCCGCCGCAGCCGACAGGGCGGCAGGCCGGGCCGAGGGCTATGCCAAGCAGGCTCGCGACTCCGCCGACCAGGCCGCCCTGGACGCCCAGGCTGCACGTGACGCGGCAGCCGAAGCCGAGCAGGCCGCCAGCGACGCACGCGCCGCGGCCAAACGCGCCGACGAGGCCGCCACCGAGGCCGAGCAGTACGCCAAGGACGCCAGGAAGTACGCCAAGGAAGCACAGGAAGCCCACGAGTCAGCGCAGCGCAAGCAGGCCAACAAGCAGGTCTCCACGGGCGCGGGCACCGGCATCGGCGGCACCTTCTACGTCGTCGACAGCATCGACCTGGCCGGCGACCCGAAACAGAAGAACCCCTGCGAGCTGGATATCGGGTTCGGCGGCTGCACGGTGACGTTCACTCTGACGTTCAACGCCGATGTCAGCTTCTACCTGTGCACCAATCCCGAGGTCCCGGCCTCGGAGTCCGGCTGCCCGAAGAGCGACACCGTCTTCCTGGGAACCCAGACCTTCAAGGGCCTGACCAAGGACGTCACCCGCTACTTCACCAAGCTGGAGATTGCCCAGGACATCGTCAAGGTGATCGCCAAACTCGCCTGGGACATCCTGGTCCAGGACTTCGTCGACTGCTGGCACGGCAGCGTCTCAGGGTGCGGGTGGGCAGCCGCCAACTTCATCCCCGGCAAGAAGATCGAAGACGCCGTCCAAGCCATCAAGGGACTGGACCGGGCCCTCAGATCAGGCGACGACATCGCCGACGCCTGGAACAGCGTCAGGGGAGCCGGGCTGAGCGACGACGCAGTCGCCGGAATCAGTCAGAGAGCCCTCACGGACATGGAGAACACGTGCGCCAAGTCACGCGTCCGTGCCACCCGCGCCCTCGTCCGTGCCGCGAATGGAGGCGGAGGCTACTGCAAGTGGCTGGAGATGGGCGGCCCCGGCAAGTGGATGCCGGAGACGGAGAGCATGTCACCAGCCGACCGCGCCTATGAGCAGTTGGTGACAGAAGGCGTCCCATCTGGCATTTCGTACAAGGTTCCCGCCGACACCCCGAGCGGCTTCGTCAAATTCGACGGGTACCAGAACGGAACCCTCATCGATGCCAAGAACCAGCACTACTCCGCCTCCATGCTCACAGCGGACGGAAAGCTGAAGTTCCCCACCAAGGAGACCACTACCATGGTGAAGCAGGTCAAGGCAGCAAAGGGGACGCCCGTCGTGTGGTATATGTCTGACGAGAAAACCCGATACGCCTTGCAGCAATGGGCGCTCGACAACGACGTCAAGGGGATCAAGTTCGTGTTCAGGGCAGGGCAGGTGTAGTGAGCTACAGCCTGAGCCTCTACAAGTTCCAGAACGGTGTCCCTGTCCCACCGGACAGGGACCAGGTGCGGGCGATTCTTGCGCCCTACGATGCAGCGCCTGAGAAGACGACAGGGGACAGTACAGAGTTCTGGATCCGGGCGGCAGATGGCAGCGAGGTCGAGGTCGATGTCGTTGACTGTGTCATCGGAATCGAGCGTCCGCAGCCCGGGGCTGTCTGGAAAATCATCATCGAGCTGGCCGACCGTGCCAGCGGGGCGGTCCTTATCCCTGACGGCACGTTTTTGTGCCGTGAGGACATGCGGCCGCACCTACCCGAAGGCATGGAGGGCGATTCCGTCTTCGTCCCCGAGATCACCATCGAAGCATTCGAGAGGGTTGCGGGGCCGTTTACACCACCGCTGATCTAAATCGGCAAGACGGAATCCGTTGAGTGTGCCCCCGCTTTCGAGCGGGGGCACACCCTTGCTGGGTGATGGGTGTCGTAGCGATGCCCACCACACCCCCCGGGACGGTGAGTCTCCACATGCAGAACGCGTTGATCCAGATCATGTTGTCATCGGGGATCATCGCAACGCCGGACAATGACAATATGAACCCGGAGCGCGTCCTGGTGTTCGGGACCATGTCCGACCTGCCCCCCCCGCATTGAGACCTACATTCACCGCGCCGAGAAGCCGCTGACTCCAGCTTGGTACTCCAGCAGTGCACCGCCATCTGACCTGACCGAAGGCATCGCGTGGACCACTGTTTGGTCGATCTCTAGGCCAGTTCGGGAAGGGGAACCCAATGGCGGTTGGAATCCATCTGGATAGCCGAGAGCACGAACGCATAGGGCAAGTCAGTGATGGCCTCGAAGGTACCTTCATCGCAGCGCGCTTGGGAGCGCCACGGGAGAACGTCACACAGGGGATCAGTCGATCGGCGACACCATGTGAAACAAGATTCAACTGAAGCCACTCCTGGACGAGTTAAAACAGCTCCCGAAAAGAAGTAGACGGACGCGATCCGGCACGTCACGGAGATGGCTCAGCAAACGGTTTCCTGTCACGGTTTCCTGTTCATCTCTGGGGACCAAGAAACCTGAAGTGGGGCGGGGCGGACAGCGTTTTCGCCCCACCTCGATCGACATGAAGAACACTGGACAGAATGGCATCTCGCATGCCTCTCCCCGTGTACGTAGAAGATCGAATGCACAGGCGCATGGCCGCAACCCACGAAGACCGCAAGGAGACCTTTCTGGCCCTGTGTGAGGCGTCCCCCGAGGGGAGCATTCTGCGTGCCGTGAACCGCTATGGCGACACCATGTTCAACGCAATGCAGTTGAAGCGGTTCGTGGAAGAGTTGAACCGCCTGCCCGCAGAGAAGAAAAACAGCACAGTACGGAAGCTGATCGCAGCAGCGGAATTCGCCATCGCCTCATTTGGGTACCTCTACTTCGTCGGGGACCCGCAAGAACGCTGGACCCCACCACCATCCAGCAATCACCAACATAATGAAACGAAATGAGCAACCATAGTGCCGGGAAGCTACTGTCTTCAACCCGGCACTCCACCAGCGCCGTGCTATCTAGCAGGGCCCGGCCGGTTCCTCGCTACCGGTGCCGGACTTCCGACAACCCCTTCTGAGAGAGGCGCCGTTGCGCGCCCGGTCACCGTTTGGCACCCTCCGGCCACACCACTCGCACCGGGATTTCGATGCCCTCCGCATAGGTCACCACGTCAGCCGTTCCGCCGTACGCCCATGCCGGCTTCCCGTCCCAAACGGCCAGCAACTCGTCGACCAGGCCCACCAGGATCGCGCTCCCGGCCAGATGATGTATCGGCTTTTCCGTTACGGCCTGGACAGCGAAGCGGGCGCCAGCACGATGGCCGCCCTCAACCACATTCATTCCCGTTGGCGCGTCTCCAGCGATGCCTTCCGCTACGTACTCGCCTGCTTTGGCATCGCCCCGATGCGGTGGTGCGACACCTATGCCTGGCGGCCCGTCACGGAGGCGGAGAAGGAAGCGTCGCACGTCTTCTACCTCGGTCTCGCCGAGCGCATGGACATTCGCGATGTCCCACCTACATGGGGTGAGTTCGCGCGCTGGACGGACCACTTCGAGCAGAGCCGATTCGCCGCCACCTCGGAGGCTGGTGAAGTATGGGCTGCGACCAGATGCCTGCTCGTCAACCGCTTCCCATCCCCTCTCGCCCCGCTCATCCGCACTGCCGCCGATGCGCTGCTCGACGAACCGCTGCGCCAGGCATGCGGGGCCCGGAGAACACCCCGAGTAGTACGGACTCTGGTCGCCTCCGGTATGAGGCTGCGGGCGCAGCGCATACGACGGGCCCACAGCCGCCCCGACTATCGCCCGGTCCTGCCACCCTCCGTACGTGATTCTGTGTAAGCCCATTTCCGTGTAGGGCTATCGAGATGCTCCGTCGGGCCACAGGACCGTCACGGGCACACCGACACGTTCCGCGTAGGCGACAACATCGGCGGTCCCGCCGTAGCCACGCGCAGGGAGACCGTCCCAGACGGCGACGAGGTGGTCCGAGAAGCCCACGAGGATCTCACTCCCCGCCTGGTGGGCCTCGGGGGTTGACTGCTTGAGACCGGTGCTGTGCACGTCGCTGGCCCGCTTCAGGAGGTCGTCGTAGTCAGGGTGGTGCCAGTCGGGTAGACCGTCCCGGTACTCAGCCGCCGGCACTACCACTTCAATGCGTGCGCCCACGGAGAGGACGGCCTGTGCCCACCACGTGTCGGGACCGTCGGCGATGCAGCTGATGCCGACGAGATCGCGGTTGTCGTACGTCGCGACGTGCTCAAGGAGCAGTGCACGGACTCGGGCCTCGACTGGTTCGGGCAGCCCTCGGTGTCCCGTGATGCCGACGCGCATGAGCAAGTTCTCCTAGAGGTAAGCGGTGTGGAGCTGGTCATCGAATTCGCGCACGACAGTCGACGGCCGGGGGGAGACGTAGGCCCGGCGAAACTGGCGGGCCCGTTCTGCGATCTTGCCGGAGCGCAGCCGGATACCTTCACACAAGGCGCGTTTGGCCAGGGCGAATGCTGTGTCGATTTCCTTGGTCGTGATATATCCAGTGGCTACATCGAGGGTCAAGAGAGCCCGTTGTTTGTCGTGGCTGCCACTCAAAGCAGTGGCTACTTCCGGCTCGCTGAGCCGAGTATGGAGAGGCTGACCGAGTCGGGCGGTACAGGTGATGCGGCAGGCTGTGATCTTGCGTTCGTCGAAAGCGAAGATCCAGGGCCATGCGACGGGGTCGGCGTCCGGGATCAGCGCCGCGTTCTGTTCAGATGCCTTCAATGCCCTTTCACAGGCGCGTTGTTGGCGTGCAGTCGCATGAGCTACGGCCTCGATGGCGGAGAGCCAAGCGGAGGCGAGAGGTGAGAGAGCCGGGCCCAGTTGGTGACGTGCTTGAGTGACCAGCCGGAGCGCTACGTGAGGATTACCGGTCTCAGCTTCGAACGAGGCAAGGCTGCCGGTCTGGTACGCAGTCAGGAGTGGGTTGCCGGAACTGTATGCGGCTTTGACCGAGGAACCGTACCAGCGGCGAGCGGACCCGTGATCGGCCATGTCCCACGCCAACCATGCGGCGAACGAAGCGGCTTCGGATCCCACTGAGGCCATACGTGACCGGTGCGAGTCGTCCGGTGCTTCACGGGCAACCGTCTGGATGAGGCGGAGGTGTGACTGCACTGCCTCGGAGAGGTCTCTGGACGCGACGGTCGAATCCAGGCGTCGGAACGAACTGGTGGCGATCCGTAGCGTTGCCGCTTGCGAGTTGTCCCATTCGGGCGTTGCTGCGCTGCCCATGCTGATCGGTTCAGCAGCGGCGACGATGGCCGCTCCGAGGAATTTGCGCCGCTCCACAGACGAGGTTCCATTCGCTTGCTGGTTGGCGAGGCCGACCAGCCCGAATGGGAGTCCGAGAGCTGTGGCGGCTTTCGCCAGGGTGTCCATGTTGTAGGCACCGACACCGTGGTTCTCCAGCCGCGAGATCGCAGCTTGCGAGAGGCCGCATGCCGTGCCGAGTTGGCCTTGGGTGACTCCGGCGATCTTTCTTGCCCGGTGGATCACGAATCCGAAGTCCCTGGTGCGCGCAGCGTCCTTGAGGTCTCCGAACGAGGCCCAGTCGATGTCCTGTGTCTCCACGTTAGGCAGGATCCCACTCCACCCGTGGCTCCGGTATGCGCACAGCGAATATTCGGATTCGCTCGGCGAATAGCTCGTGGAGATCGTCTATCGGAAGCGCTCTCCTGGACTCCACTTAGCCCGACGGCGGTCCTCCAGTAACTGACCGCCACAGAGGGGGAGCTGTGATCGTGATCCTGGTAAGACCCGTCATCTGTAAGCCCGTTGTACGGGAGTGGGCCATGGCCTACGCGATGGTGCACGACTCGGTGCCGCTGATACGAGTCCATGTTCGGCGTCAACTTTGCATGTGGCGCTGGTCGGGCGACATCGAGAATGCCGTGCTCGTCGGCACCGAGCTGGTCACGAACGCCATCAGGCACGGTCACATCGCCGGTCACCTCCTCGAGCTGCGTCTCGCCTTGCTCGAGGATCGCGGGCTGCTCGTCGATGTGTCGGACCCCGTCGCTGAGTTCCCGCGCTCCGACGTGTTGATCGCCGCTGAGAGAGAGGACGAGCAGGGACGAGGGCTCTTCCTCGTCTGCGCCCTCGGGGCGGAGGTCTCGTGGTTCTTGAGGCAGGAGGGCGGGAAGACCGTGCGCGCTCACCTGCCTGTACTTCCCGAGGTTCAGCGATGAGCGCCGGGCTGCTGGGCGAGGCAGGTCACCGGCTGTTGGACCGCTGGTGCAGGACACCGGCCGCTCGCGGCTACGCCGCCGAGCTGATCGCCCGGTACCAGCCGACGCATGCCGAGGTCGTGCACAATCCGCACCACACGCAGGAGTGGGCGCAGGCGATCGTGCGTGCGCCACTGCTCGTGAATCCCGTACGGGACATGCTCGGCCCGGACATCGCGGTCGAGAACTCCTTCCTGGTCATCAAATGGCCCGGCCGTGCCTTCGAAGTTCCCTGGCACCAGGACGGCATCAACGATCGACTGCGCCTAGCCCCCGGTCGGTCGGTGGCGGCGTGGCTCGCGCTCACCGACGCGCCCCTGGACAGCGGCTGCCTCCACGTGGTCCCCGGATCGCAGCGGGCCGGATACCTGGCCTATGACGTCGAACAGAACACCGGCGCGGCGCGCGGCCGGGCCTTGGGAGCCAAGGTGGCCGACGGCACGGTCGGTGTACCCGTTCCGGTGGAAGCGGGCCAGGGGCTCTTGATGGACACCCGCCTCCTCCACTGCTCCCACACCAACCACAGCCAGACCCCGCGCGTGGGTCTGAACATCCGCTACGTCGCGCCCGACGCGGTCACGATGCGCGACGACTCAAGCCCCAGCCTGGTGCCGATCTGCGGCACCGGCTGGCAACCCAACCCCCACTGAGGGAAAGAGGAGAGATCACCGTGACCATCCTCAAGGACTTCCTGGACCTCGACGCACCCACCCGCGTGCGCGTCCTGAGCGGCGAGGACACCGACGCCGACCGGCGCGGTGACAAGAAACCCGTCCTGCGCAGTGAGTGCACGTACTACTGCCCCGACGAGTCGACCGCCCGCCGCTGCATCGACGCCCTGGAAGAGTCGGACAAGCGGCTGCGCGAGCGCCCCGAGGAGCTGATGCTGTGGGACTGGCAGGCGACCTACTTCGAAGCGGAGCAGGACAATCCCCAGGGCGGCGGCACCGTGATTCTCGGCGTCGCCTGGTACGACCGCGCCTTCTTCGACGACCGCAAAGACGCCTGGTTCGGCGCCATGCACCGGCGGATCTACGGGGACCTCGGCATCCCGCTGGAGAACATCGACGTCACCCACTGGCAGCTGATCAGCTAGTTGCCCTGAGCAGGGAGGACCGGCTGCACCGCCCCTGACCCCTGGACCGGTTACTCCCTGGCCAGCTCCCGTACTACCTCTTCGGCAGGAAGCTGGGTGCGGGAGCGGGTCCACCACCAGGTGGCGGCTGTCCCCAGGGCGGCCGCCACCACAGTCAACGCCCCACCTGCCGCGAAGCCCCAGCCCGGGTCCGCGGCGGCGAGGGCGGGCACGAACAGCATGGAGAGCGTCCCGGCCGTCCGGATGACCGCGAGATCCACGGTCATCAGCCGCAGCCGCGCCGCCGGAGGGAATTGGGACAAGTGCGTGGCCAGCGTGATCTGAAGGAACGGCGACACGGCCCCGGAAAGGGCGGACACCATCAGCAGGTAGGGCAGAGAGAAGGCGGGAGCATTCGCGGCCAGCAGCACCCCGGCCGCCAGCCAGGCCAGACAGTAGGCGACCGGCGCCGAACCGGGCACCCGCACGTTGCCCGCGACCGCGTTCGCCGCCAACGCCCCCACTCCCATGCAGGCAAGAGCCGTGCCGTAGGCGCCGGCGCCCGCGCCGAGCCGCTCGTCCAGGAGAGCGGGGAGGGCAAGGGCGACAGACCCGGCGCCGATACCGAGGCCGTGCACCGCGAGGGCCACGGCCGTATCTGGGTGGGCGCGCAGGAGAACGCGGGCTTGCGGCCGGGTGGCCGACTCCGCTGCCGGGGCTCGAAGCGGCGAGCCAAGTCGGGTACGCGCGGCGAGCAGCACCAGGGCCAGGGCGGAGACAGCGAACGTGACCGCGTCCACCCACATCAGGGCCGCCTGCGAAATGACGGCCAGCAGCACCCCGGCCGCACCGGGCCCTGCGACCCGGGCCAGGCGCCCGGACAGGTCCATGAGTCCGTTGACGGCCTGGACGTCCCGTCCCCCGACCAGCTCGGGAACCAGCGCCCCCAGGTTGGGGTCGAACAGGGCACCGCCGGTGCCCAGCAGCAGCGCCATGGCCAACAGACCCGGCGTGCCCCACTGCCCCCACACCAGCGGGAGCAGGGCAACGAGGGCGGCACGCGTCACGTCGACGACGGCCAGCGCCCGGAGCGACGTGAAGCGCGCGACGAGCTGGCGGCCCAGGGTGCCGAAGACGATGTAGGGCACCGACTCGGCCACCGCGACCCACCCCATGGCCGCCGCCCCGGACTCCTTCCATGCGATCCACATGATCGCCATGGCATAGAGCCGGTCCCCGAAGACGGACAGCGCCTGAGCACCCCACAAGGCGAGTACACGACGGCGGCGCAACAGTCGCAGATATCCCAAGATCACTCCCGCCCTGAAAGCGCGAAGTCCCGACACATGAGCCCGCCGGGACGGCAGACACCCTATGGCACAGAAGAGAGCAGAGTTCTCATGAGCGCAGAAATCCTCTGTCCTGTTGAGGCGCTCGCCGCCGTCGAGGCCGTATGCGGTGAGGACACGGTTTTGAAGCTGATCAGCAGAAGACGTGGCAGTTCCGTCTGGCAGTGCTCGGGCCGCCTTCGCGCCGTCGCACTCAAGGTGGGCGTGGGACCCGACGGAGCGGAGATCACCGCACGGGAGACGAAGGTCCTCATCGAGATGGGAGCGGGCCACTCGCTGCTGGGGCGCGGGCGCGGATTCGGCAGCGGCCAGGCCGCGGCGTGGATGTTGACGCCCTGGTACGACGGGCCGTCAACCTGGGAGATCTTCCGCGAAGTCAGAGCTAGCACAGGACGGTGGGAGGCCGCCCGCGCCCACGCGAGCGACTTGTGCAAGGCCGTGGCCCAACTGCACGCCGCGGGCTGGGTACACGCCGACCTCCAGCCCCAGCATGCCATTCACACAGGTGAGGGTGTGAGGCTCATCGACTGCTCCTGGGCCTGGCACCCCACCATGCTCCTACCCTCCGGGTTGTTCCGCGGGGGCCGCCCCCACTTCCTGGCCCCGGAGCTGGCCCGCTCCATCCACGAGGGTGTACGGCCCGTGGCCCCGCTACAACCGGCCGAGGTCTATGCCCTCGCCGCCAGCCTGTGGACCGCCATCACCGGAACCTGGCCGCTCGACTATGCCCGGATCGGCGTCGACCCCGACAACCTCACGCCGGCCGTGCTTCGCCAGATCATCGGTACCCAGAGGATTCCTCTTCGAGGCCCACAAGTCTGGCCCGATGTTCAAGACGTCCTGCGTGAAGTCCTCACTAAGCCTGCCGAGCGGCGGCTCACTGCAGCCGAGCTCGCACGGAAGCTTCTGTGATGGCCGCGAAGAGCCTCGCCCATCCGCTGCACCAATCACCCAACCGCTCGGTCTGCCAGTGCCCCTACCTGCTAGAGAGGAAGCCCCTTCGTCTGGCATCGGCGCAGGTCACCCGCGCCGAACCCCCTGCGGACGCCACCTGCAACTCGTTGTCCCCGAAGGGCGTGAACAGACGGAAGAGGACGTGGGGAATTCACATTCAGTGACCGAGGATTTCGCCCTTTGGGAGAATTCTTGAATCTGTGATCCGCGGACTGAATTCTTTTTGCTTCATTAGGGATGCGTCTTGCCTTTTGGGTGACATGGATTCAGAATATGGATTGACGGCGAGATTGCGGGGCTATGGATTCGATGATGTGACACGCTTCAGAGTTCTCGAATAAATCACTCCCCGCCTATTGAATAGCGCCGAAATTGCGAGATAATCGAATTGTGGATGCGTTGCGCGTAATGCGGACGCGGCGAGCGATCGGAGGGTGATCGTGAGCAATTCAATCCCGGAAGTCACCGCCTTAGAGATGGCGCAAGTGACTTCGGAAGACTTCTCAGAGATTCAATGCTTGGCGCGACGATACTGTCGTGCCGTTGACGGCACCCGATCCCGCAAGCGAATGGACGGGAGTGCGACCGTAGTGCGCAACGGGTATGCGCCTTACGGGACGGACGATGTGAGCGACGACGTCACGCAGGATGCTGTGCTGCGATTCGCCAAGCGGCTCGGCGCGATTGCCGAGACATGCGAAGCCGCCGCGGTGTGCGTCGCTTCGCGGGCGATCGTCGCCTGGCAGTACGTGCGCAGGGACGGTACGACGCTCGTCGTCGACCGTGCGACCGTGCGGTACTGGGCAGTTCGGGACGCCGCTGCGGGCAACGGGTACCGATTGGACGTCAAGCCTGACGCCATCGACGCCGTTCCCGGTGCTCAGGTGACACGCGGGCTCCCGCACGCGGACGTGCTGCCAGCCCTTGCGGTGGCCCCGTGCCTGGCGGCGCACAGTGGGGCCATCTTCCGCACGGCATGGGGAGACGGGCGTGACTACCCGACCTTGGGCACGATCCTCCACTTGGCGGGCGGTGCTGACGACTTGGGGCGTGCTGGAATCCTGGGCCAGGCGGCGCAGGTTCTGCATGGCGGCCCGAAGAACTCTTCATCCAAGGTCCAACGTACTCGGGATGCCGCCGTCAAGGAATGGCGCGACCTGACCGCCCGACTCGACCAGGCGCGGGAAGAATACGTCTACCGTGGCGCGCGAGAGCGCAGGGGAGAATAGCCGAAACGGAGAAAGAGGGATCTGGGGTGCATTCCAGATCCCTCTTTCTATGTGTCTGCGCGTGTACGCAATCGATAGAGTAGTGAATCATGCGAAGAATTATGAGAGATCGGTAATTGGGGCTGTTTCCCGCACGTATATAAGCGAGGTTGGAAAACTGCCCAGCGAGAGCGGCAGGTGCCGCAGGGGAGGGAATTTTTGATGGATCCCAATGCCACACTCATGCGCCTGCGCCGGGCCGTCGACCGTATAGAGGTCGTCGCTGCGAGCCCGGAGGAGGACTGGAGCGGCGAGCTGATCGACGTCCTCGAACACTTCGACGCGCTGGATCAATGGCTGCGCCGTGGCGGCTTCCTGCCGAGTGACTGGAACGCGCGGGCCGACACGAACCGCTGAGTCACGCGTCGATGCCGGATACGCGCGAGCAGCACGCCGCTGCCTTGACAGGGGGCTCCACCTTGCTGGCAAGAAGGGAGCAACACCCATGTACATCAAGGGAGTTTCGCTCAGTGCCCTAAACGAACTGACCGCCCAGGTCTCGGATGATTGCTACGGCGGCAACGTGATCGTTGCGCGCGGTGCGCACCGCACGGGTGCGCACGCCATAGTGGCGAGGCTCCGGGTGATGGATTCGCACGGTCTGGGCGCGCGTACCGCAGCGTCGGGACGGCATGGACCATACGCCTGTTGGCACGCTTACCGAGACGTTCTCGCCAGGATCTTCTTCGCGTATCCGTCGGCGACCGTGCGAACCTGCCTTGCCACGTACCGAGGCATCCGGGGCTTTCAGGATCACTTCCAAGCGACGGAGTATCACAACTGCGGGTCCGGGCAATGTCCCCGGCCCATCTGCGAACTGTGCGTCATGTGCCATGTCGATGCGTCGAGCGGTATCGCGGACCTTGTGTCTGTGCCGCGCGCACAGGACGTCGCCGCGCGCATGCGCGCGGAGCTGGCAGAGGCTGAAGACAGCCATCCGGAGGAGGAGTTCGTCGGACCGGCGAGCCTCCTTGGCGCTCCCGATCTTGCGTATAGCTGCGACCGCTGAACTGGCCGCAGTGACCTGGCTCGGAGATGCGTGCGCAGGAGCGGCAGGTGCGGTCGTTGATCTGGTCTGGCCCTCTCGGTACTGCCTGCCGCCGCATGGGAGCTCTACCCACGCACCGCTCAACTTCTTGTCCCGGCTGCCTGAGGAGGCTGCCGTGTCCGACGCCCTGTTTCGTTCGCTCGACGTCATCGAGCCGGGCGCCCTCGTGGTCTATCACGGCTCGATCGGGTCCCATCACGGCCTCTGGCTCGCTCTGCCCTGTCTGTGCCTCAACTGCGCACGCGCCGACGAACTCGGCGTCCCCGATTGCCGCTTCATGTTGATCGATCCGTGGGGCGAGCTGTCCGGCCCGCACCACGTACGCCGCGAGTCGATCACTCGCTCGTCGGCCTGTGTCTGAGTTTCCCCGGCGCCGCGCCCGGCCCGTGACGGGTGCGGCACGGCCCGGTGGCCGTGTGTCCCCGATCGCGGCTACCGGGTCACCCTTCGCCTTTTCGGGCCCGTAGCTCAGCGGCAGAGCGGTCGGCTTATACCCGAATGTCAGCGCCGGTTCGAATCCGGTCGGGTCCACTCCTCACCTGTTGAAGGAGGCAGAGCATGTCCACTGACATCAACGAGCGCTTCCGCGCTCAGCGTTCGGCCTTGATCGCCGCGACCGGCGGTGTCCGGCGCGAGGACGGGACGTACGCCGCCACGGTCGGCTATGACCGGGGCGAGGTGATTGGCCGTGACGGTCTGGACACCTCGCTCGGCCGGGCCGCGCTCTACTCCGCCGTCCCTGCCTGGCATGGCCTGGGCTGTGTGATCCCGGGCGGTATCTCGGACATCAACTCCGTGCTCGACCTGGGCGGCATCGCCTTTCGCGTGGAGAAGCGGCGCGTTCAATACGAGGTGGACGGGGCCCTGCGCGCCATGGCGGATCGCTGGGTGACCGTCCGCATGGACACCGGCGCCGCCCTGGGAACCGTCGGCGCCCGCTACCAGATCTTCCAACAGCTGGAGATCTTCACCTTCCTCCAAGACCTCGTGGCCGAACACGACGTGATCTGGGAGTCGGCGGGCGCATTGCGCGAGGGTCGCAAGGTCTTCATCACTCTGCGGGTCCCCGAATCCGTCGTGATCGACCGGGGCGGGCTCGACGACGAGGTGATCCTCTTCATCGTCGTCATCAACTCGCACGACGGCACATCCGGTGCCGAGGCGGTCGCCACCCCCTGGCGCGTGGTCTGCGGCAACACGGAGCGGTTCGCACTGCGCGACGCGGTCTCCCGCTGGTCGCTTCGCCACACTTCCGGCGCCCTGCAGAACCTGGCAGAGGCCCGCCGCACTCTCGGCCTGAGCGTGAGGTACGCGCAGGCATTCGAGGCCGAAGAAACGGCGCTTGCCCGCACGGATCTCGCCATCAACGACTTCCACAAACTGATCGCGGAACTGTGGCCCCTTGACGACGAGGCCGCGCCTCGCGCCCGGCGGATCGCGGAGCGGCGTCGTGACCGGCTCGACGTGATGTTCCGCGACGAGTCCGAGCAGCTGGGCCACACCGCCTATGCGGCCGAGCGCGTCGTGACCGACTACCTCGATCACATCGCTCCGCGCCGCCCCGGCAAGACCATGAGCGAGGAGATCGCCCGCGCCACTGCCGTCCTGGAGGGCTCGGACGACGACCTCAAGTCCACGGCGCACAAGCGGCTCATGAACCTGAGGGCCGTCCGGACCACCTGACGCCCCCACGGCCGCGCCCCACGCCTTCCTTCCCACGCCCGACGTAGGGCGCGCACCGCCCGCCTGCGTAGCTCAGCGGTAGAGCACCGGCCTTATAACCCGGTGGTCGCGGGTTCGATCCCCGCCGCAGGCACGGAAGTTCACCGCGGACACCACGAGCAAGGGGGACCCCATGGTCTTCGAGCTCTGCTTCGAAGAGCTGCCAGCACATGAGACGGGCACCCGCCTGTGCCTCGCTGTCGACGCCATGAGCGCCGCTCATCGCGCCCTGCACGAGCTTGGCATGACCAGCCACAGCGCCACACTGCCCGACTGGCCCGAGCCTGAGGACTTCGGCATCACAGACGAGGACATGGAGCGCTACATCGCCGATCCACCCGCATCCATGCCGAGGCCAGTACGCGCGTTCAACGACGCGCTGGCGAAGGTCGCCGAGGCGGAAGCTGACCACCCCGACGGCATCCCCTGCTACAAGCTGTCGAGCAACCAGGGCTGGCTCGTCACGCCCCGCGAGATCGCGGCAGCCCTGGGGTGGTGGGCTGCGGCCGATCCCGGACTGCGCCAGAAGGTCACCGGCGCTCTGGAGTGGTGGCCCTGCCTCGTCGGCTTCCTCAGGCGGGCGCGCGATCTGGGCGGCTTCCGCGTCTGGTAGCCACACCGGCCCGGCCTCGCTGCCGGGCCCCAACACTCGCACGACCGAAGGAGCCCGACATGGGCTACGACATGACGATCGAGAACACGCCCGAGGATGAGGCCGTAAGCACCCAGGAAGCGAAGGCGGCGTTCTACACGGCCGCCCAAGAGCGCGACCGGCTCGACCTGCCCCCGGACCACCCTGACGCTCTCACGGCACAGGCCGCCGTAGAACGTGCCTACGACGCGATGCTCACCGCCGACACCTCCTACTTCCGGCTCAACATCTGGGGCATGGGCCGCTACCGCGAACTCATGGACCAGTTCGGCATGGTCGTCTGCGACTACGACCCCCCGCCCTGGCCGCACGTACCCGACGACCTCACCGACGAAGAAGTCGACGAGGCGGCCACGGCGGCGCCGGGAGCTGCCATCCGGCCCGAGGTGCACAGCTACCTCAAGCAGGTGGAATCTCACCTGAGTTGGCATCCAGAGCCGGTCTTCGGCATCGCTCTCCACAAGTGCTGCAGCAACGACGGATGGCTGGTCACCCCCGAAGAGATCACAGCCGCGCTGGAGAGCTATCGCACGCACGACAACGACGAGGTGAGAGTCCTCGTCGGCGAGGATGAACTGGACTACTGGCACCAGTGGATCACGTATCTGGAACGTGCCCGGCATCGCGGCGGCTTCCGGATCTGGTGAATGAGCCGGGACTCCTTGGGAGAGGCGGGCGGTGCCACAGAGCACCGCATTCGCCCCCTGAAGGCATGGAGTTCGGGCCGCACTTGTTCGGCGCGACGAGCTACGACGGCTCGCTTGCGACGACCTTCGAACGGACCGTCACCAACATCGTCTATGACACTGTGACGGCATGACGGGCGCGTGGTGCCCCTGGCAGCACACCGCGTACGGCATCGTCCAGGCCATCAGCACCTTCACCCACCACGAACAGATGGCACGCAGCGTGGCCCGGGCGGAGCGCAACATGCTCCAAGCGATTTCCGGCGGCGTCGACCACCTGGATAAGTGCAGTGCTGGGACGTGCTGCGGCATAGGCCGCCCAGGAACACGGGTGGTCTGGAAAGGCCGCAGCGCAAGCGGGTCGACATCACGCGGCAGTTGCTCTATCTCTCAGACCAGCAACCGAACCCGACGAGAGACAGGGGCTTCGGTGAACCAGCACACCGAGGAATTGCTGCGTGATGTCGTCGCCCGCATGGAGCGGGCGATTCGTGACCGTGACTGCCCGGCGATGGTGGCCGTGCAGGGGGATCGCACCCTCATGCTGTCCGACTACGACTACCTGCGCGATGAGCCGACGGCTGACGCGTTCGAGGAGCGGGCTGCTGTCCAGGTAAGGGCAGTTCATGCTGTCCGCTGGGTCTTCGCCGTCCCCCAGGTGCTGGTTTTGGCGGGCAGCGCAATGGCCGCACGGGCGGTGTCGAATCACCCGCTGCGCGAGGGAGAGCGGGAGGCCGTCCTATGGGTGAGCTGTGATCGGCGCGACGGAGTTGACTACGGACTGGTTCCCTACGGCCGCCGGCCCGACGGAGCGGTGGCGGCTTTCGGGGAGCCCGAGGTGTTCACCGTTGCCCTGCGGCCCGGCGACAAGCTGCCCGGGAGGCGGCTCCTTCACTGCCTTGAGCTCCCTGGTCTCTAGGGGCAGCTAAGCGGTCTTGGTGAAGTTCGCTGCGGCTCCCGTCAGGTCCTCATCCGGCGGGGACCGTCTCGTCACCCGCAAGTGAGTTGCCCTCGGCGATGCTGCCGCAGGAGGACGGGGCCTCCTTGCCGGCGAACCGGGCGCGCAGCCAGGCGAGCGCGGTGGGCACCGTGGCTGTGGGCGCGGTCAGGTGGCTGAGGGCGTCGTACTGCTTGTACCAGACCGCGGCGTCGCCCTCGGCGCAGTACTTCCGCGCCAGCGCCCGTGTGTCCCCGGCGACCGTGATGCCGTCGCCCGAGCCGATGCCCGCGATGTTGCTCGTGGTTCCCTCGAGGGAGCCGGCGTTGCCCTGGCCGATGTAGCCGGGGACGGTCGGGGTCGGTGCCAGGCCGAGGTTGGACTTGTTGACCGCCTCGACGAGCTCGGGTACGGAGTTCGGGTTCGCGTACTCCGGCTTCGCCATCTTCTTCCACGTCAGACCGGGGTAGTGGCCCAGCGCGTCGGCGATCGAGGAGTGCTGGTGCTTGTCGACCAGCTGCTTGCCGTAGTCGTTCAGGTACTTCTTGAGGTCGATGTCGTACGAACGCGCTTGCCCGATGAGCAACTCCGGGATGAGCCCGGACCACACCTGACTGCCTTCGATGTACCTGAGGATGTGCGAGGGCTTCACGAGCACCCCGCCCTCGGCGTATCCCACCAGGCGCTTGTTGACGTCAGGGGCGTACTTGGGCGCGAGGGAGGCGGCCCAGTTGGTCGCGACGGCGCCGCCGGAGTAGCCCATGAGGCCGACGCGCGCGTCGGGGCTGATGCCGGTCCTTGACGCCGCGCTGGAAGCGGCACGCAGGGAGTCCAGCGTGTTGTACCCGTACTCGCGGGAGGCCGTGAGGTGGGCGGCCTGCCCCTCGGTGTCAGGGAGGACGACGTCGTAGCCGGACAGCAGGAGCGGCGCCACGAGCGTGGACTCGCCGTTCGCGATCAAGCCGCCGGGCAGCTTGACGTTGCCCGCGACCGCCCGGGACGGACCGTCTTCGGGGTCGAGTGAGTCGTAGAACGACTGGTACGACACGACCTTGCGGCCGTCGCCGCCAGGGCTGCGCAGCACGGAGGTCACGCCTGCGGACGGGTGGCCCTGCGCGTCGGTGGTGCGGTAGAGCAGCTGTGTCGCCTGGAGGGGGGTCGCGATACCCAGGACGTGGTACGGCAGCGTCCGGACCTTGAGCACGTCCCCGGGACTGTACGAGGACAGCGGCTTGCTGCCGTTGTAGGTGTAGAACGCGTCGCTCCCGGCAGTCGTCGACGAGGACTGTTCCTGAACGCCGGACGCGTCAGCGGGCACGGCGGCGACGGCGAGGGCGACGACGCCCGTGATCGCGGCGTACCGCACTCTGCATGTGCGCATGACTCTCCCAAACGGTGTAAGCGGATCAGAGAGATGACCGCTACGGCCCGAAGGGGGGAGTTGCCGAAGATCGGTTCCGGCGCAACCTAACAAAGGCGCACGGCAGTTGACCAGGGTGCGCCAGAGTCTTCACGGGACGAACGGCGGCTGAGTCAGTGACCCTGCTCCGCCAATTCCCTTGTGCCGCCGACCGGTCGGAACGGTGCAGTGCCGGGGCCCTGGCCACCGACCGAGCGCGTCATGCCACGAGCGCGAGCCCTCGATACTTGCGCAGTGCTCCACGGCCATGCGGATCGCGACGCGCACAGCGTCCTCGCGTGTTTCCGCAAGCTGCAGAGGCGGGATGCCTGCGCGGAATGCCGGCTCTTGGACCGCTGTCGCGAGGAGTTACTGTGCGAGCCACAGCCAACTGCCCGGCGACCAGGGCCAGGCATAGTCCGGTCGGGCCTTCCCAGCCTCTGTGCCCGTGTCCGCCCTCACTACATGCCTTACTTGCCTGTACTTAGCAGTGTCTTCCTACCTGCGAAGACGCTTCACAACACTGAGCGGCCTTGGGTATTTGAGTTGCGTGTGGGGCCATTGTGGCTGCTCGCCGCGTCAGGGCGGTGTCGATGGCGGTGTGCAGTTCGGGGGTGCTGGTATAGGCGCGGACGGGCGTGTCCTGGTACTTGACCGAGCGCCACGCGCATTCGATGCGGTTCAACTCCGGTGATCTGGGAGGGAGGTAGAACAGATAGACTCCGATGTCCGCGAGTTCTTCGCGGCGTCCCTTGAAGAGCTGGGCGTGGTGGATGGGGGCGTTGTCCAGCACGATGGTGCAGGGGCGGTGCCGCTGGAAGCCGGGCACTTTGCCGAGGTTGTCGGCGCCGCCGGGCAGCTGGGCGATGTGGGTGCAGACGAAGTCGAGGACCAGTTCCGCGTCGATCTCCCCCTCGACAGTGGTTCACACGAGCTCGGGCCGGGGGTCGGTGTCGTTCAGCGCGCCGAGCACGTTGACGCGGCGGTTCTTGGTGTCCTTCCGTTTCACCACCATCCGGGTCCCGGTGCGGGCCCAGGTGTAGCCGGTGGGCAGGGTCGGCGAGAACCTGCACTCGTCGAGGTAGTACAGGCCCTCGACACCTGCTTGGAACCTCAGCCGTACAGCCGTAAACCCTCCAGCCGCTCCCATGCTGCGGCCTGGAGGGCCGGATTGGCCTGGTACCGGATGCTGTCGCGGGTGCGTTTCCAGCGGAACCCGTCCCGGTGCAACAGCACCGACAGCCAGGAGGAATCCAGGTCGACGCCGCGCTCACGGCGCAGCCACTCGGCCAGCGCCGGCAGCGTCCAGATCCGCCCCTTGGCGGCGGAGGCATCCAGCATGTCCTCCAGCGCGTCCAGGTCCTCACGCTTCCACCGGGGCGGCCGCTCCGGTCGCGGCGCATCGGCCAGGGCCTCGAACCCGCCGTCGAGGAAGCGATGCAATGCCCCTCGTACCGTGACTAGGTGCTTCTCGAGGACCAGCGCGATCTCGGGCGCCGTGCGGCCCTGGGCCGCGAGCCGTACACATTCCAGTTGCATCCGCTTGTTGGGCACGAGCTCCCGACACCTCAACCGCCGCCGCAACTCGGCGACTTGGGCTGGCGAAAACTCCACCCGCAGCGGCGTCATCACCATGGCAACCCCTCCCGCCAGGTCGTCTACCCAAGCCGCACCACAAATCACCAAGATCGCTTAGTAGGGGTGTGGCCGTGTTGCCCCGGCGTAGTCATCACCGGCGTAGCGGTAGGGGCTGATTCTGATCTTCTGGGTTCGGCCCGGAGCGTCGATCATCCGTCCGTTCCCGATGTACAGGCCGACATGATGAATGCCTCCCCGAGGGTGACCGTAGAAGACGAGGTCACCGGGGCGCGGGGGCTGGCCCCCTGGTAGGCGCCGGCCCGCTGCGTATTGTTGCTGAGCGGTGCGGGGCAGGGCGATGCCTGCGGCCGCGTACGCGGCCTGGGTGAGTCCTGAACAGTCGAAGCCCAGATCGCCCACGGCAGGTCCGTTGCCGCCCCAGGTATAGGGGAGCCCCAGTTGCCGCTGGGCGTAGTCGATCGCTTGGAGGGCGGCGGCAGAGGAGTCGAGGGCCTGGTCGCCGCGGTAGCGCTGAGCCTGGGCGAGGACCTTGGACACGTACCAGTTCGCGTTGTTGTACGTGTAGATCGCCTTCCGCGGGTCGGAGTTGTTCCGCGCTCCTGAGTCACAGAGGTAGGCCGCGGCGGCGTGGATCGCGTCACGGGGGTTGTAGGGGGAGGGCGGGACCGCGCCGCCTTCAGGGAGCGGGTGTCTGGCTATGACGTGGGTGAAGGTGGGACGCAGAAACTGCATCGGCCCTTGCGCGCCCGCGTAGTTGGAGCCGTGGTGGACGCCGGGGAGTGCGGAGCGGCCGTGATCGGTTTCGATCTTGCCGATGGCGGCGAGTGTGGACCAATCGAGGCCCGGGCAGGTGGCGGCCGCCTGCCGGTAGAGGGTGAGGTAGCGGACGGGGATGTCGGAGAGGGCCGTGGCGCTGGGCTGTGAGCCTCCGCCTATGAAAGAGGAGAGGAGGCTGCCCGCGCCTGCCGCGACCGTCACGATGATCAGGAGGAGCGCTGCTGCGGTGGCGGTGAGCATCTTGGCCATGGGGATCTACCTCTGGTGGGCGCCGTTCCGTATCGGCGTTGCCTGGGGGTGGAGCGGCGGCAGGATCTGGTTCGTGGCGGGGCTGTCGGCGGTGGGGCTGGGAGGCGTGGCGAGGGGGTTCAAGTAGGGCCAGGCGCTGGGGAGTTCAGCGAGGGCGAGGCGCCGGTCCGTGCGGCTGTTGGGTGTGAGGGGGAGCCAGCGGGTGTCTGCGGGGCCGCTCGGGTCCGTTGCCGTGCTCGACTCCGCGGACGTCGTGGCCAGCGGTACGGATGCGGGCTCGGTCAGGGCGACCAGCGCTTCGGTCACGGCGTGCCGGATGCGGGCCTCGCGCTGTGCGGTCGGCGTCCAGACCAGGACGGGCGTCGTGATGCCGGTGCTCTCGGCGAGCTTGGCGTAGTGGGGCAGTTTGGCTCCGACGCGGTCGGCGGGACGCTCGGTGCCGCAGTCGTGTTCCAGGAACCACTCGAACTCCCTGCCGTCCTCGCGCCAGCGGCCGTAGGCGTCGGGGCGTACGACGTCGCCGAAGTGCTCGTGGCATCGGGCCTCGGACCACCAAGCGGTCAACTGCGCGTTGCTGGCGCGGGAGTGGGCGATGAGCGAGGTGAAGAAGCCGTTGGTGCCGACGATGTGGTTCAGGCGCAGAGAGTGGGCGATCCCGAGAGCGTGGTCGTGGCGGTAGCCCAAGTCCTGTATGTCCATGCCGTCTTCGCGGGCTAGGACGCTGGCGCCGGCCACGTCCAGGACGTAGTGCATGGGCGCGGAGCCGTACGTGACGAACGGCTGGAAGCGGTCGAGGACGCGCCACCTGTAGAGCTGGAGGAGGCGCTGATTGGCGGCTCGGAGGGTGGGCCAGGCGAGTTGGGCCAGCTGTGGAGTGGTGAGGACTCGATGTTCGTACACGAGGCGGGCCAGCCAGCGGTCACGCGGCGTGAGGCGGGGTGCGAGCCGGGCCAGGTAGTCGCCCGTGGCAGCGGTTCGGCCGCTGAGGCGCTTGGGGCGGTGGCCGCGGAGGGAGCGTTGCGGGCCGGGGTTGGTGATCATGGCTGGGTTGACCTCCAGGGGAGTGCGGGTCACGCGGTGCGGCGTGGGTCAGAGGGATGCTGTGGAGGCTTGCGCAGGGAGGGGCGCGCCGTCACGGGGCGCGCGTTGTGGTGGGCTGCGGCGCGGATCGTCCGCGCCCGGCCGGCCAGCGGCGGCGGAAGCTTCTTGGTGAGCACGGTGAAAGCAGGGGCTTCGGCGCCGTTGAGGACCGGGCGGACGACGGCGTGGAAGGCGTCGAGGTTCGAGAGGTCGTGAGCGCCCACGCGCGGTTCGGTGTGGCGCGCGAGGTGATGGGCGTCCTCGGGGGATGCGTTGAAGAAGATCTTGGTGCGGGCGTTGGTGCTGATGCCCTCTTCGAGCTCCTTGGGGAGCTGCCGCAGGTACTGGTGGGCCAGCGTCATCGAGAGGCGGTAGCCACGGGCCTCGGCGAGCATGTCCTCCAGCGCGTAGGGGAGATGGAGGAAGTGGTGCGCCTCATCCATGTAGAGGGAGGCGTCATGGCGGCGATTCTGCGGGGTGCGGGCTCGGCGGGTGGCGGCCTGCCAGGTGCGGGCGACGACGATGGACCCGATGAGGTGGGCGGTCTCCGCACCGAGGGCGTCGCGGGCGATGCGGACGAGGCAGATCCCGCCCTCGTCGAGTACGTGATCCATGTCGACCGTTGAGGCACCTCCGGCCAGTGCCTCGCGGACGAACGGGCGCAGCAGGAAGCCGCGGAGCTTGTTCATGAGCGGCGCCGTGACCTGGGCACGGGAGGGGGAGGACAGGTCGTCGTACCAAGTCCAGAAGCCGCGCAACACGTCGTCGTGGATCTGGCCCACCGCGCGCCGCCGGAAACTGGGTACGGAGAGCAGCTTCGGCAGGTCGGTGAGCGTGGGCGTGCCCGGCAGGGCGCGCAGCGTGAGGAGCCCGGCGCGGAGTATGTCGTCAGTGCGGGGGCCCCAAGATGCGGCGTAGACGCGGGAGAAGATCGAAACGAGGTTGTCGACGGCCCGCGCGGAATCCTCACCCTCGAGGGGATTGAGGATTGGAGGGTGGGACGTGCTGTCGGCGTCGAAGAGAACGACCTTGTCGCCCAGGCCCTCGGGCAGCCGTGCGAGAACATCCGTGACCAGGTCGCCCTTCGGGTCGATGACTACTTGTCCGCGACCGGACGTGGCGTCGGCGAGGATCATGTGGGCCATCAGCTCCGACTTGCCGGAGCCGGTGGCGCCGAGGATGTGGAGATGGTGGCGGGCGTCGCGGACACGGAGGCCGACGAGGCGGGGGACTCCGGTGTCGGTCAGACCGATGGGCCTGACCGCTGGCCCGGCGACGGCAATCCCCGGCGGGGGCGGCACGGCGCGAGCGCCCGCGCGCTGCAGACCGGGGATGGTGCTGTCCCAGGGAAGGTGGGCGACTGCCGCGAGTTCCGGGAGCGACAGCAGATCGCCCTTGTTGAAGCGGCGCTCGGCAAGAGACGGCAGGGCGAGGCGGAGGCGGGCGCGGACGTAGAAGTTGTGTTCGGTGTACGTGGCGTAGGCGCTGGCGATCGCGTGTGCTTGGCCGCGTAGCCGTGCGCGAGTGAGCGAGGCTTCCTTCGGCGGGCTCGTGCCCTCGGAGACGAGGGACGTCACGGCGTAGCGGATGCGGGTCTCGTACTGCGCGCCGCGCTGTTTGGCGACGATCGATCTGTCCTCGGCCGATGCCTGCAGTACTCGCTGAGGATCGTGTGACCGGAGTGTCGTCGCCCGCGCGGCTCTGTGGTGGCCGGGGGTGAGCGCGTCCAGGAGCCGTCCCGTCGGTCGGGCAGACCCTTTGGTGCGCATGCGTCGGGCCGCGCGACGTGCCTTCTTCACCCGGTGGCCGGTCACCGGCCGGGCCAGGACCTGCACCACTGCCCGCTCCTGCGCGCCAAGACCAGCGGGGGCGCCGAGCAAGGCACGCAACGGATCCGCCGGAAAGTCGCTGCGCACGGGCAGGGCCTCACTGCGTGCCAGCCGAAGTTCTCCGGTGGCGGCCGGTGTCCCTGTGCGCTGATCCGGCGTGGGGGGTGTGGCTGGGCGGGTGCGTGTCTGGGCGCCGGGCCAGGCCGCCTCCACGGCGTGTTCCACCATGCCGGGCGGCACCGTGCCGGGGACCCAGAGTTGGATGCCGACGGTGTCGTGGTCGAAGACGTACTCCCAGGCCAGGTGGGGCTGCCCGGCGAGCAGGCGGCGCCAGGGTGGCCGAAGGAGGCCGACCAGGTTGGCCCAGAAGGCCGTGGCACCGGTCGGATCGCTGGTCGGTGGGGGGAGTATCTGGGTGATCCGCGCGTCGCGTTGCAGGAGTCGATGACATCGTCGGCGCCATCGTCGGCGGGCCCCGAGCACGCCTGCTGCCGCGAGGAGCAGTACGCCGAGGACAAGTGGGCCCCAGGTGTGCAGGAACTCGTCGATTCGAGCGAGAGCTCCGCCGAGACTCCCGTACGGGTCCTGCAAGTACCGCTCCAGCGGGGAGGGTTGATTCCCTTCGCGGGGTGTGTTCCGTGACGGATCACGCGGGGTCCAGAGAGATCTGTCCATAGGAATCGACCTCCAGGTCGGGCAGCGGGGCACCGTCGTCGTCCATGTCGAGACGCACGAGCGCACGGGCGTCGGCCTCCAGTGCCGGTGTTTCGTCCGCGGCGTAGGCGGCGAGCTCCGCCGGGTCGCTGGTCACCAAGCGGTGTTCGACGGGCGAGGCCACGCTGTGGAACGCCACCCGCTGAGTGCCGGTGGACAGCAGCCCTTGTCCGCGCTCGGCGGTCAGCAGGAACTGCCGTTCACCGTCGGACAAGTTGAAGGTGTGCGTGATCTCGTCGATGGCCTGGGGAGCCTGCCGCAGCAGGATCTGCGTCGCCGCGTTGGCGATCACCGCCTTGCCCAGGTCGGTGCCGAGGACATCGGCGGTGTCCTGCGTGGCCACGGTCAGCCCCGCCCAGTGCTTCCGGCTGGCCTTGGCCATGCGGAAGAGGAAGTCCGCCCCGGCCCGCTCACGCATCAGCAGCCATGCCTCGTCGACGACGACCAGCCGAGGCGTGCGCAACGCGGGGTTGGAGACATGGCGCCAGACCGCGTCCAGGGTCAACAGGGTGCCGATCGGCTTGAGTTCGTCGGGCAGATCGCGCAGTGAGAACACGACCAGATGCCCTTCCGGCCGGCTGGTGGTCGGGGCGTCGAAGAGGTTGGAGAACGCGCCATGCACATAGGGGTGCAGCCGGGCGGACAACTCCCTCGCGGCAGCGTCATCACCGTGCGAGAGAACGTCGGCCAGATCGTGCAGCAACGGGGCCGGGCGGGTCCATGTGCGGGGATCGGCAGTGATCCCGGCCCGTTGGTACGTCCCGACCAACGCCCGGTCCAGGGCGGCCCGCCGAGGAGCGCTGAGCGGCGCCCCCAACAGCACACCGATGACGGTGTGCAGGAACAGCGAGCGGCGCACCAGCGCGTCTCTCGGCGCGCCGAGCCGTCCGTCGGGCCGGGTGTGGAGGGGAAGGTCGAACGGATTGAGCCGCACCGCCTCGCCGCCCAAGTGCACATAGGTGCCACCGACTGCGGCTGCCAGGCGGGCGTACTCGTCCTCCGGATCGATGACGTGGACCTCGATGCCCCGATACAGCGACCGCAGCAACTCCAGCTTGACCAGGTACGACTTGCCCGCGCCGGAGCGGCCAAGGACCACGGAGTTGTGGTTGTCCAGGGCGAAACGGTCCCAATGCACCAGCCCTTGGCTGCCGACGTTGTACCCATATAGCACCCCGCCGGGCGCGGACACCGACGTCGGATCGGCGGGCGGCAGGTCCGGGCTCGTGAACGGGAACGCGGCGGCCAGGGCGCTCGTGTCGAAGGTCCGGCGCATCCTCACCGCGTCCAAGCCCATGGGTAGGCAGGTGACCCAGCCCTGCAGACTGCGGTACGTGGTGGGCTTGGCGTCCAGGAGCAGGCTGGCCGCCAGCGCACGCACCGCAGCGACCTCGTCGGCCAACTCCTCGCGGCCGCCCGCGTGCACGGTGAGATACAGGCCGAGCCGGTAGAGCTTGCCCTCGCCCCGGGCTACGCGGGCGGACAGGTCGTATGCGTCCTCGGTGGCCGCCTCGACGTGCGGGTCGAGCAGGCGCCCCCTGTCCTGGGTGTAGCGGCGGCCGGATTCGAGACGGGCCAGTTGCCGCCGCAGCCGGTGGGCGGCGGTCACCGGGTCGACGGGCTCGATGTGCAGGGCGACGTCCACGCGACCGGGGTAGGTGAGCAGCGGCTGCAGCCAGCCGGGGTGGACTTCGCGGGGGTAGCCGGTCACGGCGAAGGAGGCGACCCACTCCGCGCCCACCTCAAGGTGCCGCGGCGCGATGACGAGGGTGTCGGGAGCGAAGGCTTCGCCTTGCCCGGTCACCGACTCCTTCCGACGGATGGAGCGCTTGCCGGCGCGGGACTTCACCGTGACTCGCCTCGTCCTGTCCCGGTCTGCGCTGCGCAGTCCCGGCCTGGGGAGCTGTCTGAAGTGATCACCTCATCGGCCTTGGCACGCGCCGCGGACGGTGGAACGAGACTGTCGGGGTTACAGGCCGCCACAAGGATTGCGGTCGCTTGCCCCGCATCCAGCGGCGTCACGGTGATGCCCAGCGGGCCGAGCAGCTCAGATGCCTCGTCTAGACGTCGCGCCAGCCGCACCTCGGCCGCGCGCCGCAGCGCATGAGCAGGCGGCAGGTCGGCGTGGTTTCTTCTTCTCCGGCCGAGCCCGGTGAGCGGCGACATCTCGTCCAGAACTGCCGTAGATCCCGTGGCGCCCCCGAGCGGTTCGCGCAGGACCAGCAGTACTTGGCGTTGCAGGAGATCGCTCTCGCGCGTCAACTGCTCCAGATAGTCGGCATGTTCGCGAGCTGCCGTCTCTAGGGCCGGATCCGGCAACTCAGCCGCATACGCACGCAGCTCACTGATCTGCATGGACAGATCGAGGCGTTCGGTCCGGACGAGGACCTCTACAGGAGCGGTGAGCGAGTGCAGGTAGCGCCCGAACCCGGATACGAGCGACTCCTGCTCGGCTGGAGTACGCAGGGCGAAGTTCACCGTGCCGCAGACCGCGATCGCCGCGACGCCGTCCGCCCCGAGATCCACGACTCCGGTCTCCGACACGTGCTCGGCGGGCAGCTGCACGGGGGCCATCGCCAGCGCCGAGGGCACCGAGTCTCCCGTCCGGCCGCGAGCACGCCGGGCGAGCCAGAGCGGCGGCGGGACGATGCCCTCGGGCGCCGCTACGTGATAGCGCGGAGCCAAGCGCTGGCGTACGGCGGCCAGGGCGAGCCGATCCAAGGAGAGCCCGTCACGACTGCCGAGGGCCAGCAGGGCCGCGGTACCCGCCAAGGGAAGGGAGAAGAGGAGGAAGACCAGGACGGGAACGAAGTCCCGCAGAGCCATCCATGCTCCGTACAGCAGCATCCCTGTGACGGCGAGGATGAGTAGCTGACGGGCGTTCAAGTGAGCCAGGACCACGTCCTCACGCTCGACGTCAGCGGGAATCCGTACCGGCTGGGTCATCGTGAATTCCCCTCTCCGGGGCGAGCCGGGGGAGGCGGCGAGCTGAAGAACGGTGGCGGCGGTGGGAAGCGGCGGGGCGGATGCGGACGTACAGGCGGCAAGGGGTGCACGGGCTCACGGAAGGGCGCCCGTGCCGGTGGTCCAACGGCCCGTCGCGGAGGCGGAGAGGGGTCTACGGCCGGGGTCTGGAACCGCGTCGGGGCGGGAGGCGTGGGTGGGAAACCCCGACGCGGAGTTGAGGAGCCGTGTCCTGGTGCACGGCGGTCCGGAGCGCGGAAGGCGGGTGGTCCCGCCGTTCGGATGGGCTGAGATATAGAGCGCGATGACGAAGCGGTGGCGGCCCCCGGGGACCGGGCATCTCCCGGTTCCTGGAAGTGCGGCAGAGGTGGCGGTCCGGGAGCCGGTGCGACGGTGGGCGTAATGGGCTGACCTGGTGCTTGTGAACCCGGCCCCTGCGCAGCCTGGTTGGGCGACAGGAACAGCGGCGGGCCGGGCGGCCGACGAGAGCCCGAAGCCGTCCGGCCACCTGGCTGAGGCCCGCCTCTTCCTGCCTGCCTGCGCCGTGGGCTGAACGGTGGCATCCCCTGAGCAGGTGGCGGACTCGGATTGGTGGCTGACGGGCCGCGGCCCCCGCGCCCCCCACGGCCGACCGCAGGCCGCCCCGAGGCGCTGCGCAGCAGCCCAAAGGTCTTGTACATGACCATGGCGCGCACCATTCGCCCGGCGAACGACCTTCCCCGGCTCACTCGCACCGAACTCAGGATCCAGAAGGGGATCTTGAAGAGGATGTACATCAGCGCCAGGACGACGAGCACGGCGACGAACCCGTCCCGTGTCGGACCGAACGGACTGAAGTTTCCCGGGGTGAGGAAGACGCGAATCCCCACGACCAGCGCCGCCGACTGCGCGACCTGAATCGCCAAGAGCCCGGCGAAGGTCCGCCACCACCAGCGGGCGACCCCCTCCGTCAGAGGAAGGGCGTGACACATCAGCGCCAACGGAGCCCCGGCGATCAGCAGGATGGTCAACGCCACCCGCACCACGTACGTGACCAACAAGGCCACCAACACCACCGCGACGACACCCCACAACAAGATCCTGAAGATGTTGCCGCCGGCGACGAAGCTGCTGAGCACGAACTCCCGCAGCGCGATGCCCGCCGAGTTCTTGTCGAGTCCTCCGCCCAGCACCGCCACGGACAGTGCGTTGGCGAGCTCGACCGCCTTGGTGGCGAACAGCAGCGAGAACCCCGCCGCAAGGAACCCCAGCGGAATGCGTGGCCCGAGCTCCCTGAGCGAGTACCGGGCCTGGACGGACCCGTGTGCCATCAGCAGCACCCCGGCCACCATGATCAGCAGCGAGTACGTGGCGAGCGTGATCTGCCACGAATCCGCCCACAACTCGCCGACCCTCGGCAGTGAATCGGGGGTGGGTGTGGTGAGCAGCGTATGAGCGAGGAGCTTCAGCAAGGGCTGGAGGGCGACGGTCACGAGCCCGGTGAAGAAGGCGTTGATGGCCGCGGTGACGCCCTTCGCGATCCAGCCGACCACGCCGCTTCGAGCGTCGCCCGCGGCCGCTTCCGTACGGTGGCTGGGAGCGAAAGCCGGTGCGAGCACGGAATCGTCGCGCTGCCGCGTGCAGCTGCTGGGGGTGCAGGGTGCAAGCTGCGCATCCGTCGCGCTGATGGCCGTCGAACTGCTGATGGCGACCGGCGGCGGGGGAGAAGGGGCCCCCTCCGCCGTGGCATGCAGCCCGGCGAGAGCGACCAGCAGCACGCAGCCGATCACCACTCCACCTCGCAACCGGCCACGGCGCCAAGCTGCTCCACCGAGGGCCATTGCCATCACGCCCCCACGAGCCCTTTGAGAATGGCCACGATGAGCGGGGCGAGCGCGGCAAGCCCGTACCCCCACCCCGCGCTCTTGAATGCGGTCTTGGCCTTCTCGACCTCCCCCGGATCCCCGCCCGCCATCACATAGCGAACGCCCCCGACGGTGAGGAACACCGTGGCAAGCCCCGCAAGGACGCCCATGAGCCAGTTACGGATGTTGTCGAGGACCTCGTTCACGGACTTGGCCAGTGCCAGGACCTGCTCGGGATCCCCCGCGTGGGCCGAGGAGGCACAGATGATGGGAACGGCGGCGGACAGCAGGGCGATCAGCAGCCACCGCACCACCCGACGACGCCTGTGACGCCGGACGGCACGGTCGGAGAGAGACTTCTGGCGCATCTGGGAGCACCTCCCATGGCGGGCGTTGAGCGGGCGCGAGAGTTGACCTCTCTGTGAAGCCCCTACATCCGAGAAGTCGGTCTAGCGCCGCGCCTTTGGACACGGGGCCGGGGAAATTGCTTGCAGTGCCGTCCGACCTTCAACTCGCGTAGTGGTTACGGAAGGTGAGGGTTGGAGAGTGCTGGCCTCGCGCTCTGGCGGGCCGGCGCGGCCGGAATCGGAGGCGGAATCCATGAGGCCAGTCAGTACGGCATCGGCGACCGGTTCCTCCTCGCCATCCGAGCGGACACCGGCCAGGAGGAAGTCGACCAGTCGGCGCTCGGCTCGTTGCCGGGCCTTGTAGACGCCGGCGCGGGTCCTTCCGTGGGCGAGAGCCCAGCCGGAGACGGACTCCTTGTCGAGCCGGGTGCTGCCGATGAGGTCCGCTTCGGTCCGGGTCAGGACTCCGGCACGGACCGCGTTCGCCAACAGAAGGTCGGGATGCCCCCACGGCGGCCGCGGGGGCACGGATTCGAATCTGGATCCGACCGGAGTGGGTGCGTCCAGTACCTCGCGCAGAGCGGCAAGCCCTCGCCGATAGGCCGCCCAGTTCAGCCGGACGAGCACCCCAGGACGGTCCACGTCGATGGTGGACAGAGCGCCCAGGAACCCCGAGAGCACCTCGGCGTGTACGTCGAGCCCTTCCCCCGGGCATCGCGCCGCCAGACGCTTGGCGATGCGGACGAGCGCCGGCCGCGCCATCCCGATGCAGGCCAGCGTCCAGGGCGCCCCCTCGGCCCGCGAACGCAGCACCAGAGTGCGCCAGACAGCGTCCTTGGTCTCGCGGGGGCACCTTCCGTGGAGCAACCGCTCCAGCAACTCATCAAGAGGAACGGCCCGGTGGGGGAGCCCTGCCAGGCCCCGACAGTCCACAGTCAGTGGCTTCGGCCCCGTCACCAGCCAGATGAAGCACTTCCGTGCGACGTCCAGGGGCATCGCACCCGCTGCTTCTGTCGCCGTGTTCACCTCTCTGCCAAGGCGCTCATCCGCTGATCCGGCCGACATGTCGGCGCCTCCCTTCGCGTGGGAGCGAGCGGTAAGGCGTTGAGTAAGCACGGCGGCCGCCAAGCCCAGGCCAGCGGCTGCATAAGGCGCTACTACGACGGACCGCCGAAGCACTGGTGAGATCTGCGGGAGTTCGTCAGCGGGGCGGTAGTAGCTCCCGACCAGGTCCCTTAGTAGTGATCTAGGAGTGCCGCACGGCTTCCAACGACAAGAGGGCTACGAAGCGCCTCTGACGATGTCGAATGCGGTGGCGAACTCCCGCCTCTTGTAGTGACAGAGCACCTCGTACACGAGGAACAAGAGGAAACAGAGATGCCACAGCTTCATCATCCGGCGGGAGACTGCGGCGACAGCCCATGGCTGGCATCAGCAGTGATCGATGTCGTGCGCCGCTACTGCAACACCAACGAGCATGTCCTCGTACTGGGCGAAGAGCCGATCGAATCGCTACGCGAACCAACCCGGGGTCTGCCAACGGTTGTTGAGTCCGCATCCGGACTCGTCGGGACTCTTGCCGTATGCACGGTCGTCCCGGAGCAACGTCTTGCACATCTCGGCGACGACCCAACAGCCCGGCAGGAGTCCGCATCCGGACCCTGCACGTCGCTCCCCGCACCTCGGGCAGTCGCACTCAGGACGGCTGCGGTACGGAAAGACACCGGCACCGCGAAAGCGCTCCCCGATCGCTTCGACACGGCCATCGCATGCGTGGACCTGCGGTCGTCGAACTGGATTGACGATATTGCCTGGGGCGCCCTTCTGGCCCCCAGCGGGCTCCTTGCCTTCATCACTTACTGTCACGTGCGGGAGAGCGGGACATCGGACTTCTCTGTCCGTGTAGCGTCCATCGCTCACCGCTCCGGGCTCGTTCCATTCGATCAACGAGATCTACGCGTCGCGCCCGAGGAGATCCACGCGCGGCTATTGCTTCTCATCCGCCCGCTTCCCGCAGCGACGGACCCGGGCTGATGCCGACGCCGAAGCGGTCCCGCCCAGAGCGTTGGCTGACCGCGCAGGAAGCCGCTGAACGGCTCCGCATCAAACGGAAGACGCTCTACAACTGGGCGAGCACGTGGGAAGTGGAACACCGCGGTCCGGAACCGCTCCGCATGAGCGGCGGCCGGGCACTGCGCTACCGGGAATCGGACGTCGACCGGTGCGTCGCCACGAGACAGCAGGAGCTTGAAGACGTCTCTGTGCCCAGATGAGTGATGGAGGAGGTCCCCCATGGCGAAGGAGGAACCGTACGACCGCTGGCACAAATCCCGTCCGAAGAAGGGCGAACCAGAATGCCCGGACCACCCCGGCCTGGTACCGAGCGCTGAACACGGGTGCGCGAACCGGTGGCAGGCGCGATGGCGGGACAAGGATGGCCGGCAACGTTCCAAGAACTTTCCGCTCAACAGGAAGCAGGTCGCCGCCGCCTACCAGCGTGGTCAGCGTTCCGCCGTCGACGAGGCGCGCGAGCCGCTCCCACACCGGCTTCAACGGAGAAAGGCCCACGCACCCACCATCAGTGAGTACGTGGAGACGTTCCTCGGTCGGCATGAGGTCCGTCAGTCGACGATCAACGTCTACCGGTCCCGCCTCCAGGCCCACGTCGTTCCTGCCTTGGGGCAGCGACCGGTGGGCGCCGTGAAGCGCGGAGAGTACCGCGACTTCTTCACCGAGCTGAGGCTGAACGGCATGGCGCCCAACACCCGGATCGCGGTGAAGGGCGCGTTGTCCGTCATGCTGTCGATGGCGGTCGAAGACGGCTACTTGGACAGCAATCCGGTGCTGGGCATCCGCCTGGTTCAGGGGAGCAGCCGTGCCACGCGGCTGACGTGGCGGTGCGTCGTCGCCCTGGCCGAGGAGATCTACCCGCGCTACGAACTGCTGACCTGGTACGGGTCGCTGCAGGCACTGCGTTCCATGGAGGCTGTTGCCGTGCGCCGGTCGGACATGGAGGACGTCCCCGGGTGGCAGACCGTGGTGGAGCAGCGGCAGGAGGGGGAGGCCGTTCCTCTGAAGACGCCGGCAAGCATGGCTTCGCTCCCGGTCGGCTCGTTCCTTCTCGACAAGTACCGGGCCCACATGGAGCGTTGGCGCGCACCCCTGCCCAGCCAGGTGCTCAGGGTGCGGGAACGGCGAGGGCTGGCCCCGTACCCGCAGGAGTACGACCACTTGGTCACCGTGACCAAGTACCGGACGCCGGTGCGGGAGTGCTCGCTGTGTTACGCGTTCAACCTGGCCAAGAAGAAGGTTCGGGCGCGAGGGATCGCGCTTCCGCAGGAGACCACGTTTCACGATCTGCGGCACTTCGTCGACGCGGTGTTGATCGCCTCCGGCCTCGAACCGCGCAAGGTCCAGGCCCGCATGCGGCACGCCCGCCTGTCCGAGACGCTCGACACCTACGGCTACTTGGTGTGGGAGGTGGACTGGGAGTACGCCCCGGCCTCCTTCGAAGAGCTGTACGGCATTCCGGCGCCGCCGGGGCTGCCGGAGGCCGCTCTGGTGCCCCGGGCTGAGCGGGAGCGGTCGAGTGGGCGGCGCTGAGCGCCGTCGAGGTGGGAGAAGGAGAGGAATAGGGAGGGACGAAAATCATGATCAACGAAGGGTTCAGGTCCCTCGCGCTGGGCCGTGCCGCCGCGGTTCACCGCGCCCTCCAGGAAGTGCACCCGATGAGCAGGGATGACGGCTGTCCGGCGCATGACCGCAGTTCAGACCCCGTTTCGCGGAGTGCCCGAACTGTTCTGACGTATCTCACGGGGAGGTCGGGATGCTGTCGGGGTTGGCCCGGGGGCCTTGTGGGGGAGTGCTGTGCTGGGCGGTGTCTCGCTGACCCGGGTGTCCCCCGGAGAGCGGAGATCACTGGACAGGCCGAACTGCCAGTGTCTGTCCAGGGGCTCCCCGAAATTTCCGCGCGGAGCACTGGACGTGCGCTGGCCTGCCTGCCGGATCGCCTGAGTCGGGCCGCCGACCTGTACCCAGTTGTATGGAGTAGGGGGCGGCCATGACGGCTCCGAATCTACGGCACGCCTCGGAATCCGATGTGTGGGTCCGTCGAACGGGCGGCATGGTTGTTGCCGGGGTGGCGGCGTACGCGTCGTATGTGCATCAGCGTGAGTTTGCCCGGCAGGGCGGAGCGGATCCGGTGAGCGCCACCCTGTGGCCGTTGTCGGTCGACGGGCTGCTTCTCTTGGCGACGGCGGGTCTGCTGAAGCGTCCAGGCGGAAGTCGTGGGCGACGGACCGATGTCATGAAGTGGCTGAGCTTCCTGCTCGGTATTGCCGTGTCCCTGGCGGCCAATATCGCCGCTGCACCGGAGCTCGCCTGGAGGCCAGTTCTGGTGGCGGGGTGGCCGCCGGTCGCTCTCCTGCTTGCCGTCGAGTTGCTGGCCCACCGGCCGGTGACAGGGACGGGGGTCACCGCTGAACGTCAGGAAGACCGTGGTGGAGCTGGTGGCGGTGAGCGAGATTTCGACAGTGATCCATTGCTAGTGCGGGCCCTTCAAGTGGATGCTCGGCATCGCGAGTTGCACCAGCGCCCGGTGTCGGCTGAGTCGTTGCGTCGTGAGCTGAGGGTCGGCGCGAGTCGGTCGAGGCAGTTGGTGGCCCTGGTTCGAGCCAGTTGCAATGGGGTCGATGCTCCCAGAGCAGGCACGGACGCTGAGTACTGATCAGATCCGATCCATTGGGAGAGCGGGGTTACGCCGGTTGCGGCAGATCGGGGTTCAACTCGTCCGACCGTGCGCCGACCGGCGCTGCCCACATCCGGATCACGGCCGATTAACTGGCGCGCCTCGGTGAGTACTTGGTTGCCATTCAGACGCCGGGTGACCCCGAGGAGGTCATCCCTCGCGACCTCGCTTTCGCTGCAGGCAACGACACGGTGGCGGTGATTCTTGGAGGGCCCGTCGTCACGGACGTTCCGCGCGCCGGCTTGGCGTGACTATCAGGAAGAGGACACCTTCGAGCGCACTCGCTTCCCCCGCGTCCTCATGGTGCCGTGCCGCGGACACGGCACGCGCCGTGGCGGTCGCGCATAGGGGCGACGTCGATGCGTGGCTGCGGACCCAGCTGAACAGTTGAGCCACCATCAGCTCCGGCTCACCCTCCATCACTCTCGCACTGCACGTTTGCAACTGCGGTCGTTGCATGATCGAGATCTCCGGCGGCACAACCGTGCGTCACCCCACAACAGCTATGTCCCATATAGGCAGTTAGTGAATTTTGCCGCCTGGATTTCCTCACCTTCGCCTCATATGTTTCTTAGACGGTTCATACTTTTTGAGGGCTTTTCTCAGTTGCCAGTTCTTAGGGGTGGGGCATGTAGAAGGCGCCTCCGTACGCAGACGTAATCCGTTCTGCTGCCGACAGCGCGAGTGCCTTCAGATGCTCACCCGCCAACAGAGGCAACCGAGTTGACGTCCGTGAGCGGTCCTCAGAAGTGCGTCCGGAGCCGGGTGCTCTCCCCCTTTTTCGCGGGCGCTCGGCCATGCCTGTGACGAGGCCCTCGGGCTTTGACGTTCTACCAGTGGTACTAGATATTTCGGGAGTTCATGTATGAGATGGCACGGCACGCTCGGGCGGCCAGTGGCCATGACGCTGACGGCCGCGTTCGGCGTCTCGCTCTGGTGCACCGGCCCGTTGGCCGGTGCGGCGCACGCGTCCGGCGCGTCCGGTGACGGACTGGATTCGGTGGTCGAGGACTTCTCGTATCCGGACCGGGACAAGCTGCTGGCCGAGAAGGGGCTGAAGCTCCTCTCGGGGGACGGCCACATCACCCTGGCGGACTGCAAGTCCGGCGGTGATCTGATCCGGATCAACAGCCGCGTCACCAAGGACGTGAACACGTGCTTCGCCGTCTCCGGGCCGGTGGGTTATCTGTCCATGGAGGTCGAGCAGACCTATCTGGCCAAGTCCGAAGCCCGTGACGACGTCACGGCGACGGTGCGCAGCGCGGGCCCCAAGGTCAAGGGCGAGAAGGTCGAGAAGGTCGACCTCGAACCGGGCAAGTGGCAGGAGCTGGGCGAGGGTTCCGACCCGAAGAACTCCTCCACGCTGCTCGAACTGAGCGTCGGTCAGGGCAAGGCGGTCAAGGCACCGTCCGGAGATCCCGACCGCCCGTGGCTCGCCCGTGTCACCGTGAATCAGCCGGGGCTCAAGGGCGGGCGGAGCTGCAGCGCCTCCCTGGTCGACAAGAGCTGGGTGCTCACCGCCGCCAGCTGCTTCACCGCCAACCCGGCCAAGTCCGCACCGGCCGAGGGCGCGCCGAAGGGCAGTGCCACGGTCACCTTCGCCGGGCAGGCACCGACGAAGCTTGACTACATCGCGCCGCGCCCGGACCGGGACGTGGTGCTGGCCCGCCTCGCCGCTCCGGTCACCAAGATCACCCCGGCCACGCTCGCGGGCGGCGCACCCGCCGACGGGGCCTCGCTGGTCGCCGCCGGATATGGCCGTACGGACACCGCGTGGTTGCCCAACAGCCCGCACCACAGCAAGACGGCCCTGGGCAAGTCCACCGACACCACAGTGGGGCTGACCGGCGGTCGGATCTGCAAGGGTGACGCCGGTGGCCCGGTGCTGGACGGCAAGGGGAACATCACCGCGGTGCAGAGCCGCTCCGACCACGGCTCCTGTCTGGGCGCGTCCGGCGAGGGCAAGAGCGCGAGCGCGGCCCGCGTCGACAACATCACGAACTGGCTCGACGGCAGCTCCTCCAATAGCAAGGAGCGCTTCACCCTGGACGAGGCCGCCGGTGCACGGCAGGTCTCGGGGCACCCGGCCAAGGAGGCTTCCGCGGAGCTGGGCGGTGGCGCCAAGCTGGGTGCCGCCGGTAAGTCCGGCGGCGCGCTGGGGCTGAACGGGACGACGGCGTACGCGGCGACAACCGACCCGGTGGTGGACACGACCAAGTCGTTCACGGTGTCGGCCTGGGTCAAGCTGGATAACAAGGACAGCAACTACACGTTCCTGTCCCAGGCAGGCGAGCATGCCAGCGGTTTCCAGCTCTACTACTCGAAGTACTTCGACAAGTGGATGTTCAACCGCCACGCCAGCGACGCGGATGACACCAAGATTGTCCGCGCGGCCAGCAAGGACGTCGCCAAGGCGGGCACCTGGACCCACCTGACCGGTGTCTACGACAGTGCGGCCAAGAGGATCGAGCTGTTCGTCAACGGCAAGTCTCAGGCCACCGCCGCCGTCGCCACCCCGTGGCGTGCTCAGGGCGGTCTGCAGATCGGCCGCCTCTTCTACAAGAGTGCCTGGGTGGAGAACGCCGCCGCGACCATTGACGACATCCGCGTCGTCCAGTCCGCGGCCACGGCCACTGACGCCACCGCCCTCCACAAGGGCAAACTGCCTTCCTACCTGCAGGAGTTGGCTTCCTTCCCGCTGGATGAAGCAGCCGGTTCGCAGCGGGTGTCGGGCGGCGTTCCCGGGGAGCTCACCGCGAAGCCGGCCGGTGGCGCCAAGCTGGGTGCCGCGGGAAAGTCCGGTGGCGCGCTGGGGTTGAACGGGTCCACGGCGTACGCGGCGACGGCCGACCCGGTGGTGGACACGACGAAGTCGTTCACCGTCTCGGCCTGGGTCAAGTTGGATAACAAGGACAGCAACTACACGTTCCTGTCCCAGGCGGGCGACCACGCGAGCGGTTTCCAGCTTTACTACTCGAAGTACTTCGACAAGTGGCTGTTCAACCGCCACGCCACCGACGCGGATGACACGAAGATCGTCCGGGCCATGAGTAAGGACACCGCCAAGGCAGGCGTGTGGACCCACCTGGCCGGTGTCTACAACAGCGAGACCAAGAAGATCGAGCTGTTCGTCAACGGCAAGTCCCAGGCCACCGCCGCCGTCGCCACCCCGTGGCGTGCTCAGGGCGGTCTGCAGATCGGCCGCCTCTTCTACAAGAGTGCCTGGACGGAGAACGCCGCCGCGACCATCGACGACGTCCGCGTCGTCCAGTCCGCGGCCACGGCCACCGACGCCACCGCCCTCCAGAACGGTGAAACCCCCTCCCGTCTGCAGGAGTTGGCCACCTTCCCCCTGGACGAGAAGGCGGGCAGCGCGCGCGTCAGCGGCGGTCACGCCGCAGGGTCGGTCGCGACCGTGACCGGTGGCGGCGCCAAGCTGGGCGCGGCCGGCCAGATCGGCAACGCCCTGCACCTGGACGGGTCCACGGCGTACGCCGCGTCGGCCGGATCGGTGGTGGACACGACGAAGTCGTTCACGGTGTCGGCCTGGGTCAAGCTGGATAACAAGGACCGCAACTACACGTTCCTGTCCCAGGCGGGCGACCACGCGAGTGGCTTCCAGCTCTACTACTCGAAGCAGTTCGACAAGTGGCTGTTCAACCGCCACGCCACCGACACCGACGACACGAAGATCGTCCGTGCCATGAGCAAGGACGCCGCTAAGGCAGGCGTGTGGACCCACCTGGCCGGTGTCTACAACAGCGAGACCAAGAAGATCGAGCTGTTCGTCAACGGCAAGTCCCAGGCCAGCACCGCCTTCACCACCCCGTGGCGTGCCCAGGGTGGTCTGCAGATCGGCCGCCTCTTCTACAAGAGCGCCTGGACGGAGAACGCCGCCGCGGTCATCGACAACGTCCGCGTCTGGGACCGGGCCGTCGGCGCGAACGACATCGTCAATGACGGCATCCGTGTCAAGAACTAGCAGGCACTGAGTCGCCTCTTCACCGGGCCCGTCCCGACGTACACGCCGGGACGGGCCCTGATTCGTGCTGCGCACTTATCTCTTCTCCGTGCGCTTGATTGTTTTGCAAGTGAGGACCAAGTATGAATCCGCGCGGCAGATTGACGCTGCCCTTGATAGCGACGCTGGCGGCGACCCTGTGGGCATCGGCGCCGCAGGCCGTGGCGGCCACCGCTCCGCGGCCCGCCGCAGCCAAGGGAACCGCACTTGCCGAGAAGGTGAGTTTCTCCCTGGACGAGGCCGCTGGTTCGCGGCGTGTGTCGGGAGGAACTCCCAAAGAGTTCGCCGCGAAGCTGGGCGGTGGCGCCAAGCTGGGCGACCCGGGGAAGACCGGCGGCGCGCTGCACCTGAACGGGACGACGGCGTATGCGGCGACGACCGGACCGGTGGTGGACACGACGAAGTCGTTCACGGTGTCGGCCTGGGTCAAGCTGGACAACAAGGACCGCAACTACACCTTCCTGTCCCAGGCGGGCGACCACGCGAGTGGCTTCCAGCTCTACTACTCCAAGTACTACGACAAGTGGCTGTTCAACCGTCACGCCACCGACACCGACGGAACGAAGATCGTCCGCGCCGTCAGCAAGGACACCGCCAAGGCGGGCACTTGGACCCACCTCACGGGTTCGTACGACGCGGCCAAACAGTCACTGTCGCTGTCCGTCGGCGGCAAGCTGCAGCAGACGACGAAGTTCACCACTCCCTGGCGGGCCCAGGGCGGACTCCAGATCGGCCGCCTCTTCTACAAGAGCACTTGGCAGGAGAACGCCGCCGCGACCATCGACGGCATCCAGGTCGCGCAGTCGGCGGCGACAGCAGCCGATGTCTCCGCCCTCCACAAGAACGAAATGCCTGCACATATGCAGGAGTTGGCCACCTTCCCGCTCGATGAGAAGGCTGGCAGCGCGCGCGTCAGCGGCGGCAACGGCGCTGGCCCGGTCGCGACTGTGGCCGGTTCGGGCGCCAAGTTGGGCGTCGCCGGAAAGACGGGCGGCGCGTTGCACCTGAACGGGTCGACGGCGTATGCGGCGACGGCCGACCCGGTCGTCGATACCACCAAGTCGTTCACGGTGTCGGCCTGGGTCAAGCTGGACAACAAGGACCGCAACTACACCTTCCTGTCCCAGGCGGGTGACCACGCGAGCGGCTTCCAGCTCTACTACTCCAAGTACTACGACAAGTGGGTCTTAAACCGCCACGCCACCGATACGGACGACACGAAAATTGTTCGCGCGATGAGCAAGAGCGCGGCGAAAAGCGGGACTTGGACTCATCTCACGGGTTCGTACGACGCGGCCAAGCAGTCGCTGTCGCTGTCCGTCGGCGGCAAGCTGCAGCAGACGACGAAGTTCACTACCCCCTGGCGGGCGCAGGGCGGCCTGCAGATCGGCCGCCTCTTCTACAAGAGCGCCTGGCACGAGAACGCCGCCGGGACCATCGACGACATCCGCATCTCGGCGGAAGGCACTCCCGCCTTCTGTTCCAGGACGGTCACCGTCGGGCACCGTGGTGCGCCCACGATCGCCCCGGAGAACACGGTCGCCTCGCTGGAAGCGGCGATCGACCGCGGTGCGGAGTGGGTGGAAACCGATGTGCAGATCACCAAGGACGGCCGGCCGGTCATCATGCACGACGCGACCGTGGACCGGATGACCGACGGCACGGGACGCATCGATCAGCTCACCGCTGCGGAGATCGCGAAGCTGACCGTGAAGGGCGGCGGGCACGTTCCCACTTTGGAGCAGGTGCTGGCCTCGCCCAAGGTCCGTTCCACTCGGATGCTGCTGGAGATCAAGGGGTCGCAGACGCCTGAGAGCGTCGCCCACGCTCTCAGGCTCGTCGCTGAGGCCGGGATGACCGAACACACGATGGTGCAGTCCTTCGATGAGGACGTGGTGCGGTACGCGGCCGCCTCGCCGTACAAGTTCAAGGTCGCATTGCTCCGTTCCAAGCTCGACGCGGACCCTGTGGCGACGGCTCGCGCGTTCTCCCTCAGCGCCTACGCGGTGAGCTTCAAGGGGCTCGCGGCCCAACCCGACGCGGTGAAGCGGCTCAGGGCGGCCGGTGTCGAGACCTTCGTCTGGACCGTCGACCGCGACGTCGACTGGCAGGCCGCGACGTCATGGGGCGTCGACGCGATGATCACTAATCGCCCGGACGAGTTCCTTCGCTGGAAGGAATCCCGGTGCGCCGAGTGAGCACGCCGTGGCTCTTGCGCAGGCATCGGCTCTCCAGCTCCCTCGGCTTCCCTGGCTGGACGGCACGGAAGTCCAGCCCATCAATGCGGTAAGGAGAAAAGCAGTTGGCCATCAGGTCAAGATTCTCGCCGGTCTGGCGTGGCACAGTCACCACGCTCGTGGGCCTGGCGCTGGTCGCGGGCTTGGACATCAGTCCTGCCGCGGCCGTCGACGAACCACAGGTGAAATACACCAGATCGGATGTCCTGGAGGCATGGCGGAACGCCGGCCCCGGGGTGCAGCGGGGGGCTGAGGAGGCACTGGCTGGCTCGGGCAGCGACATCCAGACGTTCATGACCGAGGACCTGCCGGTCCTGGAAGAGCAGGACCTGCGCGTGCAGGTCGCGCAGGTCATGGCCATCGGCGGGCCGGGGGTCCGCGAGGCGGCCAACACCGCTCTGGACGGCGGGGTCCCGGAGCTGGAGGCATTCCTGGACGGAGGGTTCGTCCCCTCGTACGACAAGGATCTGCGCGTCGAGGTCGCGCAGATCATGGCCGCGGGCGGTCCTGGCGTCAAGGACGCTGCCAACAAGGTGCTGGACGAAACGCCCGAGGACTGGCGCAAGTTCATCAACGAGGGGCAGTTCAAGCCGCACGAGGACGACAACCGGGTCCAGGTCTCGCAGTTGATGACCGCGGGCGGCCCCAATGTGAAGAAGGCGGCCCAGCAGGCCCTGGACGGCACCGCCGAGGACATCCAGGACTTCCTCGACGACGGCTGGCAGGTCGCGGCCGCTCGCGATCAGGAGACCCTCAGCGTCTCTCAGTTGGCCGATCTCGCCGACCACGCCCAGAAGCGGGCCAAGAAGCTAACCAAGGAAGCCAAGGAGGAGTCCGCCCGGGCGGAGAAGGCCACGGCCCGGGCCAAGAAGGCCGCGCAGACCGCGGCGGCGGAGGCCAAGAAGACGGCGCACTCGGCCAACAAGGCATCGGCGGGCGCGCGCGGCGCCCCGCGGGGGGCCCACAGGGCGGGCCCCGGAGCGCGGGCGGGGGGGGCGGCGGGCGGGGGGGCGGGCCCGGCGGGCCGGCGGGGGGGCGGGGCGGCGGGACAGGCGGCCTACGCGGCCAGCCGGGCCGGAGGCGCGGCGTCAGCGGCCCAGTCCGCTGCCGCTGCCGCGGCAACCGACGCTTCCCGGGCCAAGGCGGCACGGGCGGCCGCGGAGAAGGCACGGGATGTCGCCAAGGGCGCCGAGAAGGCGGCGGACGCGGCCGATCAGGCCAGCATTGCCTCCGACCAGGCCGCCGTGGCGGCCGGTGCGGCGGCCCGCTCCGGTGCCAACGCGGCTGCTGCGGCGGCTGCGGCCGTCGAGGCCGGTCAATGGGCCGGCGAGGCAGGCGGCAAGGCCAGCGAGGCGAAGGCGGCGGCGGCCCAGGCGAAGAGGCTCGCCGGCCAGGCCACGCGGGCGGCCAATGCCGCCCAGGCCAATGCCAACCAGGCCGCCGCGGCCGCACGCCGCTCGCGGGACGCCGCCCGGGACGCCGCCAAGCACGCCAGGGCAGCGGCCAAGGCGGCGGACAAGGCCGCCGCCGAGGCAGGCAAGGCCGTGGATGCCGCCAAGGCGTCCGGTGATGCGGCGAACGCAGCGACCAAGGCCGCCGACGACACGCAGAAGGCCGTCGACAGCGCCAAGTCCGTGGTGACGCTGGCCCGCAAGGTCGACGCCGAGCGTCTGGCCGAGCAGGAAGAGGAGAACATCCTCGCGGCCGAGGAGGCCAAGAAGGCCGAGGACACCGAAGTCGCGGTCGCCGAATGGGAAGCAGGACGGATCCAGCGGCTCAACACCGAGGCCAACGGACTGCGGGAAGAAGCCACCGCGGCAACGGACCGGAAGGTCAAGGCGGCCAAGGGCAAGCAGCTGGCGGTCAGCCTTCTTGCCACCGGTGGGACCTGGGTGCGCACCGCAGCTGAGACCGCGCTGACAGGAACCGACGATGGCGTCGTCGAGTTCGTGGACACCCGGCTGGGTCTCGCCCTGGAGCAGGACGACCGCGCCAGTGTGGCCCACATCGCAGCTAGTTCCGACAAGCCCGCCCAGCAGCAGGCCGCCGTGGCCGCGCTCGGTCAGCCGATCGAGGAGGTACGGGAGTTCCTGCGGACCCGCACCTATCCGGGCAAGGAATCCGACGACCGAGTCGCGGTCGCGCAGATCATGTCCAAGGGCGGACCAGGTGTGAAGGAGGCGGCCAACAAGGCACTTGACGGGACCTCGGCCGACCTCCAGAAATTCCTGGAAACGGGCCAGTACAAGGCTCAGGAAGCCGACGACCGAGTCACGGCCGCACAAGTCATGGCCAAGGGCGGTCCTGAGGTCAAGGCGGCAGCTCAGGCAGCTCTGTCCGGCCCGGCGTCGGGGCTGCGGTCTTTCCTCACGTACGGGCAGTACAAGGCACAGCAGCGGGACGGCAACGCCGCCGCCCACATCGCCGAGATCGACGCGCTCCTGGCGGGCGCGGACAAGTCGGCGGCCCTCGCGCACAAGGACGCCGCCGAGGCCCAGAAGGCCGCCGCGCACGCCCGCAACAAGGCGAAGGAAGCCATCAAGTGGGCCAACGCTGCCAAGGCATCCGCTGAGCGGGCGGCCAAGGACTCCCAGCGCGCCGACAAGGCCGCCGACCGAGCGGCAAAGTCCGCCGATCAAGCCGCCCAATCCGCCAAGAAGGCGCGCAGCGCCGCCGCATCCGCCCAGCATGACGCGCGGGCAGCGGACGTCTCCGCACAGCAGGCCCAACGCTCCGCGAACCGGGCATATGGCTATTCCGCGAGAGCGAGCACATTCGCCGACCAGGCGGGGCTCTCCGCCGAGGCCGCGGGTAAGGACTCCGTGGCTGCGGCCAAGGCGCAAACGGAGGCCCTGGTCATCGCGGCAGAGAAGCTCGTCGTCGAGCTGCAGGACCAGATGAAGAAGGAGATCCGCGAGGTCAGCAAGCCGGTGTCGGACAAGGAACTTCGCGCAGCCCTGGAGAAGCGATTCAGCCAGTACCGGCGCGGGCTGGTGTGGGGCGGAGACGGCAACGACCTCAAGCCCGGCGAGATCATTCTGGTGTGCGGGGGCGACGGCGCCGGGGGAATGGGCTGCGTCAGAAGCACCACCCTCGACCGACTGATCGGCGCGTACATCGGTCTGGACGAGATTGAGACATGTGCCCGCACGAAGTCTGTGAAGTGCCTCAAGGGCCTCGCGCTCAACGCTCTCAAGGTGAAGTGGCTGAAGAAGGTCAAGCCGTGCAAGAAGAACAGCTTTGTGCCCGGCACGCGCGTCCTGACGGCCAATCACCGGACCAAAGCGATCGAGGACATACGCGTGGGCGACCGGGTGATCGCCACCGATCCGCGAACCGGCCGCACCGAGGCCAAGCCCGTCGAGGACACCATCACCGGTGACGGCAGGAAGAACCTCGTACGCGTCACGGTCGCGAACTCGGGCGCATCGGTGGTCGCCACCGACAAGCACCCCTTCTGGGTGGCCGACGGCGACGGATCCTGGACCGACGCCGCAGCGCTCAAACCCGGTATGCAGCTGCGTGGCAGTGACGGATCCACCCCCCGGATCGCCGCCACCGAGACGTGGACCGCACCCCGACAGCGTGTGTACAACCTGACCGTCGCCGACCTGCACACCTACTACGTGCTCGCGGGTGAGCGTCCGGTACTCGTACACAACGCGGGCAAGTGGTGCGGAGCCGACCTCGAGGCGATGGAGGAGTGGTATCCGTCCACTTTCGGGACCAAGGAGAAGAGCGCCGATTACCATCTCGGCAAGCATGGCAAGGGCCGGACCTTCGCCGAATACACCAAGGAGGCGAGGGACCTGTGGGACAAGACCGACCCGAAGGACCGCATTCCCTGGGATCTGAACGACGGCACCAAGGGCTATAAGATCCGCGGTGACTGGCGCAGCGGAGAAGGTATCTATACCAAGGACGGGAAGATCGTGACCTGGCATGACTGATGACTCCGAATTCAAACGTGCCTTCAGCATCTTCCGTGCCATGCCTTATCCCGGCCGCCCGCAGACCGAGAAACTGCAGGATTGGGGTCTCGAGTTGCTTTCGCTCGATACCCATGTGGCGGGATACGCGGAACGCGTCGACAGTGGCGAGCTGCGCGCCCACGACATCCCGGAGCTGGAGGCCCTGGCGCGCCAGGTCGGCACTCTCCGAGACACTTTGGCCGCGGTTCCCGTACCGACGGACCGGGACGTGCGGCTCAAGGAGGAGTACCGGACCTATGTCGAGACGCTGGACCGGATGATGGCCCACCTCCTGCGGCTGGCGGCGGAGTAGCGGTCCGCCCGACCCGGTGGTCCTGAGCGCGTGGCCTGAGGTTCTCTCCCGCTGAGGAAACCTCAGGCCGCGTGCGGGGAGCAGCGCTGGACACTGCTGAGGAATTTCGCGGCGCCGAGGTCCTTGAGCCGGATCTTGAGCGTGCACTCACAGTGCTGCGACGTAACCCGGATATGAGAGCGCGCGAATTGATCTGCTCTCCTGTGGCATGCCTGCACGGACGATGCGCTTTCGCGTTGTCCGAAGCGAAAGAACTCAAGCCCAAGAACAGTTAGAAATCTCCTTGCGTGGCACCATAATGAAAATTGCTTTCCTGATCAACAATGCCTATGGCATCGGCGGCACAATCCGCGCCACCACGAACCTGTCCCGCGCATTGGCGACAAGGCACGACGTCGAGGTCGTGAGCGTTCATCGGCTGAAGGACGAACCCGACCTCTGCTTCGACGAGCGAATACGGCTGACCTCGCTGATCGACATGCGCGAGGACAGCCCCACCTACGAAGGCGATCACCCGCTGACCCGCAGACCGTGCACGATGTTCCCCGACACCGGTGCCGCAGCGATCTCCGCACGCCTGCCCTACACGGCGCTCCAGGACGAGCGCATCGGACAGTGGCTGCGCGAGACCGACGCCGACGTGGTGATCGCCACCCGCCCCGACCTCAATGGCTACCTCGCCCGTGACGGCCAGGACCGCTACCTGCGCATCGGGCAGGAACACCTGAGCCTGGACGCTCACAACCCCGTCTTGCGCGCGCATCAGAATGCGGCGGTCGCGCGCCTGGACGCGTTCGTGACCGTGTCCGAAGCCGACGCCGCGCAGTACCGTCAGGCTCTGCCTGACGTGCCGAGCCGGATCCTGTGCATTCCAAACAGCGTGCCCGAGCCCGCTGTTGAACCCTCCGACCACCGTTCGGACATCATCATTGCCGCAGGCCGGCTTGCCGCCGTCAAACGCTACGACCGTCTGATCGACGCCTTCGCGAAAGTCGCCCACGCCCACCCCACCTGGACACTGCGCCTGTACGGACGTGGAGCGGAGCGACCCAAGCTGCGACGCCAGATCGACGAACTCGGCCTGTACGACCGCGTATCCCTCATGGGGCCGGTCGCCCCGATCGAGACCGAATGGGCCAAGGGGGCCATCGCCGCCGTCTCCTCCGACATGGAGTCCTTCGGCATGACCATGGTCGAGGCCATGCACTGCGGCGTCCCTGTGGTCGCAACCAACTGCCCCCACGGGCCTGCGGAAATCATCGATGACACCAACGGCGTTCTGGTGCCTCTGGAAGACGGGGTGGACGGATATGCCATAGCCCTCGATCGGCTCATGGCCGACGCGTCGCTCCGTGCGCGCCTGGGCGCCGCTGGGCGTCAGCGGGCCATGGCCTACGCGCCTGCGGCCATCGCCCGGCGCTACGAGAGCTTGTTTGAGGAATGCGCTGGCCCACGTCGCCGCCGCTGGGCGAAGGCCGCGCGCTCCGGCCTCCTGTGGAGTCGCCTTCGGTCCGCACTTCCGGGCAGGGCCATCGAGCCGAGCGAGCCGTCGGCCGAACCGGCGCTGTCTTCTGAACAGAAGCCCGGCGCGCGTCCCCTCGCCTTCGCCCGTGCCGCTGCCGACGGCGGCATCAGTATTCGCCTCGACCGGTCGTGCCTGCCGCCTGGGCGTCTCGAATTCCTGGCCCGCCTGCGCCGTGACCCCAAGGGCCGGCACATCCGTGTTCCCCTCCCCGGCAGCGATACCGCGCCTCATGCGGGCGACATCCACATCACGCTCAGTGCGACCGAGCATGCCCTGGTGGAGGGGCGATGGGATTGTTACGTGGTGGGCGCCGCCGGGACGGCGGGCAAGAAGGCGCGCATCGTAGGTGCGCTGGCAGAACGGTCGCGCAGTGTCGGCCGGGCCCCCGTCATGGCCGACGGTGAGGTGAAAGCATGGCTTCCTTATGTCACCACCGACGGGTTCCTGGCCCTTCGTACCTGGCAGCGCGCCGCACACGCGGAAGTGGAAAGCATCTTGGTCGGTGACGACCATGCCACTGTCACCGCACGGCTCTTCTCGGCCCGAGTCCCTGGCTCTCTGGGCGCTGCAACGGTGGTCGCGGTCTCGCGACAGGGAGAGGCATACGACTTTGCGGTCCCCGTCACTCAATTCGCCGAGGCCCCCCAGCACTTCACCTTCAGGCTGCCCTACTCACGGGCCCTCGCGCTGCGGAGCGGCTCACACGACCTGTGGGACCTGCGCCTCCAGATGGGGCCTACCAATTCACCCATTCCGATCGGTCGCATCGGTGGCGACATCGTCGACCGCAAGAAGACCGATGTCGTTCCTGCTGTCCTGCTGCCGCACGAAGTGCGCGGCGAGACGCGCGCCAAACCCTTCTTCACCGTCACCAACGACCTGGCCCTGAGCCTGCGGGACACGGGTGAGGGGGTGTGACCCACGAAGCCCGGTGCGCGGCCGGGGGGAGCCGCCAGTCGGCCATCGGATAGACGGTGCTGCCCGGCGGCTTGAGGGTGGTGCAGCCCCTGCAGTGGGACTGGCTCTGTGCGAACTTGCCGTACGAGCCTGACAACTCGGTAGCCGCCCGCTACTTCGCGCTGTCGACGAGGCGAAGCTGGTGATGGGTGCGTCGCCGTCCGAGCGGACGAAGGGTTCAGGTCCCTCGCGCTGGGTCGTGCCACCGCGGTTCACCGCGGCCTCCAGGAAGTGCACGCGATGTGCACGGGTGGCGGCCGTCCTGCCCATGACCGCAGTTCAGGGCCCGTTCCACGGCGTGCCTGCACTGTTCTGACACATCTCAGGGGGAAGTCAGGGTCGTGTCGGGGTCGGTTCGGGGTCACTCCCGGTCCTGCGACGCGGGATGCGCCGGTCCGCAGGCGTACTGGGTTCCGTACTGCACGGCGTTCACGGTCGCGGAGTCCCGGGCCGCGTTCGTCTGGGTGGGCGCGGGCGCCCGGCCCGGGCCGCGGCCGGTGTCGACGGAGGCGGCCAGCCGGGCGACGGCCTCGCGGTCGGCGGGGTCGTGCCGCAGCAGCTCCGCCAGTTCCAGGGTCCAGTAGGCGAACAGCGCGCGTTGTACGTCCTCCGGGGTCTCGGAGCCCTGCACCAGCGCGGCGTTGGCGTCGAGCTGGGTCTCCAGGGCGGCCCGGCGTTCGCGACCGGACCGGCGGAACAGTCTGACGAACGCGTTCCGGGTCTCCTGCCACATGTCGGTGGCCATCGCCGCGACCACGGCGGCGGCACCCGCCTCGGCCAGCATGGCCAATTCGTCGCTCACGGGCTTCCCCTCACCTCTTGCCGGTGATGTTGATGTGCTGAGTGCCGTTCTGTGTCGCGTAGATGACGCCGTGGCCCGACGACTTGTTGATCATCCTTGCGCCGGCGGGCAGCTCCTGGACCGCGGGGGATTCCCCGGCTGGTGCTGGTGCTGGTGCTGGTGCTGGTGCTGGTGCTGGTGCTGGTGCCGGTGCCGGTGTTTGTGCGGCTTCCTGCGCAGGTTCCTGTTCCTGTTCCCTTTCCTGAGGCACGGGTCGGCCGGGCAGGTGGAGCCATGCGTCGGCGGTGTGTTCCTTCACCGTGAAGGTGACCTTGCGGAAGTCCTCGGCGTACAGGCCGTGACAGCCGTTGCGCACCGTCTCCTCGTAGAAGTGGCGGGACAGCAGCAGCGCGGCGGGCACCGTCCGGGGCGCGGCGGCCAGAGCCCGCCTCGCGGGCGGAGCGTCGAGCAGCCGGGCCAGCGCCTCCAAGGTGCTGCCGGCCACTTCCCCGGACGGTGCGAGGTGCACGTCGCCCGCGTGCAGTGCGATGCGGACCCGGATCCTCGTCCGCGCTGCCGCGCCCCGGTTGTGCGTGCGCAGACGCAGCGCGAGTTCATGGACCAGGGGGTGGATCAGCGCCGCCTTGCGGGTACCGGCCGGCGCCGTCACCCGTAGGCCGTCACCCAGGTCGTGCCGTCGGCACGCCTCCCAGTCGATGCCGCTCGCGAGGAACGCCGCACGAAGCATCTCCGACAACTTCGCGCGGATCTCCATCAGGGCCGCGTCGCCGCGCTCCGCCGACCGCTCGATGTCCACGGCCAGGATCGCTCGGTACTCCAACTCTGCTTCCATGCGCCCCTCTTCGGCTCGGCGGAGGGCAACCGGATCAGCCCGGACCTGAGTTCAGTGTCCACCACGCACTTGGCGCACAACCCGTAGGAATACGGGCTCCGGCGGAAAATGAGGCCGGTGAAGCCGGTGCGGCACGAGGAGCCGCAGCGCACACTGAGAGCGGGTGTGTCGCCTGCGCGAGGGAGGGTTCGGCCATGGACACGAAACGTGCGGCGCGCGCACCGGCCGGGCGACGGCCGCGCCAGGAGTGGGCCTGGCCGCCGGCGAGTCTGCTCGGCGGGCTCGGCCCGGACGCCCGTGAACGGCTGTGGGAACCAGGCGTGTTGGCCCGCTATCCCGCGGACCGGGTCCTCATGCGGGAGGCGGACGAGACCGACTTCGTCCTGATCCTGCTCGACGGGGTCGTGAAGGCCACCGGACGCACCGAGGACGGCCGCGACGCGCTTCTCGCCGTCCGGATGGGCGGTGACCTGGTGGGCGAGTTCGCCGCGGTGGACACCCGGCCCCGTTCCGCCACGGTCACGACCTGCGGGCCCGTCATGGCCCGCCGCTTGACCCGCGCGGACTTCCTCGACCGCATGCGACGCGACCCGCGCGCCTCGGACGCGGTGAACCGGTCCATCGTGGCCAAGCTGCGGACGGCCAACGCCCACCGGGTCAACTTCACCGGATGCGACGTCGCGACCCGGCTGGCCCGGGTACTGCACCACCTGGCGATGACGTACGGGGAGCGAACCGGGGCGGGAGCGGTGATCCGCTGGCCGATCACCCAGCCGGAACTGGCCACCCTGTGCGGTGCGGCGGAACCGAGCGTGCACAAGGCCCTGCGCAGGCTGCGTGCCCTCGGCGCCGTGTCCACCGGCTACCGCAGCGTCCGGGTCGACGACCTGTCCCTGCTGCACGCAGCCGCCCACCTCGACATGTGAACCCGCTTGTGCAGAAGCTGTGTTGACGGTCCATCAGCATTCCGGAAGCCGTACTTTGATGAAATCCCGGCACGCGCCCGTGGCTAGCGTGACACCGCGAGGCCGGACGTACGGCCCGACCGCCACGACGGGGGGTCCCGATGTCACACGAGGACGAGAACAGAGCGGCAGCGACGACGGACGAGGAACGGGAAACGCCGCCCGGTGAAGGACGTTCGGGCAACCGGATCGACATCGACGGAGACGCCGCGGGCCCGGTGATCGCCGGCAACCACAACGTGGTCGTGGACGCCGACCGCGGGTCGACGGTGACACTGCTCGTGGAGGGCGAGCGCCCCCGCCCGGTGCGCCGCCCCCAAGTGGCCCTGTTGCCCCGGCGCCAGACCGCACCCCTCGGCCGGGACGCGGAACTGGAACAGCTCGCGGCCGGTATCCGGGACGGCGGCGTGGTGCAGGTGTGGGGTCCTGCGGGCGTCGGCAAGAGCGCCCTCCTGCGGCACGCCGCCCGCACTCTCACACCCGGACCGGACGGAGTGCTCTTCCTCGACGCCGCCCGGCGGGAACCGGAGGACCTCGCCCAGGACATCTTCGAGGCCTGCTACGAGACACGGGGTTACGCCCCGTCCGGACCCGAACTGCGGCACCTCATGAGCGGGATCACGGTGACGGCGTACATCGACAGCGCCGATCTCACCGCCGAAGGGCTGTGCACCCTGATGGACGCGGCCCCCGACGCCACCTTCGTCCTCGGCGGCCGGCGCAGGACGCTGCTCGGCGACGGCAGCGCGCTGCGCCTGGCAGGGATCGACCGGGAGGCCGGGCTCGAGCTGCTGGCGCGGGAGTTGGGCCGCGGGCCGGCGCCGGAGGCCGAGCGGGACAGGGCGGCCGCGCTGTGGGAGGCCGCGTCCGGCTGCCCGCTGTTGCTGCTGCGTGCCGCGGCCCTGTCCCGGCTCGGCCCGGCGGGCGAGACGGTCCTGCCGCGTCCCGGGGAGGTCGCGGACCTGCTTCCGCTGCTCTTCGACCGGCTCGACGGCGATCCGCTGCGTGCGCTGTATCTCCTCGCGACCTTCCGGGACGCGGTGCTGGACCCCGACCACGTCGGTGCGCTGAGCGCCGCACCCGACGCGGCGGCCGTGTGCGCCCGGCTCGCCGGACTCGGCCTGGCCGAGCGCACGGAGGCGGGCTACCGCGTCGTGCCCGACGTCGTCCCCGCGCTGCAGGAGCGCGGCCTCGAACCCTTCGATCTCGAGCGGATCTCCGACCACTTCACCGAGTGGATCGCCCGTCCCGCCACGACGGCCGACCAGGTCGCCCAGCACGCGCGGGCCCTGGAACTGATCGCCGAACTGGCCGAGCAGGCCGGGCGGCCCGAACTCGCGGTACGGATCGTCCGAGCCGCTTCCCCCGCCCTGGCCCGCTCGCTGCGCTTCGGTGTCTGGGGCCGTCTTCTCGACCTCGGGCTGCCCGCCGCCCAGCGGGCCGGTGACCGGCAGGCCGCGGCGTACTTCACCCATGAACAGGGCATCCGCAAGCTGCTCACCGGCAACCGGGTCATCGCGGCCGTCCTGCTCGGGCAGGCCGTCGTCCTGTGGCGCCAGCTCGGTGATCTGCACGGAGCGCATGCCGCGGCGAGCGCCCAGCAGTACGCGCCGCCGCCGTCCGGGGCCACGCCGCCCACGCCGCCCCACACGGACGGAGGGGCGGCACAGGGTCTGACCCCGGGGGGAGGACCCGACCCGGCTTCGGCGCATGCCGGGTCGGCACACGCAGGGTCGGCACACGGCGCAGGCGCGCCGGTGGATCCTGGTACGGCGGCGCAGAGCGTCGGGACACCGGTCGATCCTGGTACGGCGGCGCAGAGCGTCGGGTCGCCGGTGGATCCGGGTACGGCGGCACACGGCGCAGGCACACCTGTGGATCCTGGTACGGCGGCGCAGAGCGTCGGGACACCGGTCGATCCTGGTACGGCGGCGCAGAGCGTCGGGACACCGGTCGATCCTGGTACGGCGGCGCAGACTGTCGGGTCTCCGGTCGATCCGAGTACAGCGGTGCACAGTGTCGGGACACCGGTCGACCCCGGAACGGCGGCGCACTCCGCCGGTATCCACCATGCCGCCGCCCACGCGGCTGCTCCGCACATGAGTGCCGCGGCGGCCACCGGCACCGCCGGAGCGGCGGGAACGGCTGCCGCGGGGACGTCCGTCGCGGCCGCCGCGGTGCTGAAGGTGGTAGCGGTCATCGTCGCCGTCGTCATCGGCGGAATCGCCGTCCAACAGGCGCAGGACTCCGGCGACTCGAACGGGTCGACGTCCTCGGGAACCGGTCTCGCCGGGGTGTGGCGGGACAGCAATGGCGGCACGTACGAGTTCAAGGAGACGGGCACGGGGTCCTACTCGTTGAACAGCACGGACATCTGCGGCAACGACTACAACGAGGAGTTCACCGGCAGCGACGGCACGTACAGCGGTGACGGCCCCTTGTACGACTTGAGCAGCGGCTCCTGCGGCTCGCTCATCGGCAAGGTCACCGTCACGATCACGCTCGGCTCCGGAGGGGACACCGCCGAGCTCTCCAACGAGCTGCCGCCCGGCAGCGACGACCAGGGGCCGTGTGAGTACTGCGGGACGGCCACCCTGACCCGCCAGTCATAGCCCGCCGGAACGCGAAGGAGCCCCCATGAGTCACAACAACGTCCGCATCGGCAAGGCGTCGGGCCCGGTCGTGGCCGGTGACGGCAACCACGTCGAGATCCATCACGCGGCACCCGAGCCCGCACCGGCCGAGAGCGGGCCGACGCAGAACAACACGGCCAAGGACCACGGCACCCTCTTCACCGTCATGAAGGGCGATCTGCACGTGCACCAGGACGGCTCCGGCGCCTCGGACCAGGGCAAGGACGAGAACGAGGGCGGGGGTGGGGACTAGAGAACGGCATGGGCGGGTCCTGTCGGGGTTGCCTCGGGGTCTTGTGGGTCACTTTGAAGTGTGCATGATCTACGGGGTGGAAGGGGGCGCCCATGGAGCGTGCCGAGCCAGATGTCGACGAGCCGGGCGGCGACGAGTCGGGTGGCGAGAAGTCGGGTGTCGACAAGCCGGGCGGCGACACGTCGGCCGGCGGCAGATCGGGTGGCGACAAGAGTGAAAGCGCCATCGCGTTACGGGGGTTGCGCAAGACCTTCGGGGGCCTCGACGCCGTCGACGGGATCGATCTCGACATCGCGGGCGGTGAGTTCTTCTCGCTCCTCGGTCCCTCGGGCTCCGGCAAGACCACCGTCCTGCGGCTGATCGCGGGCTTCGAACCGCCGACCGCCGGCACCGTCTCGCTCGGCGGCCGCGACGTCACCCGGAGCGCCCCGTTCGAGCGGGACGTCACCACCGTCTTCCAGGACTACGCGCTCTTCCCGCACCTCAGCGTGGCGCAGAACATCGCGTACGGGCTGCGCGTCCGCCGCGTCTCGCGGCGTGAACAGGCCGAGCGGGTGGGCGAGTTGCTTGGGACCGTCCGGCTCGAAGGGCTCGGTGGGCGGCGGCCCGGCGAGCTCTCGGGCGGTCAGCGCCAGCGCGTCGCCCTCGCCCGCGCTCTCGCCGTACGACCGCGCGTGCTGCTCCTCGACGAGCCACTCGGCGCCCTCGACCTCAAGCTGCGCGAGCAGATGCAGACCGAACTCGCCGCGCTCCAGCGGCAGGTGGGCATCACCTTCGTCCTCGTCACCCACGACCAGGAGGAGGCCCTCACCCTCAGCGACCGCATCGCCGTCCTCCACCAGGGCCGCATCGAACAGACGGGCACGCCCGCCGAGATCTACGAACGCCCGGCCACCCCCTTCGTCGCGGGCTTCGTCGGCACCTCGAACCTGCTGACCGGGGCGGCCGCCGAGCGGATCGTCGGCAAGCCCGGCACCTACAGTGTCCGGCCCGAGAAGATCAGCCTCGATGCCGCGGCGGAGAGCGACCCCCTGGGGGCCGCCCCCGACCTCTGCACCGCCACCGGCAGCGTCGCCGACACCGTCTACCTGGGCGACCTCACCCGCATCCTCGTCGACCTCGACGCCGGGCCCCGCCTCACCGTCGTACGGCAGAACCTGGAGACCTCCTTCGAGGACCTGTCCGCCCTGCGCGGCTCGCGCGTACGACTCCGCTGGCACCGGCGGCACAACTTCGCACTGACGCAAGCGCCCTGACCCTCCACCCCTCGGGAGTTCACGTGCGTCTCACCCGTACCACCCTCATGGCCGCGGCGGCGCTGAGCGCCCTGACCCTCGTCGCAGCCTGTGGCTCCTCCGACGACGGGGGCGGTGGCAAGCAGCCCGGCGGGCAGGGCTTCACGCCGCCGAAGCTCGCGGCCCAGAAGTCCCTCGGCAAGGGCGAGGGCAAGGTCAATCTCATCGCCTGGGCCGGTTACGCCGAGGACGGCTCCAACGACCCGAAGGTGGACTGGGTCAGCCCGTTCGAGGAGAAGACGGGCTGCCAGGTCAGCACCAAGGTCGCGGGCACCTCCGACGAGATGGTCAACCTCATGAAGACCGGCCAGTACGACGCGGTCTCGGCCTCCGGAGACGCCTCCCTGCGCCTCATCGCGTCCGGCGACGCCGCCCCCGTCAACACCGAGCTCGTCCCCCACTACAAGGACATCTTCCCGGGGTTGAAGGGGCAGAGCTTCAACTCCGTGAAGGGCGTCCCTTACGGGATCCCGCACGGGCGCGGTGCCAACCTCCTCATGTACCGCACCGACAAGGTCTCACCGGCCCCCGACTCCTGGTCCGCCGTCTTCGACGACGCCGCCAAGCACAAGGGCAAGGTCACCGCGTACGACTCGCCCATCTACATCGCCGACGCCGCCCTCTACCTGATGAAGACCGAGCCGGCGCTCGGCATCAAGAACCCCTACGCGCTCGACCAGAAGCAATTCGACGCCGCCGTCGGCCTGTTGAAGAAGCAGAACGGCAATGTGGGGGAGTACTGGAGCGACTACCTCAAGGAAGTGTCCGCCTTCAAGAGCGGCGACTCCGTGGTGGGCACCAGCTGGCAGGTCATCGTGAACACCGCACAAGGAGAGAAGGCCCCCGTCAAGGCGGTCCTGCCCAAGGAGGGCGCCACCGGCTGGTCCGACACCTGGATGGTCTCCGCCGGGGCCAAGCACCCCAACTGTGCCTACAAATGGCTGGACTGGATCGTCTCGCCCAAGGTCAACGCCCAGGTCGCCGAGTACTTCGGAGAGGCCCCCTCGAACGAGAAGGCGTGCGCCGAGACCGCCGACAAGAAGCACTGCGCCGTCTTCCATGCCGACGACGCCGCCTACTGGAAGCGCGTGCACTTCTGGACGACGCCCATCCCGCAGTGCCTGGACGGCCGCACGGACGTGAAGTGCGTCCCCTACGCCAAGTGGGTCCAGGCGTGGACCGAGATCAAGGGCTGACGCGTGGCCCGTAGGGGCGGGGCGGTCCGTGCCGGGCGCGCACGGGCCGCAGGGACGCTGCACCGGCGCCCCCGGCTGCGCCTCGCCCTGCTCCTCGGCGCCCCGCTGACCTGGCTCGTCGTCGCCTACCTCGGCTCGCTCGCGGTGCTGTTCGCATCCGGGTTCTGGACCACCGACCCGTTCACGTCCGACGTCGTCAAGTCCTGGTCGGCGGAGAACTTCCGGGCGCTGTTCACCACGGAGGTCTACCGGCGGGTGGCGCTGCGCAGCGTCGGTGTCGCGCTCGCCGTGACGGTGCTGTGCGCCGTCATCGCCTTCCCCGTCGCGTTCTACACGGCCCGCGTCGCCCGCCCCCGGTGGCGGCCGCTGCTCGTCGTCGCCGTCCTCACGCCCCTGTGGGCGAGTTACCTCGTCAAGGCGTACGCCTGGCGGGTCATGCTCGCCGAAGGGGGGCCGCTGGACTGGGCGTTGGGCCCGTTCGGCCTCAGCGGCCCCGGCTACGGCCTCACCGCGACCGTCATCGTCCTGACGTACCTCTGGCTGCCGTACATGATCTTGCCGCTGCACGCGGGCCTCGAACGCATCCCGGACAGCTTCCTCGACGCCTCGGCGGACCTGGGCGCACGCACCTGGCGGACGTTCCGGACCGTGCTGCTGCCGCTCGCGCTGCCGTCCCTCGCGGCCGGGTCCGTCTTCACGTTCTCGCTCAGTCTCGGCGACTACATAGCGGTGCAAATAGTCGGTGGGAAATCCCAACTCATAGGAAATCTCGTCTACTCCAACATCACCCTGGACCTGCCGATGGCGGCGGCGCTCGGCGCGGTGCCGGTGGTGATCATCGTGCTCTATCTGCTGGCGGTGCGCCGTACCGGCGCGCTCGGCAGCCTGTGACGGAGGCCCGGCGACGTATGCACCTCTCCAGAACCGCTCGCATCGCCCTGCGCGTGGCCGCCGGGCTCGGCTTCACCGCGATCTACCTGCCGCTGCTCGTGGTCCTCGTCAACTCCCTGAACCGCGACCGCAGTTCAGGCTGGACGCCGTCCGGGCTCACCTTCCGCTGGTGGCGCGACGCCTGGCGCAGCAGCGGGGCCCGGGACGCGCTGTGGACCTCGGTGAAGGCGGGCCTCGGTGCGACGGCGATCGCCCTCGTGCTCGGCACGCTCATCGCCTTCGCGGTGGCGCGGTACCGCTTCTTCGGGCGCGAGGCGGTGTCGTTCGCGGTGGTGCTGCCCATCGCGCTGCCCGGCATCGTCACCGGCGTCGCCCTGAACACCGCGTTCCGCACGGTGCTCGAGCCCCTCGGTATCGGCCTCGGCCTGTTCACCGTCGTCGTCGGCCACGCCACGTTCTGCGTCGTCGTGGTCTTCAACAACGTCGCGGCGCGCCTGCGCCGGCTGAGCGGCTCCTACGAGGAGGCGGCCATGGACCTCGGCGCCGACACCTTCCGCACGTTCCGCGACATCACGTTCCCGCTCATGCGGTCGGCGCTCGCGGCCGGCGGGCTGCTGTCCTTCGCGCTGTCCTTCGACGAGATCGTGGTGACGACGTTCACGGCGGGCCCCGGCGTCCAGACGCTGCCCGTCTGGATCTTCTCCAACATGTCCCGCCCTCAGCAGGCACCCGTGGTCAACGTGGTGGCCGTGGTCCTCGTCCTCCTCTCGGTCCTGCCGGTGTACGCCGCCCACCGGCTGTCCTCGGACACGGCGAGCGGGGGACGGCTGTGAGCACGTGCCCGGCGCGCTAGAGGGAGCGGGCCATCCCGACCGACGCGGGCGCCGTCTCGGTGAACCCGAACTTCTCGTAGAGGAACTTCGCCGGGCCGTCCGCGATCAGCGACACGTACGCGGTCTTCGGCGCCCGCCGCTCCAACTCCTCGGTGAGCGCGGCCATGACGCGCTTGCCGAGGCCCTGTCCCTGATGATCCGGGTGCACGCAGATGTCGACGATCTGGAAGGCCGTGCCCCCGTCGCCGATGACCCGCCCCATCCCGATGGGCTCGCCGTCGTGGTGCACGACCACGCCGTACCAGGTCCCCGGCAGCGCGAGCGCCACGGCCTCGGCGGAGCGGTCGGAGAGCCCGGCGACGGCGCGCAGGTGGCGGAAGGTCTCGACGGAGGGGACGCCGGGGCGCAGCTCGTAGGAGCCGCTGGAGTCGGCGACACCACCGTAATGGTCACATGCAGGCTTCATGCCTTACATCATAAAGGCATGATCCCCGTATCTGTCCAGGCAAGCCCCTGTCTAGGGTGGGCGGCATGGCGACGACGATCACGGCGGTCCCCGAGGGCTGGCCCACCGACGAGGCACGCGCGCGCGTGGTCCAGGACGAGCTGCGCGGGGACGTGATCCGCGACGAGACGGGGCCGCTGCCCGGCACCGGGACGGTCACCGGGGTCGACGTGGCCTATGACGACGAGCGCGACGTGGTGGCCGCCGCGGTCGTGGTCCTGGACGGGGCGAGCCTCGACGTCGTCGAGGAGGCGACCGCGGTGGGCCGGGTCGCGTTCCCTTACGTACCGGGCCTGTTGGCGTTCCGTGAGATCCCCACGGTGCTGGCCGCGCTCGGCTCCCTCACGGCGGACCCCGGGCTGGTCGTGTGCGACGGCTACGGCCTCGCCCACCCCCGCCGCTTCGGCCTCGCGAGCCACCTCGGCGTGCTCACGGGACTGCCCACGATCGGGGTCGCCAAGAACCCCTTCACCTTCGCGTACGGGGAGTTGGGCGCCGCGCGGGGGAGTGCGGCGCCCTTGGCGGACGCGGGCGAGGAGGTCGGCCGGGCGGTGCGCACCCGCGAGGGCGTGAAGCCGGTGTTCGTGTCGGTCGGCCACCGCGTCACCCTGGACAACGCGGTGGCCCACACGCTCCGTCTGACCCCGCGCTACCGGCTCCCGGAGTCGACGCGGAGGGCGGACGCGCTGTGCCGGGCGGCGTTGCGGGAGGCGACCGGGCGGGCCGATGCCTGAACTGATCGCTCCCGCTGCCCACTTGCACGCCGCCTGGCTCGATGCGCGTGCCGACTGGGGTCCCGGCCTCCACGAGGACGGATTCGGCCTCGGGCCGTGCGACGAAGTCGACTCGGCGGACGGGTTCGCGGCCTGGGTGGCGAGACTGGCCGGTGCGGCGGATCCCGAGGCGGTGGCGAGCGGCCAGGGGTGTACGTATCGGTGGATCGTCGACGGCGGCCGGGTGCACGGCGGGATCGCGCTGCGCCACGGGCCCGGCGACTACGTCCGGCAGTTCGGCCACATCGGCTACGGGATCCGGCCGTCCTCCCGCCGACAGGGGCTTGCCACCTGGGCCCTGGGCCGGATGCTCGACCAGGCACGGGCGCTCCGCCTGGACCGGGTGCTGCTCGTCTGCGACGTCGACAACCTCGCCTCGGTGAAGACGATCGAGCACCACCGTGGTGTCTTCGAAGGCATCGAAGACACCGAACACGGCCCGGTGCGGCGCTACTGGATCACCATCTAGGCAAGGACCGACCAAGGGCCGTGCACATGTTCAAGGGGCGGTCTCGAGCACGGCGCCGCCCAGCGCCGGTGCGACGGCCGGGGCGGCGCCGAGCGGCGACGTCAGGATTCAGCGGACCGAAGCCACCCTGAACTGCATCCCCGCCGCCCTGAGCCGCTCCAGGAGCGCGTCGCCCATCGCCACCGCAGGGGTCACCTGGCCCGCGGTCGGCGGCAGCTTGTCGAGGGCCAGGGAGAGCGCGGCCTCGGCGAGGATCTTCGCCGTCTCGTCGTAGCCGGGGTCGCCGCCCGACACCTCCGTGAACACCCGCTGGCCGCCGCCCTCGCCGACGAACCGGACCGAGAACCAGGTGCGCGCCCGGCGCTCCGCGCTCGGCCCCTCACCCGGCTTGAGCTGCCCGGACAACCAGCGCCGCACCGGCGGCACTTGGGCCGCCGCGAGCACGGTGCCGAGCGCGGCGGGGGCGCCGAGGGCGACCGGCAGCGACTTCACGGAGGCGTAGTGCCGGTAGCGGAAGTCGGGGCCGTAGCGCTCCAGGGCGCGCGCGGAGCGCGCCACCACCTGGGGGTCGATGGTCGGCAGCGGCAGCGCCCAGGTGCCGACCTCGGCCGCGAACCGCGGGGTGCCCGCGGGCGCGGACACCTTGCGGCCCACCACGCGCGGCTCATGGCGGCGCCGGTCGCGCGCGGCCGCCACCATCTGCCGCCCGCGCGACGCCTGGGTGAGCGCGGACGCGAACGTACCGCCGGAGAAGCGGCCGTTGGTGCGCACGAAGCCGTCCACGCGCAGCGGCACGTCCTCAGGAAGCTGCTGGACCGTGAAGTACGCGCCCAGGTCGTGCGGCACCGAGTCGAAACCGCAGGCGTGCACGAGCCGCGCCCCGGTCTCCCGCGCGCGGGTGTCGTAGCGCACATACATGAGGTCGACGAACTCGGTCTCGCCGGTGAGGTCCAGGTAGTCGGTGCCCGCGTCCGCGCACGCGGCCACCAGCTTCTCCCCGTACGTCAGATACGGGCCGACCGTCGTGGCCACCACGCGCGCGTGGGCGGCCAGTTCACGCAGGGAGTCCTCGTCCCCGACGTCCGCGCGGACGAGCGGGAGGTCCGCGCAGGCGGGCGAGATGCGGGCGAGCCCCTCCCGGAGCCGCTCCAGCTTCGCCGTGTCCCGCCCCGCGATCGCCCAGGTCAACCCCTCGGGGGCATGCGCGGCGAGATACTCCGCGGTGAGCTGCCCGACGAACCCGGTCGCTCCGAAGAGGACCACGTCGTACGTGCGCTCCTTCGCGCCCGTTTCGCCCTTGTCGCTGCCGTTCTGACTGCTCATGGCACCTCTCCGTGGTACGCCGCGCCGTTGTCGGTGGCCGAGGCTAGCGTGAGAGACGAGGCCGGACATCAGGAGGTACCCATGGGCAAGGCCGGCTGGTTCCGGATCGAGCGCGGGTTGACCACGGCGCCCGCTCACACCCCCGGTGCCGGCCGCACCCTGATCCCGCTGCGCTCAAGAAGCGCCGCCGTCACCCCGTCCCCGGCGACCAGCACCCCGCCGAACGACCCGTCGTACACCGCCCCGCGCCCGCACGACGGGCTGCGCGGCATCAACAGGGCTTCCCCGCAGCCCCCGTTGCGCGCCGCCGCGAGGGCGCGCTCCGCGCCCGCCACGAACTCGGCCGTGACATCGCACCCCGTGTCGTCGACGACCCGCGCGCGGCCGTCCAGGACGTCGTGCCCGTCCCCGCCGACCAGTTCGGCGGGGCGCCGCGGCGTGGGCAGGCCCCCGGCCGCCTCCGGGCAGAACGACACCACCGCGCGGTCCGTGACCGCCTCCGCCAGACCCGGCGAGACCTTGTCGCGTCCGTCGAACCGGCACGGCACCCCGCGCAGACATGCGCTGACCAGTACGGAATCCATGCCTTGAGGCTAGCCGCGGGACCCGTGCGGCGGGAACGTGGCGGGACTGCGGAGGGAAGGCGGCGAGAATTGTCTAAGCGCTTGCTCGCCAGGGGCTTGTGCGGAGTGGAACGCGTTCTTAGCATCACTGGTGTTACATCAGTTGTGTCACAGATGCCGGAGACGGTCGCAGCGCTGGGGGCTCAATGGCAGTGCCAGGCAAGGGCGTTCAAGGTGGCGGTCACGGTCCGCTCGCCGGGGTGCGCGTGGTGGAGCTCGCGGGGATCGGGCCCGGCCCGTTCGCCGCGATGCTCCTCGCCGACCTCGGCGCGGACGTGGTGCGCGTCGACCGCCCCGGTGGCGGCGGGCTCGCCATCAACCCGCAGTACGACGTCACCAACCGAAACAAACGCTCCGTGATCGTCGACCTGAAGGCGCCCGACGGGCCCACCCGCGTCCTCGACCTGGTGGAGCGCGCCGACGTCCTCATCGAGGGCTACCGCCCCGGGGTCGCCGAGCGCCTCGGCGTCGGCCCCGAGGAGTGCGCCGCCCGCAACCCCCGCCTCGTCTACGGCCGGATGACCGGCTGGGGGCAGGAGGGGCCGCTCGCCCAGAGCGCCGGGCACGACATCGCCTACATCGCCGTCACCGGCACCCTCGGCATGATCGGCAACCCCGGTGAGCCGCCCGCGATCCCCGCCAACCTCGTCGGGGACTACGCGGGCGGCTCGCTCTATCTGGTCGTCGGCATCCTCGCGGCGCTGCACCACGCGCGCGAGAGCGGCCGCGGCCAGGTCGTGGACGCCGCGATCGTCGACGGCGCCGCGCATCTGTCCGCGATGATCCACGGCATGCTCGCGGCCGGCGGCTGGCAGGACCGGCGCGGCGCCAACCTCCTCGACGGCGGCTGCCCGTTCTACGGCACGTACGAGACGGCCGACGGCCAGTACATGGCGGTCGGCGCCCTGGAGCAGCAGTTCTACGACGAGTTCATCGCGCTCCTCGACCTCACGGACACCGCGCCCGCCCGCAAGGACCTGGCCGCCTGGGGCGACCTCCGCGAGGCCGTCGCCGCCCGCTTCAAGTCCCGTACGCGCGCGGAGTGGACGGAGATCTTCGAGGGCTCCGACGCCTGCGTCGCCCCCGTCCTGTCGCTGCGCGAGGCCCCCGAGCACCCGCACCTCGCCGCCCGCGCCACCTTCACCGACCACGGCGGCATCACCCAGCCCACGCCCGCGCCCCGGTTCTCCGCGACGCCCACGGCCGTGCGCACCGGACCCGCCCAGCCCGGCGCCGACACCGAAGAGGTGGCCCGCGACTGGGGTGTGCCGGGCCTCGCCAAGGAAGCCGACGGTCACGTCAAGGAAGCCGACGGCCACACCAAGGAAGCCGACAGTCACGTCAAGGAGGACGGCAGCTGATGGAGCTCTCCACCCCGCTCGCCTACGCGGGCGACCCGCGCGCCGCCGCCGACGCGGTCGCCGCCCTGGAGCCCGCGGGCCTGGACGCCGTCTGGGTCGCCGAGGCGTACGGCTTCGACTCGCCCACGATCATGGGATACCTGGCGGCCCGCACCGAGCGCATGAAGATCGGCGCCGGGATCCTCAACGTCTACTCGCGCACCCCCGCCCTCATCGCCCAGACGGCCGCCGGGCTCGACGCGATCTCCGGCGGGCGGGCCATCATGGGGCTCGGCGCCTCCGGGCCCCAGGTCGTCGAGGGCTGGCACGGAACGGCGTACGACAAGCCCCTGGGCCGCACCCGCGAGGCCATCGAGCTGACCCGGCGCATCCTGCGCCGCGAGGTCATCGACCACCACGGCATCACCGACATGCCGCTCCCCGCGGACCAGGGACTCGGACTCGGCAAGCCCCTGAAGATCCTCACCAGGCCGGTGCGCCCCGAAGTCCCCCTGTACGTGGCCTCCTTGGGCCCCGCCAACGTCCGGATGACCGCGGAGATCGCCGACGGCTGGCTGCCCACGCTCTTCATCCCCGAGAAGGCCGGACAGGTGTGGGGCGCGGCCCTCGCCGAAGGTGCGGCGAAGCGTGACCCCGCGCGCGGGCCGCTGCAGACCGTCGCGGGCGGGCTGCTCGCCATCGGCGACGACGCGGCCGCCGCACGCGACCTCGCCCGCCCCCAGATCGCCCTCTACGTAGGCGGCATGGGCGCCAAGGGGAAGAACTTCTACAACGACCTGGCGGTGGCCTACGGCTACGAGAAGGAGGCCCGCCGCATCCAGGAGCTCTACCTCTCCGGGAAGAAGAAGGAGGCCGAGGCCGCCGTCCCGGACGAGTTCTGCGAACTCATGTCGCTGTGCGGGCCCGAGAGTTACGTCCGCGAGCGCGTCGAGGCGTTCCGCGCGGCGGGCGTCACGATGCTCAACGTCATCCCGGTCGGCCCCGACCCCGCCCGGCTCATCGCCACCGTCAAGAGCTGGCTCTAGGCCGCAGCCGGCTCCAGGCAGCGTCCGCACCGTCCCGCGCACCCCAGGTCCCAGGAGGCCACGTACCGATGAAACGGCAGCTCTTCTCCGCCGAGCACGACGCGTTCCGCGAGACCGTCCGCACCTTCCTCGCCAAGGAGGTCCTGCCGCACTACGAGCAGTGGGAGAAGGACGGCATCGTCTCCCGGGACGCGTGGCTCGCAGCCGGCAAGCAGGGCCTCCTCGGCCTCGCCGTGCCCGAGGAGTACGGAGGCGGCGGCAACGCCGACTTCCGCTACAGCGCCGTGCTCGCCGAGGAGTTCACGCGCGCGGGCGCCGCCGGACTCGCCGTCGGCCTGCACAACGACATCATCGGGCCCTATCTGACCTCGCTCGCCACCGACGAGCAGAAGCGGCGCTGGCTGCCCGGCTTCTGCTCCGGCGAGATCATCACCGCCATCGCCATGACCGAGCCGGGCGCGGGCTCCGACCTCCAGGGCATCCGCACCTCCGCCGCGGACAAGGGCGACCACTGGCTGCTCAACGGCTCCAAGACGTTCATCTCGAACGGGATCCTCGCCGACCTCGTCATCGTCGTCGCCAAGACCACCGCCGAGGGCGGCGCCCACGGACTGTCCCTCCTGGTCGTCGAGCGCGGCATGGAGGGCTTCGAGCGCGGCCGCAACCTCGACAAGATCGGGCAGAAGTCCCAGGACACCGCCGAGCTGTTCTTCAACGACGTCCGCGTCCCCAAGGAGAACCTCCTCGGCGAGCTCGACGGCGCCTTCATCCACCTGATGACGAACCTCGCCCAGGAGCGCATGGGCATAGCCGTCGCCGGGATCGCCGCCGCCGAGCACCTCCTGGACATCACCACCCAGTACGTGAAGGAGCGCGAGGCGTTCGGGCGGCCGCTCGCCAAGCTCCAGCACATCCGCTTCGAGATCGCGGAGATGGCCACCGAGTGCGCCGTCACCCGAACGTTCCTCGACCGCTGCATCGAGGACCACTCGAAGGGGGAACTCGACGCGGTGCACGCCTCCATGGCCAAGTGGTGGGCCACGGAGCTGCAGAAGCGGGTCGCGGACCGCTGCCTCCAACTGCACGGCGGCTACGGCTACATGACCGAGTACCGCGTCGCGAAAGCCTTCACCGACGGCCGCATCCAGACCATCTACGGCGGCACGACCGAGATCATGAAGGAGATCATCGGCCGTTCCCTCCTCGGCTGACCCACGGCCTCCGGCCACCCCTCGGCCACCCTCCGGCCCACCCTCAGAACACCCTGAAAGGCTCTCGCGTGACCACCGAAGCGTACGTATACGACGCGATCCGCACCCCGCGCGGACGCGGCAAGGCCAACGGCGCCCTGCACGGCACCAAGCCGATCGACCTCGTGGTCGGCCTGATCCACGAGATCCAGGCCCGCTTCCCGACCCTCGACCCGGCGGCCATCGACGACATCGTGCTCGGCGTCGTCGGCCCCGTCGGCGACCAGGGCTCCGACATCGCGCGGATCGCCGCCATCGCCGCCGGACTGCCCGACACCGTCGCGGGCGTCCAGGAGAACCGCTTCTGTGCCTCCGGGCTCGAAGCGGTCAACCTGGCCGCGATGAAGGTCCGTTCGGGCTGGGAGGACCTCGTCCTCGCCGGTGGCGTCGAGTCGATGTCGCGCGTGCCCATGGCCTCCGACGGCGGCGCCTGGTTCGCCGACCCGATGACCAACTTCGACACCGGCTTCGTGCCGCAGGGCATCGGCGCCGACCTCATCGCCACCATCGAGGGCTACTCGCGGCGCGACGTCGACGAGTACGCGGCGCTGTCCCAGGAGCGCGCGGCCGAGGCGTGGAAGGACGGCCGCTTCAAGAAGTCCGTCGTGCCGGTGAAGGACCGCAACGGCCTCGTCGTGCTCGACCACGACGAGTTCATGCGCCCCGGCACCACCGCCGACTCGCTCGCCAAGCTGAAGCCGTCCTTCAAGGACATCGGCGACCTCGGCGGCTTCGACGCGGTCGCGCTGCAGAAGTACCACTGGGTCGAGAAGATCGACCACGTCCACCACGCGGGCAACTCCTCCGGCATCGTGGACGGCTCCGCCCTCGTCGCCATCGGCAACAAGGAGGTCGGCGAGCGCTACGGCCTCACCCCGCGCGCGCGGGTCGTCTCCGTGGCCGTGTCCGGCTCCGAGCCCACCATCATGCTCACCGGTCCCGCGCCCGCCGCGCGCAAGGCCCTCGCCAAGGCGGGCCTGACCATCGACGACATCGACCTCGTCGAGATCAACGAGGCGTTCGCGGCCGTCGTGCTGCGCTTCGTCAAGGACATGGGCCTGTCCCTGGACAAGGTCAACGTGAACGGCGGCGCCATCGCCATGGGCCACCCGCTCGGCGCGACCGGCGCGATGATCCTCGGCACCCTCGTCGACGAACTGGAGCGCCAGGACAAGCGGTTCGGCCTCGCCACGCTGTGCGTCGGCGGTGGCATGGGCATCGCCACCATCGTCGAGCGTCTCTGACCGTCCATCCCGGCACACCCCTTTACGGAGCACTGACTCATGACCGAGAGCACCACCATCCGCTGGGAACAGGACGAGACCGGCGTCGTCACCCTCGTCCTGGACGACCCCAACCAGTCCGCGAACACCATGAACCAGGCGTTCAAGGAGTCACTCACGGCGATCGCCGACCGCCTGGAGGCCGCCGTCGCGGCGAACCCCGACTCCGTACGCGGCGTCATCTTCACCTCCGCCAAGAAGACCTTCTTCGCGGGCGGCGACCTGCGCGACCTCATCGCCGTCACCCCCGAGACCGCGCAGCTCGCCTTCGAGGCAGGCCAGGGCATCAAGCGCGACCTGCGCCGCATCGAGACCCTCGGCAAGCCCGTCGTCGCCGCCATCAACGGCGCGGCCCTGGGCGGTGGTTACGAGATCGCGCTCGCCTGCCACCACCGCGTCGCCCTCGACGGCTCCAAGACCAAGATCGGCCTGCCCGAGGTCACCCTCGGCCTGCTCCCCGCGGGCGGCGGCGTCACCCGCACCGTGCGCCTCATGGGCATCGCCGACGCCCTCCTGAAGGTGCTGCTCCAGGGCACCCAGTACAACCCGCAGCGCGCCCTGCAGAACGGCCTCATCCACGAAGTGGCCGCCGACCGCGACGAACTGCTGGCCAAGGCCCGCGCCTTCATCGACGCCCACCCCGAGTCGGCGCAGCCCTGGGACAAGCCCGGCTACAAGATCCCCGGCGGCACCCCGTCGAACCCGAAGTTCGCCGCGAACCTGCCCGCCTTCCCGGCCAACCTCAAGAAGCAGCTGAACGGCGCCCCGTACCCGGCCCCGCGCAACATCCTCGCGGCGGCCGTCGAGGGCTCCCAGGTCGACTTCGAGACCGCCCAGACCATCGAGGCCCGCTACTTCGTGGAGCTGGCCGCCGGGCAGATCTCGAAGAACATGATCCAGGCGTTCTTCTTCGACCTCCAGGCCGTCAACTCCGGCGCCAACCGCCCCAAGGGCATCGAGCCGCGCCAGGTCCGCAAGGTCGCCGTCCTCGGCGCCGGGATGATGGGCGCGGGCATCGCCTACTCGTGCGCCCGCGCGGGCATCGACGTCGTCCTCAAGGACGTCTCCCAGGAGGCCGCCGACAAGGGCAAGGGCTACTCGGTCAAGCTCTGCGAGAAGGCCGTCCAGCGGGGCCGCACCAGCCAGGAGAAGGCGGACGCGCTGCTCGCCCGCATCACGCCCACCGCGGACCCGCAGGGCGTCGCGGGCTGTGACGCGGTGATCGAGGCGGTCTTCGAGGACCCCGCGCTCAAGCACAAGGTGTTCCAGGAGATCCAGGACATCATCGAGCCGGACGCGCTGCTGTGCTCCAACACCTCGACGCTGCCGATCACTTCGCTGGCCGAGGGAGTCGCCCGGCCCGTCGACTTCATCGGCCTGCACTTCTTCTCGCCCGTCGACAAGATGCCGCTCGTCGAGATCATCAAGGGCGAGCAGACCGGCGACGAGGCCCTGGCCCGCGCCTTCGACCTGGTGCGCCAGATCAACAAGACCCCGATCGTCGTGAACGACTCGCGCGGCTTCTTCACCTCGCGCGTCATCGGCCACTTCATCAACGAGGGCGTCGCGATGGTCGGCGAGGGCATCGAGCCCGCCTCGGTCGAGCAGGCGGCGGGCCAGGCGGGCTACCCCGCGAAGGTCCTCTCCCTGATGGACGAGCTGACCCTGACCCTGCCCCGCAAGATCCGCAACGAGTCGAAGCGCGCCATCGAGGAGGCGGGCGGAACCTGGCCCTCGCACCCGGCCGAGGGCGTCATCGACCGCATGATCGACGACTTCGAGCGGACCGGACGCAGCGGGGGAGCGGGCTTCTACGACTACGACGAGAACGGCAAGCGCGCCGGTCTCTGGCCCGGCCTGCGTGAGCACTTCGCCAAGCCCGGACACGAGATCCCCTTCCGCGACATGCAGGAGCGGATGCTGTTCTCCGAGGCGCTCGACACGGTCCGCCTCTTCGAAGAAGGCGTCCTCACCTCGGTCGCCGACGCCAACATCGGCTCCATCTTCGGCATCGGCTTCCCCGGCTGGACCGGCGGCGTCGTGCAGTACATGAACGGCTACGAAGGCGGCCTGCCCGGATTCGTGGCCCGCGCGCGCGAGTTGGCGGCGACCTACGGAGAGCGGTTCGCCCCGCCCGCGCTCCTGGTCGAAAAGGCCGAGCGCGGGGAGAAGTTCAGCGACGCGTGAGGAGCCTGTGACGAACACCCGGTAACCCCGGCCGTCCGTGCGGGCGCGCCCTTTCACCGTCGTATCCTGCGCAAGCCATGATCACGACAAACGAAGGGGCCGCAGTGCGGTTCACACATCGGGGGACGGCGCGCGCGGCGCGAGGACTCGGCATCGGAGTCCTCGCGCTGTCGCTCGCCCTCACGGGTTGCGCGAGCAAGAAGAACAAGAAGAGCAAGAAGCGGAAGTCGTCCTCCTCGCACTCCCGCACCATCGGCGGGGCGACCGGTGGCTCCGCCGCCAACCACCGCAAGAAGGGCGGCGGTTCGCTCGCCGGGGCCCAGAGCGCCCAGGCGGTCCTGCCGCCCGCGACGGCCATGCCGGCCGCGCTGCGCACGGTCACCACGGAGCCGCACAGCCGCGCCAAGGCGCCGACCCTGTGCAAGGACCCCGGCAGCAAGTGCAAGAACGCCGTGGCCTATGGCGGCGCCGGGTACAGCACCAACGACAAGGCTCAGGGCGCGAGTTACGACGTGATCGTGTACCGCGACGCCCGGGCCGCGCGGCGCGCCTTCGCGGCTTGGGACGCGTACGTGAAGAACGACGAGCGCGAGCTGCGAGAGCTGCTGGACTCCGGATACGGGGCGGACAGCGTCACGTTCACCTACAGGACCCTGGCACAGAAGGGCACCCAGGAGACGGTGATCCTCCAGGACAAGTACATCGGCACGCTCCAGCACCGCGACAAGGCGAGCGCGACGAGCGGAGTCCGGCCGGTCCTGGCGGACCTCTCCGAGGTGTACGCACAGCGCCTGCGGCAGGCCGCGGACGGCGAGACGCCGACCGCGTCGGCGGCGACGGTCAAGGTGTCCTGAACGCCCGGTGGTTGAGGCGTCGGGGGCGGGCGCTCCCGGGGGCGGGGGCTTCCGGGAGCGGGCGCGCCCTCAGTCCCGCGACTGCCCCCGGATGCCCCGCAGCATCACGATCTGCCCGACGATCGCGGCCGCCGCGCCGCCGACCGCACCGACGAGGTACGCCACAGCCTTGATGATCTCCGCGGTGTTGTCGGGGCCGGACGCCGGTGTCGCGGGCAGGAAGGCGGTGGGCTGCGCGGCGCCGGGCTGTTGCGGCTGTGCGCCGGGGGCGGCCGCCGAACCGCTGGCGGTCGGGCTCGCGGAGACGGGGGCCGAGTACGTCGTCCCCGGCAGCTGTGCCGGTGACGAGGTCACGCTCGGGATGGAGCCGGGGTCCGAGGGCGCGGAGCACGAACCGCCCCAGTGGAGATCGGCCTTGGACGCCGCGTTGCCGAGGAACACCAACAGGACGACGCAGCACACCGCGAACCCGAACGCCCTGATCCGGCGCCCGAGCCGCTCAGTGTGCCGGGCCTTCTCGGCCGCCCACCCCATGTGCTGACGATACGGCCGCAGGCCGTGGCGAAGCAGGCGGAAAAGCAGAAGCGGGACGGACGTTCAGGACTCCTTGAGCCACACCCGCAGCTCCTCCTTCAGCGACCGCTGGAACGCGGTCACCAGGGCCTGCACCACCATCGGCTGCATATGGGCCGAGAGCGAGCGCATCGCCGCCACGTGCTCCGGGTCCGACTCGCGCTCGCGGTAGGGCCCCCACACCTCGTCGCGGAAGAGCCGCGACAGCTCGTGGGCCGCCGAGCGGGTGTGCTCCATGAGGACCGTGCGGGCCGCGAGGATCGTCTCGTGCGCGATCGGCACGTCCAGGAGCTGTACGCCGAGCCGGAGCAGGCCCGGGTCGACGCGGAACGTCTCCGGGGCCTCCGTCCGCGCGAGCACCCCCATCGCCGCGAGCCGGTCCAGGTCCTCCTCCGACAGCGCGCGCCCCGCCCTGCGCTCGAGGCCGGGCAGCGCCATGTCCTCGGCCGAGTCCGGGGCCCACGAGGCCACCACGGCACGGTGGATGGCGAGGTCGTGGGCGCTCAGGTCGGGCGGCAGCTGTTCCAGGTAGCGCTCGATCGCCGCCAGTGTCATGCCCTGGTGCTGGAGCTCCTCTATGAGGGCGAGCCGGGAGAGGTGCTCCTGGCCGTAGTGGCCGACGCGGCGCGGGCCGATCGCCGGAGGGGGCAGCAGGCCCTTCGTGCCGTAGAAGCGGATCGTGCGGACCGTGACGCCCGCGCGCGCGGCCAGCTCGTCGACAGTGAGCGTCGGCTCCTCGGTGTCCGTCGTCATGGCGGCGCATCGCCTCCCCGGTTGTGCACCAATGCGGTGTAACAGTATTGCTGGCACAGCTGAGTTGTGAAACCCTCCGGGACCACACGCTCCGTCACGCACCTGTCACCCCCATCGTCGATGGCACCAGGAGACGGTCATGAGCACGATCCTGCGACTTCCCGGAGACCCCGCCGACCTCACCCTGCCCGCCCTGCTGCTCCGCAACGCCGAGGACCACGGAGACCGGCCCGCCCTCTCCTGGAAGGACGAGGGCGCCGCCGCGTGGACGACCCTCACCTGGCGCGACGTCCGCCGCAAGGTCGCCGTCCTCGCCGCCGGGTACACGGCGCTCGGCGTCACGCGCGGCGAGCACGTCCTGATGATGATGTCCAACCGAGCCGAGCACTGGCTGAGCGACCTCGCCCTGGTCCACCTCGGCGCCGTGCCCGTCACCGTGTACAGCACCGCGGCGCCCGAACAGGTCGCGCACATCGCCCGGCACAGCCGCGCCCGCTTCGCGATCGTCGAGGGCGCCCGTGAACTGGCGCGCTGGGAGCCGCTGTTGGCGGACGGGACGGTGCCGCTGGAGCGCCTCGTCGTGGCCGAGGCCGCCGAGGCGGGCCCGCACCGCACGTACGGCTCGCTGCACGCCACCGGCGCCCGTCTGTACGACCCGGACGGATTCGAGAAGGGCTGGCGCGAGGCCCGCCCCGAGGACGCGCTCACCGTCGTCTACACCTCGGGCACCACCGGCGACCCCAAGGGCGTGCGCATCACCCACCGCAACGTCCTCCTGAACTCCGTGGCCCTGGACTCCGTCGTCGAGCTGCCCGACCACGTCGAGCACATCTGCTACCTGCCGTTCGCGCACATAGCCGAGCGCATGCTGGGCCTCTACCTCTCGGTGTTCCGCGCCGCGCACGTCTACCTGTGCCCGGACCCGGCGGCGGTCGCGGCGACCGCGCGCGAGCTGCACCCGGCACAGTTCTTCGGCGTCCCGCGCGTGTGGGAGAAGCTCGCCACCTCCGTACGGGCCGTGCTCGCGGGCCTCCCCGAGGAGCAGCGCACCGCGATCGAGGCGGCGAACGCAGCGGCACGCGCGCGCGTGGAGTACCGCGAACGGGGCGAGGAGCCGCCCGCCGCGGTCGAGTCCGCGTACCAGGAGGCCAAGGAGCAGGTCCTCGACCCGCTCCTCTCCCTTGCCGGGCTCGACCGGCTCGTGTCGACGTCGAGCGCGTCGGCGCCCATTCCCCTGGACATCGTGCGGTTCTGGGCGGGCTTCGGCATCACGATCATGGACGCGTGGGGGCTGAGCGAGACGACGGGCGTCGTCACGACGAACAACCCCTCCGGCTTCCGGCTCGGTTCGGTGGGCCGCCCCCTGGACGGCGTCGAGGTCCGCGTCGCCGAGGACGGCGAGATCCTGGTGCGCGGCGCGACGGTCAGCGACGGCTACCTGCGCGCCGACGGCACCGTGGAGGGCATGGTCGACGCCGACGGCTGGTTCGCGACCGGCGACATCGGGCGGCTCGACGAGGACGGCTACCTCTGGCTCACCGACCGCAAGAAGGAAATGATCGTGACCTCGACGGGCAAGAACGTCTCGCCCGCCCTCGTCGAGAACGCCCTCAAGGAGCACCCCCTCATCGGCCAGGCCCTCGTCCACGGCGACGGCCGCTCCTACCTGGTGGCCCTCCTCGTCCTCGACGCCGAGATGGCCCCCGCGTGGGCCGCCGCGCACGGCATCACCGGCGACCTGACCACGAGCGAGGCCGTGCGCGCGGAGGTCGACCGCGCCGTCGAGGCCGCCAACTCCCGCCTCAACCGCACCGAGCAGGTCAAGCGCTACCGCCTGCTCGGCGAGGAGTGGGGCCCCGAGACCGGCGAGCTCACGCCCTCCCTGAAGCTGCGCCGACGGGTCATCAGGGACCGCTACCAGCAGGCGATCGACGATCTGTACACCCCTTGACCAGCAGCTGTACATGCCCTGATCACCATGTGAGAAGTACCGCTATGTGACGTGCGCCACCGCGTAGTGGGTGATCTCTGGGGGAAGGTGTCCAATCGGTCCGCGCCACGTCAGGGGTGTCGCGGACCGGAGCACATCCGGACCCCGGAGCTCTTCCGGGCGACCAGAGAGTAGATCCACCACGTGAGCAAGGAAGCCGTAGACACGGCCGCCGTGGACGCGTCCCGCAACGACGCCTCCCAGGCCCCCGCGGACGCGGGCGACGCCGGATACAGCAAGGACCTCAAGGCCCGTCACGTCAACATGATCGCGATCGGTGGCGCGATCGGCACGGGCCTCTTCCTCGGGGCGGGCGGCCGCCTCAACTCGGCGGGCCCCGCACTCGCCCTCGCGTACCTCGTGTGCGGCATCTTCGCCTTCTTCGTCGTACGCGCCCTCGGCGAGATGGTGCTCTACCGTCCGTCGTCCGGCTCGTTCGTCTCGTACGCGCGCGAGTTCCTCGGCGAGAAGGGCGCCTACTTCGCCGGCTGGATGTACTTCCTCAACTGGTCGACGACCTGCATCGCCGACATCACGGCGATCGCCCTCTACACCCACTACTGGAGCTTCTTCACCGACATACCCCAGTGGGTGCTCGCGCTGATCGCCCTCGCGGTGGTCCTCTCCGTGAACCTCATCTCGGTGAAGTACTTCGGTGAGATGGAGTTCTGGTTCGCGATCATCAAGGTCGCGGCGCTCACGGCCTTCATGATCATCGGCATCTTCCTGCTGAGCACCCAGCACAAGGTGGGTGGCGAGACGCCGGGCCTGAACATGATCACGGACCACGGCGGCTTCCTGCCGAACGGCATGATGCCGGTCGTGATCGTGATGCAGGGCGTCGTCTTCGCGTACGCGTCCCTGGAGCTGGTCGGCGTCGCGGCCGGCGAGACCAAGGACCCGCAGAAGATCGTCCCGCGCGCGGTGAACTCGATCATGTGGCGCGTCGGCCTCTTCTACGTCGGCTCGGTCGTCCTGCTCGCCCTGCTGCTCCCCGGCGCCATGTACTCGGCCGACCAGAGCCCCTTCGTGACGGTCCTCTCCAAGATCGGCGTCCCGGCCGCGGGCGACGTCATGAACTTCGTGGTCCTCACGGCCGCCATGTCCTCCCTCAACTCCGGCCTGTACTCCACCGGCCGCATCCTGCGCTCGATGGCGATGGCGGGCTCGGCGCCCAAGTTCACGGCGAGGATGAACCGCAACCAGGTCCCGTACGGCGGCATCCTGCTCACCGCCTCGATCGGTGTGCTCGGCGTGGGCCTGAACAGCATCGTCCCGGAGAAGGCGTTCGAGATCGTCCTGAACGTGGCCTCGCTCGGCATCATCGGCACCTGGATCACGATCATGGTCTGCCACCTCGCCTTCGTGCGTGCCGCCAAGGCGGGCCGGATCAGCCGCCCGAAGTTCCGCCTGCCCGGCAGCGGGGTCACGGAGTACGTGACGATCGCGTTCCTGCTCGCCGTGCTCGGCCTCATGTGGAAGGACGCGGAGATCGGCCGCAAGACCCTGTTCCTGATCCCGATCGTGGGCGCGGCCCTGGTCGTGGGCTGGTTCGGCGTCCGCAAGCGGGTCGACCGCGAGGCGCAGAGCCTGACGCAGGAGTAGCCACAGGAGTAGCCCTGTGTGACGGCGGGCCGGTCCCGCTGTCAGTGCCTGCCCTTACGGTGGCGTCATGTCGGAGATCACGTATGTCCGGGGTGACGCCACCGCGCCGTTGGGCAAGGGCGTCAAGGTGATCGCCCATGTCTGCAACGACCTGGGCGGCTGGGGCAAGGGCTTCGTGCTCGCCCTCTCCCGCCGCTGGCCCGAGCCGGAGGCCGCCTACCGCCGCTGGCACCGGGAGCGCGCGAAGAACGACTTCGGCCTGGGCGCGGTCCAGTTCGTCGAGGTGGGCCGCCACATCCGGGTGGCCAACATGGTCGGCCAGCGCGGCATGAAGACCGGCAGCAAGGGCGTCCCCGTGCGGTACGAGGCGATCGACACCGCCCTCGCCGCGCTCGCGGACAAGGCGGCCGAGCTCGGCGCGTCCGTGCACATGCCGCGCATCGGCTGCGGCCTCGCGGGCGGCAAGTGGTCCCGGGTCGAGCCGCTGATATCCGAGCGTCTCGTCGGGCGGGGGATCGCGGTGACGGTGTACGACTTCGGGGGGTGACCCCTTGGGGGCTCGGGGGAGGAGGGGAGACGCTCGGCCTCTCGGCGGGACCGGACCCGCAGGAGGCGCACCGCGGACTCACTGGAGGGAGCCGGCCGCCGTCTCGCGGACCCGCGGGCGAGCCGCACCCGCGGGTCCTGAGCGAGTCGCTCACCCCTCACCCCTCGCCCCCTCGCCGCGCGTTCACGGGCGAGCGGCCCGCCCGCGTGCCTGCTGGGACCCGCGTGCCTGCTGGGACCCGCGCCCCTGCTGGGACCCACGAGCGAGCCGCCCGACGCACCGCCCCATCAGGACACCCGCGTCACCCCCTGCCCCACGACCCCGGCCGAGCCCGCCGCGCTCTTCGCTGCCGCACGGCGCCCGACCACCCGGGCAGCCCCGCCGACCACGACCGCGAGTCCCACGAGCAGCGCGCTGACCCACAGCGGTGCGCGGTGGCCGAGGGGTGTGTCGAGGGTCAGGCCGCCGAGGGTGGGGCCGAGGGCGGCGCCCACGTTCAGGGCGGCCGTGGCGAAGCCGCCGGCGAGGGTGGGGGCGTCCGAGCCCGCGTACAGCGCGCGCGTGATGAGCGTCGTGCCGACCGCGAACGACAGCGTGCCCTGGACCAGGACGAGCACCGCCGCGGCCACGGGGTTCCCCGCCGTGAGCGCGAACAGCACCCACCCGGCCAGGAGCGCCGTACCGCCCACCGTCAGGACCGCGACCGGCCTGGTGTCCGCAAGCCGCCCCGCCATCGTGACCCCGAGGAACGACCCCGCGCCGAACAGCGCGAGCACCCCCGGCACCCACGCGTCGCCGAACCCACTGACGTCCGTGGCCAGCGTCGCCAGATACGTGAACGTGCAGAAGGTCGCGCCGTTGACCAGCGCCCCCAGCAGCAGGGTCACCAGGAGCCGGGGGCGCCGCAGCACGCCGAGCTCGGCCCGGAGGGCAGGGGCGGCCGCGCCCCGCCCGGCACCACCGGATCCCGTCCCGGATCCCGTCCCGGATCCCGTCCCGGATCCCGTCCCGGATCCCGTCCCGGATCCCGTCCCGGATCCCGTCCCGGATCCCGTCCCGGACCTCGTGGCGGAACCGGACCCGGACCTGGATCCGGGCCCCGTCCCGGACCCGGGCGCGGCAGCCCCGTCCGGCACCGACCGCACGATCGCGACGACCGCCGGAACCGAGACGACGGCCACGGCCCAGAACGCCGACCGCCACCCCCACACCGCGCCGAGCAGCGCACCCGCGGGCACCCCCGCGACACAGGCGAGCGTGACGCCTCCGAGCAGCACCGACGTGGCGCGCCCCTTGGCGTCCTGGGCGACCATCGAGGTGGCGGCCGCCAGGGCGACGGCCAGGAACCCGGCGTTGGCGAGCGCCCCCACCACCCGCGTGCCCACGAGGACCGGATAGCTCGTGGTGAGGGCGCCGAGGACGTGCACGCACAGGAAGGTGAGGAGGAACGCGAGCAGCGCGCGGCGGCGCGGCCAGCGCAGACTCAGGGCCGCCATCAGGGGCGCACCGACGACCATGCCCACGGCGAACGCCGAGGTCAGCGAACCGGCCGCCGCGACGGACACGTCCAGGTCGGCGGCGATGTCCGGGATGAGCCCGGACAGCATGAACTCGGAGGTGCCCTGGGCGAACACGGCGAGTCCGAGCATGTAGAGAGCGAATGGCACAGCAGAACTCCGCAACCACATCGGGAGAAAGTGAGAGAACCCGTGAGGCGGCGGTCCGGGGCGGAACGCGCAGAAAGGGAACAGCACACCCGCGAGCGCGGGCGGCGACACCGCGAGAGCCACCGGACGGCCGGTGGCTAGCGTCTGTCGGACTCGGGGCTGTTCACGATCAGCACCCTAGCGAGGGCCGCCGAGCCCGTCCACGCATTTCTGGCGGAGGCCCAACTCCCCATCCCCGCACGGAAACACTCCCCATCCCCGCACGGAAACCCGGAACGGAAACCCGGAACGGAAGCCCGGAACGGAATCCCCGCACGGATCCCCGCACGGCAGTGACATGTGTGCGTTGCTTCGCGCCGATGAGCGGGTAATGAGTCCCCATGCATTTAGTTCCGGCCGACCTGGGCCCGGTGAACCCCAGGGTGCACGACTGGGCCTACGCCTTGCCGCTGCTCGCCCTCTGCTACCTCCTGCTCCGCAGGGTGCTGCGCCGTGCGGAGGGGGCCGAGGTGCCCGAGGCGTACGAGGCGTACGAGGCCACGGGGCCGAGCCGGGAACAGAGCACCGCGCTGCCCGAGGCCGCCCGCGTCGAGGAGCGGCGCGAGCGGGGCGCCGTGATCACCGCCGGACAGGCCCGCGTCGAGGCCGAGCGCGCCTCCGCCGAGGCCGAACTGCGGTGCCAGGTGGCGGAGGTGGCCTCGGAGCTGGCGTCCCGCTCCGTCGATGACCCGCTCCCGGCGGTGGCGCCACCACCCGTTCCCTGAGCCTGCACCACCCTCCCCATCCCCATCCCCATCCCCCTGTCCCCGTCACCCTCGCCATCCTCCTCGTCCTCGTCCGCGTCGCCACCGGGCGGGCCCGGGCCGCCGCATACTGGAATCAGGACCACGGCCACCTCTCCCGACCCCCACGGCGCCATGACCTCTCACGCCACGTCGCACGACGCCCCGTCGAACCCCGCCCCACCCCCTCCCGGCGGCATCCTCTGGAGCATCGCGGGAGACGTCCGCATGCTGCTGGCCCTGCCCGCCGCGATGACCCTTCAGGTGGCGCATCCGGCGGTCGGCGCCGGGGTGGACGCGTACTCGGTCTTCCGCACCGACCCCTGGGGACGCGGCGAACGCTCGCTGCGTTCGCTGGCCCTCTGGGTGTACGGGGGTGAGTGCGCCGCCGAGGAGGGGCGCAGGCTCCGGGTCCTGCACCGCTCCATCCGGGGCACCGACACCCGCGGCCGCCCCTTCCGGGCGCTCGACCCCGCCGCCTACGCCTGGGTGCACGCCACCGGCTTCCCCGTCTACCGGCACGCGCAGCGCTACGTCGGCCGGCGGCCCTTCACGCCGGGCGAGGAGCGGCAGTTGTACGCGGAGTGGCTCCAGGTCGGCCGGATCCTCGGGCTGCGGGACCGGGACATGCCGGGCACGGTCGAGGAGTTCTGGCCGTACTACCGCGAGATGCTCGCGCACGAGGTGCAGTCGAACGCGGTGGTCCGCGAGCTGACGAGCCCGACTCCGGCCATTCCCGCGCCGGACTTCGGCCCCCGCCCGGTGCGGTGGACCCTCCGGGCGCTGTGGCCTCTCCTGCTGCCCCCGCTCGCCCGTCTCCGCCGTTTCCTCACGATCGGGCTGTTGCCGCCCGACGCGCGGGAGGCGATCGGCCTGGAGTGGACGGCTCGAGAGGAGCGGGCGCTGCGCCGGTTCGGCCGGGTGGTGCGCGTGGTGGTGCCGGTCTTGCCTGAACGGGTGCGGTACTTGCCGCTCGCGCGGGCGGCCAGGGCAGAACACCGCGCACACCGCTGAGCCCGGCTCCTGGCTCGCCGGTCCCGCCTCCCGGCCGCCCCGCAGGTCCCGCCCCGCCGGTCCCGCCTCGCCCGGCCCGCCCCGCCGGTCCCGCCTCTCCGGTCCCGGCTTTCGGGTCCGGGCTCCGCGCTTCGGAAGTGAAGCTTCCGGACAGCTGCGGTCAGCTTCCGTCACCTTCACGCTTCGACGACTGTCGCACCCGGCCGTGCGGGACAGTGGCCGTTCGGCCCGTGGCGTCTCGCCGCGGGCCAGGGGGTGAAGGCCGTACGAGCAACGGTGGGGGAGGCGGGTCGGGTGCCTGCTGCGGGAAAGCGTGCCCTGCTCGCCACCGGCGTTGTTGTTGTCGGTGTGGGTGTTGTGGCGGGTGTGGTCGCGTCGGGGTTCGGCCGGGTCGCGGCTGCGGTCGTGCCGGCGGTGGCCGCCGCGGTCGTCGGGTGCCTGGCGCGGCACCGCGCAGCCGCCGCCAAGGTCGCTGCCACCGACGTCACCGGCGCAGCCCTGTCAGCCACCGACGCCACCAGCGGAGCCGCAGCCGCCGCTGAGGCCACCTCCACCGACGCCACTGACGCCACCGGCACAGCTGCAGCCGCCGCCGCCAAGGTCGCCGCCACCGAAGCAGCCGCAGCCGCAGCCACCGCCGAAGTCAACACCCCACCCTCACCCCCACCCGCACCCACCGCCCACCCCACCAGCACGCCTCCGCCCGTCCCCCCGGCCCCCCTCGACCTCCACATCGGCCGCCACCGCATCGCCACCCGCTATCTCTCCGCCTCCCCGGACGCCGTGCTCGGCGGTGATCTCTTCGACATCGTCGACTCGCCGTACGGGCTCCGTGTGATCGTCGGGGACGCGCGCGGTCACGGGGCCGTGGCGGTCCGGCTCGCGGCGGCCACCGTCGCCGCCTTCCGGGCCCTGGCCCCCGGTACGCCACGGCTGCCGGACCTGGCCGGCCGCGTGGACGCCGCGATCGGCAGCCGTCTCGGTGCCGAGGACTTCGTCACCGTCGTCCTCGCCGAGTTCGCCCCCGGCGAGGTGCGCCTGGTCAACTGCGGGCATCCCGCGCCGCTGCGCCTCGGGGCGCGGCTCGAAGCCCTCGAACCGGCGGAGCCCGTACCGCCGTTGGGCCTCCACCCCGTCCCGCGCCAGCAGCGCTACCGCCTCGCGGACGGCGAGCGGCTGCTGCTCTACACCGATGGGCTCAGCGAGGCGCGCGACGCCGAGGGCGTGATGTTCCCGCTCGACGCCCGGGTCAAGAAGGCGCTCGGCGGACCGCTTCTGCACGACTGCCTCGACGCCCTCCACACCCTCGTCGCGGCCCATACGGCGGGCCCCCTCACCGACGACCTGGCCCTGCTGATCTGCGAGCCGCGCACGGCGCCCGTCGACGTTCCGTGCCCGCTGCCCGAGACGGGCTGTGATCAGGTGTCCGGGGGCGGGAGCTAGCCGGCCCCGCGCCCGTAGAGGGAGCCGGGGCCGGTCGTTGTCGGCGTCAGCCTTCCGGTGACGGGAGTTCGGCTCCCCGCGCATACGCCAGCCCCCGGCTCATCCCCAGCGCCGCCCCGTCCCGGAACGCCCGCTCGTACGCGGGATCGCCGAGAGCCTGCCGTGCGCCCTCCTCGCATGCCTGGCGGGCCTGTTGGAAGTGCGGGGACTTGGAGTGCGGGCTGCCGCCCACGCGTTGCCACAGGCTGTCCGCGACGCCCTGGAAGCAGGCCGCCCGTTCCGCCCGGCCGAGGGCCAGGGTCGCGGGGGCGAGGACGTCCAGGATCACCGCGCTCATCAGGGTGTCGCCGAGAACCTGCGGGCCCGCCAGAGCCCGTTCGGCGTGGGCCTGGGCCTGGCCGAAGCGGCCGTTGCCCGCCTCCGCGATCGCGCACAGGTACTGCGCGATCGACGACGCCCACAGGTCGCCCCGCGCCCCGCACTGCTGCCGCACCCGGCTCATCAGCTCGCTCACCGTGTCGAACTCGCCCAGCTGGGCGAGGGCGTAGCCGAGGGTGAGGCGGCCCATCACCCAGAACGGGAACGCGTAGTCCTCGGGCGGCTCCGCGGACCAGCCCTCCAGCGCCGCCACCGTGGCCCGCTGGTCCCCGTACAGGGTCAGCCGGGCCGCCGTCAGCTGCGCGGCGGCCAGCGCGGCACCCGTGCGGTCGCCGGGCCTCGCCATCGCGGCGCACTGCCGGGCCGCCTCCTCCGGAAAGGCCGAGTCCCCCTGGACGTTGGCGAGGTACCCGCGCACCCACACCGCCCGCACCCGGTCCCGCACCGGCCCCGTCTCACCCCGCAGGTAGCCGGGCGACGGGTCGAGGGCCAGGGCCCGGTCCAAGTAGTCGCAGCCCTCCCGCTGCACCCCGCAGCAGAACCAGAAGCACCACAGCGCGCCCGCCATCCCCACCGCCGCGGCCGCGTCGCCCCGGGCCAGGTGGAAGTCCAACGCGGCCCGCAGATTGGCGTGTTCGGCGGCCAGACGCCCGTACCACTGCCGCTGGCGGGGGCCGATCCACTCGGCGTCCGCCTCCCGCGCGAGCCGCAGGAACGCCTCCGCGTGGCGGCGCCGCACCCCCGGCTCCTCCCCGAGCCCGGCCAGCCACTGACCCCCGTACTCCCGGATGGTGTCGAGCATCCGGTAGCGGTCGCCCACGCGCGTGACCACCGACTTGTCGACGAGCCCGGCGAGCACCGGGCCCACCTGGTCGGCGCCGAGCGGGCCGCCCGCGCACACCTCGCGCACGAAGGCCGGGTCGAAGCTGCCGGGGAAGACCGCGAGCCGCGCCCACAGCAACCGCTCCAGGGGAGTGCAGAGTTCATGGCTCCAGCCGATGGCGGTGCGCAGCGTCCGGTGCCGGTCGAGCCCGGCCTCCGTGCTGTCCGCGCCCGCCGCGCCCGCCGTGCCCGCCGCTCCTTCCACGTCCGCCATCGTGCCTTCCGTGCCTGCCGCGTCCTCCTCAGCCGGCTCGTCCAGGGTCTCGAAGCGCAGGCGCAGCTCCGCCGCGAGGCGCGTCACCGAGAGCTGGCGCAGTCGCGCCGCCGCCAGTTCCAGGGCCAGCGGGATGCCGTCGAGGCGGCGGCACACCTCCTCGGCGGCCGCCACATCCGCCCCCGCGAAGCGCAGGCCCGGCACCGCGGCCGCGGCCCGCTCCGTGAACAGTTCCAGCGACTCGCACGGCCCGTCGGTGTCCATCGACGTGTCCCCGTCTCCGTCCCGGGCCCCGTGCGGGTCCCCGTCTCGGCCCGTGTCCCGGTCTCCGTCTCCCGGCACCGCGAGCGGGCGCAGTTCCAGCACCTGTGCCCCGCGCACCGGCAGCGGCTGGCGCGAGGTGCACAGGACGGTCACCTTCGGTGCCACGGCGGCCAGTTCGGTGGCCAGCGACGCGCACGCCTCCACCAGGTGCTCGCAGGTGTCCAGGACGAGCAGCAGCTCCTTGTCCGCGAGCCACTCGGCGAGCACCACCGCCATGGGCCGCACCGTCTGGTCCACGATGCGCAGGGACTCCGACACGGTGAGGGCGAGCAGCTCGGGGCTGTGCAGCGCCGACAGGTCGGCGAGCCAGACGCCGTCGGGCCAGCGCTCACGGGCGGCGGCCGCCGCCCGCAGCGCGAGCCGGGTCTTGCCGACACCTCCCGGACCGGTGATGGTGACGACCCGTGCGTCCCGCAACGCCCCGCCCACGACGGTGAGTTCGGGGCCACGCCCCACAAAGCTGGTGGTCTCGGCGGGGAGGTTTCCCCTGCTCAGACCGGATGGTGCAGACATGCTTTCTCCCCGCGGACTGGTCACTCCGCGCGTGGTCACCCACGCGCGCTCAGTGTGACGAGCCCGACGGAGCGGGGGGAGCGGCATCCAGGAATCGGTCAGAAGTGGGCATCGGTGCCCATGATCCGGTCGGAAGGGGTTCTGACTCAGAAGGGCCCCGCACCCGGCGCACACACGCCGGACGCGGGGCCCGCACACCGAGGGCTGAGCGGACTCAGTGCGCGTGCACCTCGTTCGTCGCGGCGATCTGCTTCCACGACTTCGGCCGAGCGGGCGCCTTCGCCGCGGCACCCTTCGCCGGGGCACGCAGCACGCCCGCCTTCTTCGCGGCGGGCGCCGCGGGCTTCGACGGCTGGTACAGCCAGGTGTCGAAGAGCTCGGCCAGCGGCTTGCCCGACACCTTCTCCGCGTACTTCACGAAGTCACCGACCTTCGCGTTCCCGTACGCGTGCTCCTTCGGCCAGCCCTTGAGGATCTGGAAGAACGCGTCCTCGCCGACCGCGTTGCGCAGGGCCTGGATGGCGAGCGCGCCCCGGTCGTAGACGGCGATGTCGAACTGGTTGTCCGGGCCCGGGTCGCCCGGCTTGACGGTCCAGAAGGCGTCGTCGGCGGGGTGCTGCGCGTACACGTAGTCCGCGAGCTCCTGCGCCGTGCCCTCGCCCTCCTTCTCCGACCAGAGCCACTGGCTGTAGCGGGCGAAGCCCTCGTTGACCCAGATGTCCTTCCAGTTGTCGACGGAGACGCTGTCGCCGTACCACTGGTGGGCCAGCTCATGGACGACGACGGAGACGTTGGCGCCGTTCGCGAACTGCTTCGGGCTGTAGAAGGGGCGGGTCTGGGTCTCCAGGGCGAAGCCGCTCGTCACGTTCGGGACGTAGCCGCCGAGCGCGTTGAAGGGGTACTTCCCGAAGACCGTCTCCAGCCACTCCGCGACCTCGGTGGTGCGCTCGATGCTGGCGCGCGCCGCCCCGTCGTTGTCGCCGAGGTCCTTGCTGTAGGCGTTGAGGACCGGCAGCCCGTCGGCCGTCTTGTCCGTCGTGATGTCGAACTTGCCGACGGCCAGCGTCGTCAGATAGCTGGCCTGCGGCTTGTTGGAACGGTAGCTGTAGCGGGTCCAGCCGAGCTTCGAACTCTGCGACTGCAGCACGCCGTTGGAGATCGCCTGGTGGCCGTCGGGCACCGCGACCGAGACGTCGTAGGTGGCCTTGTCGCGCGGGTGGTCGTTGGAGGGGAACCACCACGCGGCGGACTCCGGCTCCTGCGCGGCCACGCCGCCGTCCGGGGTGCGCGCCCACGCGGTGTAGCCGTTGATCTTCACCTCGGAGGGCTTGCCCGCGTAGCGCACGACGACCGTGATCGGCGTGCCCTTGGGCAGCCCGGCCGCCGGAGTGATCTCCAGCTCCTGCTCGCCGGTCTTCGCGAACGCGGCCTTCTTGCCGTTGACGCGGACCTCGCTGACCTTCAGGCCGAAGTCGAGGTTGAAGCGCGACAGGTTCTGGGTGGCCTTGGCGGAGATCGTCGCCGTGCCCTCCAGGAGGTCGGTGGCGGGCTGGTACTTCAGGCGCAGGTCGTAGTGCGAGACGTCGTATCCGCCGTTGCCGCTGGCCGGGTAGTAGGGGTCGCCGGCGCCCGGAGCCCCAGGGGTGAAGTCTGCGGCCGATGCCGGGATCGCCAGCAGCAGCGCGGCCGCGAACGCGCCCGGGGCGATGAGTCTGCGGTACACGGAAGCTCCAAGTCTTAGGGTCACAAGATCTGTTGGGACTGCTGGGAGCCTATTCAGCCCCCTGTGCGCGCGTCATGTCCATGGCCCCGGATGACACACGATTGCCATTCAGCCGACATGCGGCCATTCGTCCCAAGGGCCGTCCGGCGTCCGTTCTCGCCCCTTCTCGCCCTCTGTCGCACGGGAGTTGACCGGTGTAGCTTCCGCGCATGCCGATACGTGCGCGACGCACGCGCTTCATCTGGAGATCCCTGGTGACGGCGGCACTCGCCGCCCTGATGGCGACGCTCATATCCCCGGGCGCCGCACTCGGCGCCCCGCGCCCCCCGCGCGAGAGCGAGCCCGTCTACTCGTACGAGAAGGCGATACGCGAGTCCGTCTGGGTCGACACCCGGCTCGACGGGGACGGCGACGGGCGGACCGACCGCGTCGCCGTCGACATCGTCCGGCCCCGCGAACCCGCCCAGCAGGGGCGGAAGATACCCGTGATCATGGACGCCAGCCCGTACTACTCCTGCTGCGGGCGCGGCAACGAGAGCCAGAAGAAGACCTACGACGCGGACGGCCATGTCGTCCAGATGCCGCTGTTCTACGACAACTACTTCGTGCCCCGCGGCTACGCGTTCGTCGGCGTCGACCTGGCCGGAACCAACCGCTCCGACGGCTGTGTCGACGTCGGCGGCCGCTCCGACGTCCAGTCCGCCAAGGCCGTCGTGGACTGGCTCAACGGGCGGGCCGAGGGCTACACCAGCCGCACCGGCACGGCGCGCGCCACGGCGACGGGCTGGACCGACGGCAGCACCGGAATGATCGGCAAGAGCTACGACGGCACCGTCGCCAACGGCGTGGCCGCGACCGGCGTCGAGGGACTGAAGACCATCGTCCCGATCGGCGCCATCTCCTCCTGGTACGACTACTACTTCGCCCAGGGCGCCCCGCTCTACGACGGCGGCCCCGACGGCCTGTCCAACGCCGTGGAGAGCCCCGAGGCCCGCGCCCGCTGCGGCGCCGTGCAGAAGAGACTCGTCGAGGGAGCGCCCCGCAGCGGCGACTGGACCCCGCTGTGGACCGAGCGCGACCACGTGCCGGACGCCGGCAAGGTGCGCGCAAGCGTCTTCGCCGTGCACGGCATGCAGGACCTGAACGTCCGCACCAAGCACTTCGGCCAGTGGTGGGACGCCCTCGCCGAGAACGGCGTCCAGCGCAAGCTCTGGCTCTCCCAGACCGGTCACGTCGACCCCTTCGACTTCCGCCGCACCGCCTGGGTGGACACCCTGCACCGCTGGTTCGACCACGAACTCCTCGGCTACGACAACGGCATCGACCGCGAGCCCATGGCCGACATCGAGCGCGCCCCCGACCGGTGGTCCACCGACCGCGTCTGGCCGCCGCGCGCCACCGAGAGCGTCGAGCTGCGCCCCGGCAAGGGCACGGCACCCGGCGTCGGCACGCTCGGCACCGAGCGCGGCAAGGGCACCGAGCGCTTCACCGACGACCCGCAGCGCAGCGAGACCGACTGGGCCGCGGCCATCGACAGGTCGACGCCCGACAAGGCCGGGTTCACCACCCGCCCCCTCGCCCGCGACCTGCGCCTGTCCGGCTCCTCGAAGGTGACCGTCACGGCCACCCCGACCACCCGCACCGCCCACCTCTCGGCGGTCCTGGTCGACCTCGGTCCCGACACCATCCGGGACTACGCCGATGACCACGAGGGCATCACCACCCTCGCGGACCGCACCTGCTGGGGCGCCTCCACCAGCGGCGACAGTTCCTGCTTCAAGCGCACCGAGGCCAAGAAGGCAGCCGTCGACTACACCGTCTTCAGCCGCGGCTGGGCCGACCTCGGCACCTACGCCGACCCCCGCAAGGGCCGCCTCCTCACCCCCGGCAAGCCCTATACGATCACCCTCGACCTGGCCGCCAGTGACCACGTCGTCCCCAAGGGCCACCGGCTCGCCCTGATCGTCGCGGGCACCGACCAGAACCTCATCGAACCCCCGGCCGACACCCCGACCCTCGCCCTCGACCTGTCCCGCACCTCCGCGCAGGTCCCGCTCGTGGGCGGCGCCGACGCGTTCCGCACCACCAAGAGCACCGCCAAGAGCACCCCGCAGAGCACCACCCCCCGCGAGTCCCGTCTCGACGGCGTGGCCCCGCCGCGTCCGTTCCGCCATGTCCCGGGAGGCAGCACCGCATGAGACCCCTGAGAGCCAAGAGACCGCTGCGCACCCTGCGTTCCCCGCGCGCCCGCGCCCGCACCCGCGCCCTCACCCTGGGCTGCGTCGCCGTCGCCCTCGCCGCGCCCCTCCTGACGGTGCCCGCCCAGGCGGCGGCGACCCCGCCCCGTACCGGATTCGAGGAGTCCCACGGCGCCCGCTGGACCAGCCAACCCGAGGAACAGCGGCTGCTCGCCACCGTCGACAAGGCGAGCGACCGCGTCTCCGTCGCCCGCATCGGCACCACGAAGCAGGACCGCCCCGTCCAGCTGGTCCGCATCGGTGAACGGCCCACCGCCAACACGGTGTTGCTGATCTGCAGCCAGCACGGCGACGAGCCGTCCGGCCGGGAGGCGTGCCTGACGACGGTGCGCGACCTCGCGTACGCGACGGACAAGAAGACGCGGCGCTTCCTCAGCCGCACCACCCTCCTCGTCGTCCCCACCGCCAACCCGGACGGCCGCGCCGCCGACACCCGCGGGAACTCCGACGGCGTCGACATCAACCGCGACCACATCGCCCTCAAGACCGCCGAGGCCCGCGCCGTCGCCGCCGTGATCCGCGACCGGCGGCCCGACGTCATCTACGACCTGCACGAGTACGGCGCCACGCCCCAGTACTACGACAAGGACCTGTTCGACCTCTGGCCCCGCAACCTCAACACCGACGCGGCCGTCCACCGCGAGGCGCAGACCCTCTCCCAGGGGTACGTCCGCCCCGCCGCCGGCGACTCCGGGTACACCACCGGCACGTACGGCATCTGGACCGACCCCGTCACCGGCGACCCGATCAAGCAGACCGCGGGCGACGGCCAGGAGCGCATCCTGCGCAACGTCTCCGGCATCAAGCACGCCGCCGGGCTGCTCATCGAGAGCCGCGTCGACCCGAAGACCGAAGCCGAGAAGAACGACCCGGCCCTCAACAACCGGCGCCGCGTCGACTCCCAACTCGCCGCGCTGGGCGGCCTGGTCGGCTACGCCGACGCCCGCCGCGACCGCCTGGAGCGGGCCACGACGGCGGCCCGGCTCGCCGGGTTCCGCGACCGCGGGCCCGTCTACCTCGGCGGCGCCGACAACGACCCCGCCGAGCCCGCCGAGATCCTCCAGGACCCGCCCTGCGGCTACCGGCTCGACGCCGCCCAGTACGCCGACGTCAAGGACGAACTCGCCCTGCACGGCGTGACGGTGCGGCACCGCGGAAAGGGCGCCTACGTACCGCTGCGGCAGTCCGCGCGGGCCCTCGTCCCGCTGCTGCTCGACGAGCGCGCGCCCTATCACCTCGTCAGCGGGCGCCCCGACACCGGCTGTTGAGGGGGTGAGAGGAGCGTCACATGTGGTAGGGGGTAACGGAGAACAAAGAGTCGATGGATTCACCGCCGATTCAACTCCGTGAAAGGTGCACTTTGTGACGCAAGAACCACAGAAGTCGGTCACCGGAGGAGGTCCGCCCGAAGGCGCGGACCTCTCCGGCGAGGGGCGACCACAGACCGACCGGATCGTGTTCGGCGTGACCGCCGTGCTCACCCTCGCCTTCGTGGTCTGGGGCGCCGCCGCCACGGACTCGCTGGAGAGCGTCTCCACCAAGATGCTCAACGGCCTGATCCACAACGGCGGTTGGGCCTTCATGCTGGCCGCCACCGGCTTCGTCGTCTTCGCGCTCTGGCTCGCCATGAGCCGCTACGGCAAGATCACCCTCGGCAAGGAGGGGGAGGAGCCGGAGTTCCGCACCGTCTCCTGGGTCGCGATGATGTTCAGCGCCGGCATGGGCATCGGCCTGATGTTCTACGGCGTGAGCGAGCCGCTCGCCCACTTCTCCTCGCCGCCGCCGGGCACCGACCCGTCGGACTCGGCGGCGAAGATGGAAACGGCCATGGCCACCACCCTCTTCCACTGGACGCTCCACCCCTGGGCGATCTACGCGGTCGTGGGCCTCGCCATCGCCTACAGCACGTTCCGGCGCGGCCGCCGCCAGACCATCAGCGCCGTCTTCGAGCCGCTCATCGGCGAGAAGCACGCCCACGGCGCCTGGGGCAGGGTCATCGACATCATCGCGATCTTCGCGACGCTCTTCGGCTCCGCCGCCTCGCTCGGCCTCGGTGCCCTGCAGATCGGCAGCGGCTTCGAGGTGCTCAACTGGGCCGACGACGTCCCCACCAGCCTGCTCGTCGCCATCATCGCCGTCCTCACCGTGGCGTTCGTGGCCTCCGCCATCTCCGGTGTGGAGAAGGGCGTGCAGTGGCTCTCCAACATCAACATGGTGCTCGCGCTGCTGCTCGTGGTCTTCGTCTTCATCGCGGGACCGACCGTCATCGTCCTCGACCTGTTCCCCACGTCGATCGGCGCCTACCTGGGCGATCTGCCGCAGCTCATCGGCCGCACCGAGGCGTCCAGCGGCAAGGGCGTCTCGGACTGGCTGGGCAGCTGGACGGTCTTCTACTGGGCCTGGTGGATCTCCTGGACGCCCTTCGTCGGCATGTTCATCGCCCGCATCAGCCGGGGGCGCACCATCCGGCAGTTCGTGGGCGGCGTCATCCTGGTGCCGAGCACGGTGAGCCTCATCTGGTTCGCGGTCTTCGGCGGCACGGCGATGAAGGTCAAGGAGCACGGCGGTCTCGCCAACGACTCCACCCCCGAGGCCCAGCTCTTCGGGCTCCTGCACGAGTACCCGATCGCGACGGCGACCAGCCTGCTCGTGATGATCCTCGTCGGCATCTTCTTCGTCTCGGGCGCCGACGCGGCCTCCATCGTGATGGGCACTCTGTCCCAGAAGGGCGCCCTCGAACCCGGCAAGCTCGTGGTCGTCTTCTGGGGCGTCGTGACCGGCGCCGTCGGCGCGATCATGCTGCTCATCGGCGACGGTGAGGACAACGCCCTGAAGGGCCTGCAGAACCTCACGATCCTCGTCGCCGCGCCCTTCACACTCGTGATGATCGGCATGTGCGTGGCGCTGATGCGGGACCTGCGCAGCGACCCGCTCATCGTGCGCGGCGAGCACGGCACCGACGCCGTGGAGAAGGCCGTGATCGCCGGACACGAGCAGTACGACGGCGAGTTCGAGATCCAGATCGGCCCCGTCACGGACGACACGGAGGACGAAGGGGAGACGGTGAAGTCCACCGGTCCACGGGCCTGACCGCCCGGGCCTTCAGGAGGCGGCGCCGGCCAGCCGCGCCGCCTCCTGGGCACATCCCCACGCGACGGTCACACCGCCGCCGCCATGCCCGTAGTTGTGCACCAACACGCCGTCCCCGCCCGTCTGTTCACGCTCCAGCCGGACGGCGGGCCGCGCAGGCCGCAGCCCCACCCGGTGCTCCAGGATCCGCGCCCCCGCGATCTCCGGGCGCACCGCCGCGCACCGCTTCACGATCGCGTCGGCCACCGCCGGGTCCGGCTCCGTCGACCAGTCGCCGTCCTCCGCGGTCCCGCCGAGCAGCAGCCGCTCCCCGTGCGGGAAGAAGTAGGTCGTGGCGTCCGAGGTGGCATCGGCGGCCGTGAACCACGTCGTGAGCCCCGGGTTCGCCACGACGACCAACTGCCCGCGCACCGGGTGCACTTGCTCGTCCGGTACGAGGGTCCGGGCGCCCAGCCCCGAACAGTTGACGACCACGGGCGCCGCCGCGAGGGCCTCGTCGAGGCGGGCGATCCCGCGCTCCTCGACCACCCCGCCCGCCGCCGCCAACCGCCGCCGCAGCCAGCCGAGATGGACCGGCATGTCGAGCAGCGGCAGCCGCGCCCACAGCCCCGGTCCTGCGCACTCCTCCGGCGTCGCCGTGCGCAGCCCGGGCACCCGCGCCGCCCACGGGCCGAGCCCGTCCAGCCGGGTGCCGGCGTGTACGCCCTCGACCATGCGTACGCCGCTCGCGGCGTCCCGGGACGCCAACTCGGCGTACACGGACAGGGATTGAAGTGACCATTCTCCGGCCCGCGCCTCCGGCTCGATGCGGTACGGCCACCACAGCGCGCCCGCAACGGCCGAGGTCGTGCGCTCGGCGGGCGCCCGCGTCCACACGCGCACGCGGCGCCCCGCCTCGGCGAGGACGACCGCCGTCGTCAGGCCGATGACACCGCTGCCCACCACGATCACTTCGGTCGCGTCCATGCCCGGAACGTAGCCGAATCCTGAATGCCGTGCTCACATCACGTCAGAGGTGGGGATACTCACAGCATGTCTGCCGAGTACGCGACCTTCGGCCTGGCACCGGCGATGCGCGCCGGTGGAGTCCTCGCCAACGGTGAGTACCAAGTGCACCGGGACTTCGTCGACTTCATCGTCAACGGCCGCCCGCTGCTGTTCCAGCTCTCCGACCTCGACGCGGTCTCCCCGCTCGCCTCCGACATCCCGCCCGCCATCTTCACCGCCCATGTGCGCAGACTCCTGCTGGAGGCCGAGGCCCCGCTCGCCGACGGCCGGTACGTCATATACGGCTGCCCCGAGTGCGAGGGCCTGGACTGCGGTGCCGTCACGGCGGTCATCGAGCGGGCCGCCGACGGCAGCGACGACTTCGTGTGGCGCGACTTCGCCTGGCAGACCGGCGAGCGCGCCGATCTGGAGCTCAACGGCTACCACGGCATAGGGCCGTTCCGCTTCCGGGGCGAGGCGTACCGTTCCGCCCTCGGCCAGCTCCTGACCGAGGAGGAGCCCACCGCCCGCCGCCGCGTCCTGCTCATCGGCGCCCGCGTCGCCGTCCTCGCCAAGCTCGCGGCCGCCCTGCGCACCATCGGCATCGGCGCCGAGATCACCCATGACGCGGCCGGGGTGCCGCCGGAGGAGCTGCGCACATACGGGGCGGTGGCCTTCGGGCGGGCGGTGCCGGACGCCGAGCGCGCGGGGGTGCGCGCCGCCTTCGAGGCGGCGGGTGTCTCCGTCGCGTACGTCGACGGGCACGCGCCGGTCATCCCGCTCCTGGTCGCCCAGATCGAATACGCCCTGGACCGCCGCCCGTTGGAGCAGCGCCGCCTCACCCGCCTGACCGCGACCCCCCGCGCCGCCCACGTCGAGATCACCTCCACCTGCCGGGTCACCCTCACCGCGTACCGCCTCGACCGCCTCTACCGCACCCACGTCCACGAGATCTTCGACGGCGTCCTGGAGCCGGGGGAGCACCGCATCGTGTTCGACCCGAAGGCGGTGAAGGGGCGGTCGTTCGTGGTGGCGCGGACGACGGGGAGCGTGCTGGTGGCCCCGTAAGCCTTCGGGGGCGCCCGGTCGGGCCGGTGGCGGCGGCTCGCATAGGATCGCCCCCTGTGACCGCCACCCTCGTCGCCAAGAACCTCGCCGCAGGCCACGGCCCCCGCACCCTCTTCTCCGGGCTCGAACTCGTCGTCGCGCCCGGCGACGTCATCGGCCTCGTGGGCGCCAACGGAGCGGGCAAGTCGACCCTGCTGCGCCTGCTCGCCGGGCTCGACCGGCCCGAGAGCGGCGAGCTGCGGCTGTCGCCGCCCGGCGCCGCCGTGGGGCATCTGCCGCAGGAGCCGGAGCGCAGGGAGGGCGAGACCGTACGGGAGTTCCTGGCGCGCCGCACCGGCGTCGCCGCGGCCCAGCACGCCATGGACGAGGCCACCCAGGGCCTCGTCGACGGGGCGCCCGGCGCCGACGACGCGTACGCCGAGAGCCTGGAGCGCTGGCTCGGCCTCGGCGGCGCCGACCTGGACGAGCGGGCCGAGGAGACGGCCGGTTCGCTGGGCCTCGGCGTCGGCCTGGACCAGCCCATGACGGCGCTCTCCGGCGGCCAGGCCGCCCGTGCCTCGCTCGCCTCGCTGCTCCTGTCCCGCTACGACGTCTTCCTCCTGGACGAGCCGACCAACGACCTCGACCTGGCGGGCCTGGAGCGCCTGGAGGACTTCGTGCGCGGGCTGCGCGCGGGCACCGTCGTCGTCAGCCACGACCGCGAGTTCCTCACCCGCACCGCCACCAAGATCCTCGAACTCGACCTCGCCCAGCAGCAGATCAACCTCTACGGCGGCGGCTACGCGGCCTACCTGGAGGAGCGCGAGGTCGCCCGGCGGCACGCCCGCGACGACTACGAGGAGTACGCCGACAAGAAGGCCGCTCTCGAAGGGCGCGCCCAGATGCAGCGGGCCTGGATGGACAAGGGCGTCAAGAACGCCCGCCGCAAGGCCGGCTCCGGAGGGGACAACGACAAGGTCGGCCGGAACTTCCGCAGCGACTCCAGCGAGAAGCAGGCCGCGAAGGCCCGCCAGACCCAGCGCATGATCGAGCGGCTCGACGTGGTCGAGGAGCCCCGCAAGGAGTGGGAGCTGCGCATGGAGATCGCGGCGGCGCCCCGCTCCGGCGCCGTCGTGGCCGCCCTGCGCGACGCCGAGGTCCGGCGCGGCGCCTTCACCCTGGGCCCGGTCACCCTCCAGCTCGACTGGGCCGACCGCGTCGCCATCACCGGGGCGAACGGCGCCGGGAAGTCGACCCTGCTCGGCGCCCTCCTGGAACGCGTCCCGCTGGACGCCGGGCACGCGACGCTCGGCTCGGGCGTCGTCGTCGGCGAGGTCGACCAGGCGCGCGCCCTCTTCCACGGCGAGGAGACGCTGCTCGACGCCTTCTGCGCGGCGGTGCCGGACACCGAGCCCGCCGAGGTGCGCACGCTGCTCGCCAAGTTCGGCCTGAAGGCGGACCACGTGCTGCGCTCCGCCGTGACCCTGTCGCCCGGCGAGCGCACCCGGGCGGCCCTCGCCCTGCTCCAGGGCCGGGGCGTCAACCTCCTCGTCCTGGACGAGCCCACGAACCACCTCGACCTGCCCGCGATCGAACAGCTGGAGTCCGCCCTGGACGCGTACACGGGCACGCTGCTCCTGGTCACGCACGACCGGCGGATGCTGGACGCGGTGAGTGTGACGCGCCGCTGGGAGGTCACGGCGGGGAAGGTGACGGAGCGCTGAGCTCCCGGTCCGGGCGCTGAGCTCTCGGCCCGGGCACTGAGCTCCCGGTCCGGGGCGCGCTGATATCGGGGCAAACCCGACGTACCGTGGGCGAATGCAGCGTGCGCGCGACCGACTTCAAGCCGTCCTGGAAGCCCTGCCCCGGGCCGCCATCATTCAGGGCGGCGACGACGTCGTGGTCAACGTCAACCGTCGCTTCGTCGAGATGTTCGGCCTCGAAGGGCGCGTCGACCACGCCCCCGGCGCCCCGCTCGGCCCGGTCGTCGACGCCGTGGTCGAGACCTTCGCCGAACGCCCCGACTGGATCACCGACAGCACCCACGCCATCGCCGCCCGCCTGATCCACCGCGCCGCCGAGATCCCGCTGACCGACGGCCGTGTCATCCGGCGCGACGTCGAGCCGCTGTATCGGCCGGACGGCTCGCCCTTCGGCTCGCTGTGGACCGCCGAGGACATCACCGAGGAGCGGCGCCGCGAACACGCGCTGCGCCGCGACAACACCGTCCTGGAGGAGCTGGCACGCCAGCGCAACGAGTTCCTCGCCTCCGCGTCCCACAGCCTGCGCACGCCGCTCACCTCCATCCTCAGCTTCTGCGACCTCCTCGCCGACCCGGTCTCCGGACCCCTCACCACCGACCAGCGCGACTTCCTCGCCGCGATCCGCCGCAACGCCGAACGCATGGAGCGGGTCATGACCACCCTCATGAACGCCACCCGCATGCGGATCTCCGAACTCCCCCTGGAATTCGGCACGGTGGACATCCCCCGCATGCTCACCCACGCCGTCCTCGACCAGGAGTCCACCACCGCCGCCGCCGATGTCTTCGTCGTGCTGCGCTGCGCCGAGGGCCCGCCCCTGTACGGCGACGAGCACCGACTGCAGCACGCCTTCGCCAACCTCCTCGACAACGCCGCCAAGTACACCCCGCCCGGCGGCCGCGTCGAGATCGACGCCGCCGTGGCCGGCCAGCATTGGCGCATCGACGTCGCGGACACCGGCATCGGCGTCCCCGAGACCTTCCGCGAGGAGATCTTCTCCGGCTTCGTGCGGGCCCCCAACGCCGAGCGTGGCGGCTACCCCGGCACCGGCCTCGGCCTGATGCTCAGCCGCGAGATCGTGCGCCGCCACGGCGGGGACCTCACCGTCGCCGACGCGTCCGGCGGCGGCACGGTCTTCACCCTGACCCTGCCGATCGCGGGCCCCTCCTCCGCAGAACCAGTCGCAGAGCCCGTCGCAGAGCCCGTCGCAGAGGCATCCGCGGAGCCGCCCGCCGAGGGGCACCGATGACCCGGATCCTGCTCGTCGAGGACGACCCCGACGTGGCCCTCGCCCTGCGCGTCCTCCTCACCCGCGCCGGTTACGAGGTGACGCACGCGGCGGACGGCCGCGAGGGACTGCGCCGCCTCTTCGCCGACGCCCCCGACCTCCTCGTCCTCGACATCGGCCTGCCCGAGCTCGACGGCTGGCAGGTCCTGGAGCGCACCCGCGACATGACCGACCTGCCGGTCCTCCTGCTCACCGCGCGCGGCGCCGAGAGCGACCGGGTGCGCGGGCTGCGCGCGGGCGCCGACGACTACCTCCCCAAGCCCTTCGGCAACGACGAGCTCCTCGCCCGCATCGAGGCCCTGCTGCGCCGCGCCGCACCGGCCCGCTGGGCGGGCGCCGCCCTGGACGAGTCGCTGCGCCTGGTGCCCGAGCGGCGCTCCGCGATCTGGCGCGGCGAAGAGGTGCGGCTCAGCGACATCGAGTACCGGCTGCTCCAGGTCCTCGTCCGCAACCGGGGCCGCGTCGTCACCACCGACCAGCTCCTGGACCAGGTGTGGGACGACCCGCAGGGCATCGGCAAGGAGCGGGTGAAGTTCGCCGTCCTGCGGGTCCGCCGCAAGCTCCAGCAGGCCACCGGCAGCCTCGCCTCCGACCCGATCGAGGCGGTCCGCGGCCTCGGCTACCGCTACCGCGGGGACCAGGACGCCTGATACCGCGGGGACCAAGGCGCCTGATGCCGAGGGGACCAAGGCCCCTGACACAGGGCCCACCCCGCCCGGGATCGCCCGGGACGAAAGCCCCGCCCCCGCAGGGCCGAAGGTCCCGATCCCGTACGGGACGGACGACCGCAACCGTCGGGCAACCGAAGGACCTCCGACCCGGCAACGCACCCCCGGCACGCTCCTGGACATACCCGCCCAAGGCCCCCAGGAGTAGTGAGTGTCCGTCCTGCCTCCCCGCAGCATCGCCGTCGTCCTCGGCACCCGCCCCGAGCTCATCAAGCTCACCGAGCTGATCCGCCTCCTCGGCCCCGCCGCCCACGTCGTGCACACCGGACAGCACTACGACGACGACCTCTCCGGCCGCTTCATCGCCGAGATGGGCCTGCCCGAGCCCACCTACCTCACCGGCGTCGGCGGCGAGCCCCGCGCCGTGCAGCTGGCCCGCTCCCTGGAGCAGCTCGACTCGCTCTTCACCGATGTGCCGCCGAGCGCCGTCGTCGTCCAGGGCGACACCAACGCGGCCCTCGCCGGAGCCCTCGCGGCCAACGCCCACGGCATCCCGCTCGTGCACGTCGAGGCGGGCCTGCGCAGCCACGACCGCGCCATGCCCGAGGAGCACAACCGCGTCCTCATCGACCGGCTCGCCGACGTCCTGTGCGCGGCCACCCCCGAGAACCGCGCCAACCTCCTCACCGAGGGCGTCCCGCTCTCCCGCGTCGAGCTGACCGGCAACACCGTCGTCGAGGCCGTGCACCGCCAACTCCCGGAGCCCGCCGAGCGGTTCGCGCACCTGGACCGGCTCGGCCTGGTCGAGGACGGCTACGTCCTGGCCACCGTGCACCGCCCCGAGAACACCGACGACCCGGCCGCCCTGCACGCCATCCTCACCGAACTCGCCGCCCTGGCCCGGACGTTGCCGGTCGTGCTGCCCCTGCACCCGCGCACCCGCGCCCGCATCGAGCACGCCGGCATGGCGGGCCTGCTCGCCCCCCTCACGATCACGCGCCCCCTCGGCCACCGCGACTTCCTCGCCCTCGCCCGGCACGCGGCGCTGCTCGTGTCGGACTCCGGCGGCGTCCAGGAAGAGGTCACGGTGCTCGGCCGTCCCCTGGTCGTCGTGCGCAACTCCACCGAACGCCCCGAAGCCATGGCCGAGTTCGCGACCCTCGTCTCCCCGGGCCCGCAGCTCGGCGAGGCCGTCCGCCACCGCCTGCGCCAGGGCCCCGCCGAGCGCGCCCGCCTGGAGTCCCTGCCCAGCCCCTTCGGTGACGGCCTCGCCTCGGCGCGCATCGCGGCGCTGCTCACGCACATGGTCGCCGAGCGGGCGGCGGAGCCGGCTCACGCAGAGGCGGCCTGACGGCTCTCGCCCGGTTTGCGCCGTGCGGCCCGAGCGCCTTCCCGGCCGAGCGCCTTTCCGGCCGAGCGCCTTTCCGGCCGAGCGCCTTTCGGGCCGAGTGCCGATGAGTCCGAGTGCTGATGCGTCCGACTGCCGTGGCACGGCTCGCCCCGGGCGGCTCAGGCGTCCCTTCCCGTCGCACGCCGAAGGGTCCCAGGGCCCGTGCCCGTCCCGCCGAAGCGCCTGATCGCCCCTCCCTGTCCCGCACTGAGGCGGCCCCGCCGTCCCCGCCGTCCGGCCCAGGCGCATACCGAACCCTCCCGCCCGACCGCTCTCTCCCGTCCCCGAGGCCCCCATGCTCGACAGCCCGCTGATCCTCCTCTTCCCCTTCGCCCTCCTCGCCTGCTTCTTCCTCTACTGGGCGGGCGCCCGCCACGCCTACGTGCGCCGCACGGCCGTCGAAGCCGGTGAACCCGCCGCCTTCGACTGGCACTTCTTCGTGCCCTGCCGTGACGAGGAGGCCGTCGTGTGGGCCACCGTCGGGCAGCTGCGCGAGCGCTTCCCGGCCGCCCATGTCTGGGTGATCGACGACGACAGCGACGACCGCACCGGCGAGATCGTCGCGGAGCTCGCCGAGGACGACCGCCGCATCCACCTGGTCCGCCGGGTGCGCCCGGACGCGCGCGTCGGCAAGGGCGCGGCCCTGAACGCCGCCTACGAGCAGCTCAACGAGTTCCTGCCCGGGGACGCCGACCGGGAGCGCGTCGTGGTCTGCGTCGTCGACGCGGACGGACGGCTCGACCCGCGCGCCCTCGAACTCGTCTCGGGGCAGGCCGCGTTCGGGGACCCGGAGATCGGCGGCGTGCAGATCGGCGTCCGCATGCGCAACGTCGACGACCCGCGTCCGCTGCCCGACCACGGCCGGGTCCGCAACGCCTTCGCCCGGCTTCTGGTGCGCGTCCAGGACATGGAGTTCGCCGTCTCGAACGCGGGCATGCAGCTGCTGCGCGGACGCACCGGCTCGGTCGGCCTCGGCGGCAACGGCCAGTTCACCCGGCTCTCCGCACTCGACCGGATCGCCGACGCCGAGCGCCGCCCCTGGCAGCGCGGCGCCCTCCTGGAGGACTACGAACTCGGCCTGCACATGATCCTCGCGGGCTACCGCGTCACCCACGTCGCCGACACCTGGGTCTCCCAGGAGGGCCTGCCGCACGCCCGCCGCCTCCTCACCCAGCGCACCCGCTGGGCCCAGGGCAACCTGCAGTGCGTGCGCTACGCCCCGCGCATCATCTCCTCGCGCCACTACAGCGGGCGCGGCGTCCTGGAGACCCTCTACACCTTCGGTCAGCCCCTCGCGCACCTGCTCACGCTCGCCCTGTGCGTGGCCATGCTGCTGCTCGGCGGCCTCGGCACGCTCGGCGCCTGGCCGCTCGCGCTGATCCTCGCGGCGCTGTGCATCGGCCCGTTCGTGGCCTGGGGCCCGCTCTACCGCCGCGACCACGCCCCGGACGCCTCCCGGCTGACCGGCCTGCTGTGGGGCTTCGCCCTGTGGCTGTACGCGTACCACCTGTTCGCGGTGGCGCCCCGCGCCTTCGTCCGCATCCTGCGCGGGCGCACGGGCTGGGCGAAGACGCGGCGCAACGCGGAGGCGGTCACGGAGGGGCCGACCGCCCTGGAGGCATGACGGCCGAAGGGGGTACGCCGGTCACGTACCCCCCTCAACAGCCTTCAGCCTTCAGCCCTCAGCCACCAACTACGGTGCGGTCACCGCTTCTTGGGGTCCACGAGGCCCGCCTTGCGCAACGCGTCTGCCATCGCGCTGTTCGCCGGGGCGGGGGCCCCGGAGCGTCCACCGCGACGGTCGCCGCCGCGCCGCTCACCGGAACCACCACCGCTGCCACGCCCCTTGCCCTGACCGCCACCGCCACCGGCGGAACCGCCGCCCCGCTGCTGCGGCGGCCGGCCACCCTGGCCACCACCACGCTCCCGCTTGGCGCCGCCGCCCGAGGTGCTCGCGTCGTCGTCCAGGCGCAGCGTCAGCGAGATCCGCTTGCGCGGGATGTCCACGTCCTGGACCTTCACCTTGACGATGTCGCCCGGCTTCACCACGTCCCGCGGGTCCTTGACGAAGGTCTTGGACATCGCGGAGACGTGCACGAGGCCGTCCTGGTGCACGCCGACGTCCACGAACGCCCCGAAGGCCGCGACGTTCGTCACGACGCCCTCCAGGACCATCCCCGGTGCCAGGTCGCCGATCTTCTCGACGCCCTCCTTGAAGGTGGCCGTCTTGAACGCCGGACGCGGGTCGCGCCCCGGCTTCTCCAGCTCCTTGAGGATGTCCGTCACGGTCGGCAGACCGAAGACGTCGTCCACGAACTCGGCGGGCTTCAGGGAGCGCAGCGTCGCCGTGTCCCCGATGAGCGAGCCGACCTGGCCGCCCGCCGTCGTCGCCATGCGGCGCACCACGGGGTACGCCTCCGGGTGCACGCTGGAGGCGTCCAGCGGGTCGTCGCCGCCGCGGATCCGCAGGAAGCCCGCGCACTGCTCGTACGCCTTCGGGCCGAGCCGCGCCACGTCCTTGAGGCCCTTGCGGTTGGTGAACGGGCCGTTCGCGTCCCGGTGCGCGACGATGTTCTCCGCGAGCCCGGAGCCGATGCCGGAGACGCGCGCGAGCAGCGGCGCGGAGGCCGTGTTCACGTCCACCCCGACGCCGTTCACACAGTCCTCGACCACCGCGTCCAGCGAGCGGGAGAGCTTCACCTCGCTGAGGTCGTGCTGGTACTGGCCGACGCCGATGGACTTCGGGTCGATCTTCACGAGCTCGGCCAGCGGGTCCTGGAGACGGCGCGCGATGGAGACGGCGCCGCGGATGGACACGTCCAGGTCCGGCAGCTCCTGGGAGGCGAAGGCCGAGGCCGAGTACACCGAGGCGCCCGCCTCGGAGACCATCACCTTGGTGAGCTTCAACTCCGGGTGCTTGCTGATGAGTTCACCGGCGAGCTTGTCCGTCTCGCGCGACGCCGTGCCGTTCCCGATCGCGATCAGGTCGACCTGGTGCTGCTCGGCGAGCCGGGCCAGGGTGGCGAGGGCGGCGTCCCACTTGTTGGCCGGGACGTGCGGGTGGATCGTGTCCGTCGCCACGACCTTGCCGGTCGCGTCCACGACGGCGACCTTCACGCCCGTACGGAAACCGGGGTCGAGCCCGAGGGTCGCGCGGGTGCCCGCGGGGGCGGCGAGCAGCAGGTCGCGCAGGTTCGACGCGAAGACGCGCACCGCCTCGTCCTCCGCGGCCGTCCGCAGCCGGAGCCGCAGGTCGATGCCCAGGTGCACGAGGATGCGCGTGCGCCAGGCCCAACGGACCGTCTCCTGAAGCCACTTGTCGGCGGGGCGCCCCTGGTCGGAGACTCCGAAGCGGTGGGCGACGGTGCCTTCGTACGAGGACGGAACCCCAGGGGTGGGGTCGGTGTCCTCGGGCTCCATGACGAGGTCGAGGACGTCCTCCTTCTCGCCGCGCAGCATCGCCAGGATGCGGTGCGAGGGAAGCTCGGTGAAGGGCTCGGCGAAGTCGAAGTAGTCGGCGAACTTGGCGCCCGCCTCCTCCTTGCCCTCGCGGACCTTCGCGGCGAGCCGCCCGCGCCCCCACATGCGCTCGCGCAGCTCACCGATCAGGTCGGCGTCCTCGGAGAACCGCTCCGCGAGGATCGCGCGGGCGCCGTCCAGGGCGGCCTGCGGGTCGGCGACGCCCTTGTCGGCGTCCACGAACGCGGCGGCCGCCGCGAGCGGCTCCACCGACGGGTCGCCCAGCAGCCCGTCGGCCAGCGGCTCGAGCCCGGCCTCGCGGGCGATCTGCGCCTTGGTGCGCCGCTTCGGCTTGAACGGCAGGTAGATGTCCTCGAGCCGCGCCTTCGTCTCGGCCGCGCGGATCTGCGCCTCCAGCTCTTCGGTGAGCTTGCCCTGCTCCCTCACGGAGTCCAGGACGGACGTGCGGCGCTCCTCCAGCTCGCGCAGGTAGCGCAGCCGCTCCTCGAGCGTGCGCAGCTGCGCGTCGTCGAGCATCTCGGTCGCTTCCTTGCGGTAGCGCGCGATGAAGGGCACCGTCGAGCCGCCGTCGAGCAGGTCGACCGCGGCCTTCACCTGCCGCTCGCGTACGCCGAGTTCCTCGGCGATCCTGCCTTCGATGGACGCAGGACTTGACGTTGTCGTCGACACGTTCCGGTACCGCCTTCTCACAGAGGTTGCCGGGCAATTGTGGCAGGTGGCACCGACAGCGGGGGATCAGACCCGGCGAGCCCGCCCCGCGCGCCCACCGGAGCGGGAGGCTCCGCCGAAGATCCGGGCCAGGGCCCGGAAGGGCAGCGTCACGACGGTGGCGAGTGCGCCGCCGATCTGCCGCAGTACGTCCGCGATGGCACGGAACACGGGATTCTCCCTCCGTCTCCCGGCCGGTCGGGCCCGGCCGGGAGACGGACGGGTACCGCGTGGTGGCCACCCCATGCAGGAGCCCTGCCCACCACGGGCGTCACACGCAGTTGCTCTACTTGGAGGCGCTCTTCTTGCCCAGCAGATCCGCAGGGAAGGCACCCGCCTGAAGGGCCGCCCCCACGAAAGCCGTCCCGAGCTCGGTGAGGCGCTCGACGCCCGCCGCGCCCAAGTGCTCGTACGGGGCCAGGTCCAGACGGTCCGTGGCCAGCTCGATGCGCTGGCGCAGCGCGACACCCGCCTCGGTCAACTCGCCCTCTTCGTCCAGCACTCCACGCGCGCGGAGCCGCTCCTCGGCGGCGTCCCAGTCCTCCTGGGCCCAGCCCCGCGTGCCGAACACCCACTTCGGAGTCATGCCCTTGCCGGTCGCGGTGTGCGTCACCAGCGCCTCGATGCCGTCGAGCCCCGCGTCCATGAGGGCGACCAGGTGCCCGTCGCCCCGGTGCTCGCGCAGCAGGGTCGCGGCGTGCCAGTAGGCGAGGTGCGGCTCTTCCGGTACGGGCAGGTCGGCGTGGGCCGCGTACAGGGGGCGCCCGGACCGCGAGCATGCCTCGGTCGCCCGCAGCGCGAGGTGGGCGGCCTCCGCCATCTCCGGCGAGGCGACGACCTCGTCACCGAGGATCCGGCGCAGCGTCCGGTCGACACCCCGCAGCCGGGCGGCGAGCACGTCCTGCGGCGCCGCGACCTGCCACACCGCGGGTACGTGGCGGGCGATGAGCTCGTACTTGTAGTTGAAGAACGTGGCGGCCACGGTGCCCGGACCGACGGCACCTAGAGCGGCGGCACGGATGGCGAAGTTGACGGCCCGGGGGTCGCTCACCCCGAGGGCCCCCAGCTCCTCGCCCACCTCGGGGCAGAAGTAGTGGGTGGCGTGCAGGGAGTTGAGCACGTTGTGACAGCGCCGCCCCGCGCGCGGGGGCAGTGCTTCGGCCTGGGGCGAGGACGTGGAGGTGGTCATGGCTGCACGTTACCGACTAGTCGGTATGAGGAGAAGGGGCGGTGGGAGGCGGGCCGGAACAGGCCCGATGTCACAGTTCCTCGGTGCACAGATAGGCACTCTCAAAGCGCGTGCCCCGCCAGTCCTCCGCGCAGTCCCCCCGAGGATTGCGGGCCATGACCTCGCGTAGTAATTGCCGTCGCCTCTTACGGAGGCGGAGGCGGAGGCGGAGGCGGCGGGGGCGCCTCCCGTGCGCACCGGCTGCGGAACCGGGCGTCCTCCGCGAGCTCCGGCCGTACGAGTTTCACGGCCACCGTCCGGCCGCCGGGGGAGCGGCCGAGGAACACCTGGCCCATCCCGCCGGCGCCGAGGCGGGAGAGCGGCCGGTAGGGCCCGACCACGCATGGATCGGCAGGCAACAGCACTCTCATCAGGTCGTGTCCCCCGTTGCTGGGGTGCGTCACTGATGCCTCCGATGCTCGCAGCAACTGGGTTCCCAGGGGAGTGAGTTGGGGGTGGTCGCCCTCGCGCCCGGCGGTCGCGATGGCAGGAAAGGAGGGGTACTCGTCATTGCAGACATGCCCGACCCGGCGAAGAATCGCAGGCATGGAGCGAAGCAGCGAGGACCGGCGGCGGGACCGGGCGGGGGCGCGTCGGCGCGGAGCAGGACGCGGCCGCACCGTCCTGGTCCTCCTCTTCGACGACGTGCAGAGCCTCGACGTGACCGGCCCGGTCGAGGTGTTCGCCGGTGCCGCCGCCCACTTCGACGACCCGGACGCCACGTACCGCATCCGTACCGCCTCCCTCGACGGCGCACCCCTGCGCACCTCCAGCGGGCTCACCCTCGTCCCGGACCACGCGCTCGCCGACGCCCCCGTGCCGCACACCCTCCTGGTGCCCGGCGGCCCGGGGAGCCGGGAGCCCGATCCGCACCTGATCGAGTGGCTGCGCGTCAACGCCCCGCACGTGCAGCGCATCGTCTCGGTGTGCACCGGCGCGATCCTGCTCGCCGAGGCGGGGCTCCTGGACGGGCGGCGGGTGACGACCCACTGGGCGCACTGCGAGACCCTCGCCCGCCGGCACCCGGCCGTCACCGTCGAACCGGACCCCATCTACGTACGCGACGGGAAGGTCGCCACCTCCGCGGGCGTCACCGCGGGCATCGACCTCGCCCTGGCCCTCGTCGAGGAGGACCACGGCAGGGACGTGGCCCTCAGCGTCGCCCGGTACCTCGTCGTGTTCCTCCGACGCCCGGGAAACCAGGCGCAGTTCAGCGCCCAGCTGTCCGCGCAGACCGCCCGGCGCGAACCCCTGCGCGAGGTCCAGCAGTGGATCACCGAGCACCCCGGCGACGACCTCTCCGTGGAGACCCTCGCCGCCCGCGCCCGGCTCTCGCCCCGCCACTTCGCCCGCGCCTTCCAGGCCGAGACCGGCATGACGCCCGGCAAATACGTCGAGCGCGTCCGCGTCGAGCACGCCCGGCGCCTCCTGGAGGACAGCCACGACGGCGTCGAGGAGATCTCCCGCGCCTGCGGCTACGGCACCCCCGAGGCGATGCGCCGGGCCTTCCTCAAGACCCTGGGCGCCGCCCCGGCGGAGTACCGCCGCCGCTTCCAGCCCAGCGCCACGTCCGGCCCCACCAGCGCCTGAAGCCAGCCGGCCGGCCGGTCGTCCATCCAGCCATCCATCCAGCCAGCCATCCATCCATGGAGAGGAACCCGCCCCATGCAGATCGCCATCGTCCTGTTCCCGCACTTCACGGCCCTGGACGCCGTCGGCCCGTACGAGACCCTCGGCCGCCTCCCCGGCGCCGACCTCGTCTTCGTCGCGGAACAGAAGGGCCCCGTGCGCGCGGACACCGACACCCTCGCCCTCGTCGCCGACAAGACCCTCGACGAGGTGCCGAACCCCGACATCGTGATCGTCCCCGGCGGCCCGGGGCAGACGCCCCAGATGAAGAACGAGGTGCTCCTGGGCTGGCTGCGCACCGCCGACGCCACCAGCACCTGGACGACCTCGGTGTGCACCGGCTCGCTGCTCCTCGCCGCCGCCGGACTCCTCAAGGGCCGTCGCGCCACCTCCCATTGGCTGGCCCTCGACGTGCTGGAGGAGTTCGGGGCGCAGTCGACGGGGGAGCGGGTCGTGTTCGACGGCAAGTACGTGACGGCGGCGGGAGTCTCCTCCGGCATCGACATGGGCCTGACCCTGCTCGGCAGGATCGCGGGCGACGAGACCGCGCAGACCGTCCAGCTCCTCACCGAGTACGACCCGCAGCCGCCCTACGACGCCGGCTCTCCCGAGAAGGCGCCCGCGCACCTCGTCGAGAAGTTCCGCGAGCAGAGCCGCTTCGGCGAGGACGAGGGCCAGGAGTAGGCCAACGGCTCAGCCGGACGAGGCGGGCACCGTCCAGGTGAAGCGCGGCTGCCTGCGCTCCAGGAAGGCGGCGACACCCTCCGCGGTGTCGCCGCTGCCCCGCGCCTGCTCCACCCAGTACGCGTCCCGGTCCTGACGCCCCGCGGCGAACTCCTTCGCCGCCGCCTGCGTCAGCTGGGAGCGCGAGACCAGGATCCGGGTGAACTCCGCCACCCGCTTGTCGAGTTGGTCCCCCGGCAGCACCTCGTCCACGAACCCCGAGCGCAGCGCCCGCTCGGCCCCGACCAACTCACCTGAGAACAGCAGGTACTTGGCGGTCGCGGGCCCGACGAGGGACACGAGGCGGCGCGTGGACGACGCGGGGTAGACGATCCCGAGCTTCGCCGGAGTGACCCCGAACGAGGCGTCCTCGGCGGCGAACCGCAGATCGCACGCCCCCGCCAGCTGACTGCCCCCGCCCACACAGAACCCCCGCACCGCGGCCAGCGTCGGCTTGGGAAAGGCGGCGAGCGCGTCCTCGGCCCGCACCGCGAGCTCCTGCGCCTCGCCCGCCGAGCCCCGCAGCGAGGAGATGTCGGCGCCCGCACAGAACGTGCCGCCCTCGCCGGTCAGCACGAGCGCCCGCACCTCGGGGTCCGCGGCGAGCCCGTCGAGCAGCGGCGGCAGCGAGCGCCACATGTCCGCGGTCATCGCGTTGCGCTTGGCCGGGTGGTCGATGACGACGGTGGCCACACCGCCCGTGACGGCATGCCTCAGCTGCGGTTCCATGCGCCGGATGCTATCCGCCCGTCTCGAACGTACGATCAAGAAGGGGGCGGCTCTGCGACGCGCACGCGGACGGACGGAGACGCTGATGGCCCTCTTGCACAAGCACCCCAAGCAAACCGACGACCGACCGGACCCGAAATCGGACCCGAAAACGGACCCGAAGAAGGACCTGAACTCGGACGTGGGAACGGGACCGGACCGGAAGGCGGACCCGGACCCGAGAACGAGCCCCAAGGGCGCCAAGCTCAAGCGCAGCTTCGGCTGGCTCGCCCTCCTCGGCTCGATCCTGGTCCTCGCCGGGATCGTCGGCCTGTTCTACACCGCCATCGTGACCCTGACCTCGATGCTCCTGTTCGGCTGGCTGCTGCTCATCGGCGGCACCGTCGGCCTGCTGCACGCGGTCCAGGCCCGCGGCACCAACTTCTTCTGGCTCGGCGTGGTCGTGGCCGCGCTGAACATCGCGGCGGGCGTCGTGGTCGTCGCGCGGCCCCATGTGGCGGCCGAGGCGCTGACCATGTTCGCCGCGCTGCTGTTCCTGACCGGCGGCGTGTTCCGACTCATCGGCAGCCTCGTGGTGCGCGGCCCGCAGTTCGCCGTGACGCTGCTGCAGGGCGCCTTCGGGCTGCTCCTGGGCGTCCTGGTGCTCGCCGAGTGGCCGAGCAGCAGTCAGTACGTGATCGGCTGCTTCTTCTCGCTCGCGCTGCTCTTCGACGGGCTCGGCCTGTTCGCGGCCGGCCTCGGCGGGCGCCGCATCGTCAGCCTCGTCGCGGGGGACACGGCCGTACAAACCGAAGAAACCGTGAAGGCGGAACAAGAAGGGCAGGAGCAGTCGCACAACTGACGCCGTCATACTCCGGCGATCAAAAGCCGTCGATAGTCGCTGACTTCTGGTCAGTTCTCCGGTACGGACCAGCGCGTTCTCAACACTCGTCGTGTGGTGACAATCGAGCGCAAGGGCGGCGACCGGACGATGGAGAACGACGGGAGGGGTCCCGGCCCACTCCCTCGGGCCGGCGGAGAGGTGCCGTACGAGGGGGTGTGGCGGTTCACCGCCCCCGCCGTCGACGCGTCGGTGCCCCAAGCGCGGCACGCGGTACGGGACTTGCTGGCCCGGCAGGGCGTGCCCGCGGCGGACGAGCTCGTCCAGGGGCTGCTGCTGATCGTCTCGGAGCTCGTCACCAACGCGGTGCGGCACGCGGCCCTGCTCTCGCCGATGCTCGCCGTGGAGGTGGCGGTCGGCGCCGAGTGGGTGCGCGTCTCCGTCGAGGACAACCACCCGTACCGCCCGACCGCCCTGGTGGCCGACCACGGACAGACGGGCGGCCGCGGACTCCTCCTTGTGCGCGAGGTCACCCGGGAGGCGGGCGGCGCCTGCGACGTCGAGCACACCGCGAGCGGGGGCAAGGTCATCTGGGCGGCCCTGCCCCTCAAGCCCAACGGGCTCTGACCGTACGGGAGTTGACGACCCCCGTACGGTCTCCGGTGGCGGCTACCAGCCCGCCGAAGTGCCGGTCAGCTCCTTGATGGCGGGCCGCGCCGCGTCCAGGACCGTCATGAACCACGCGGAGAACGGGTCCTGTTCGTGCCGTTCCGCGAGCTCGCGCGCCGTCACGAAGACCGTCGACCCGACCTCCTCCGGATCCGGCTTCAGCTGGGACTGCACCATCCCCACGAAGAGGTGGTTGAACTCCTGCTCCACCAGGCCGGAGTCCGGGTCCGGGTGGTTGTAGCGCACCGTGCCCGCCTCGGCGAGCAGCGAGGGCGAGACGCCCAGCTCCTCGTACGTCCGGCGGGCGGCCGCGGCGAACGGGGCCTCTCCCGGGTAGGGGTGGCCGCAGCAGGTGTTGGACCAGACCCCCGGGGAGTGGTACTTGCCGAGGGCCCGCTGCTGGAGCAGCAGCCGCCCCTGCTCGTCGAAGAGGAACACGGAGAAGGCCCGGTGCAACTGCCCTGGTGCCTGGTGCGCGGCGAGTTTCTCCGCTGTGCCGATCGTCTTGCCGTCCTCGTCGACCAGTTCGAGCAAGATCGCTTCTCCGGTGCCGTTCGACGAGCTGTTCGCCGCGGTGGCAGGTGTGATCGGCATACCCATCCTTCGCTTCGGTCTTCGAGCCTCAAGTCTGCCGTACGTATCCGGCGCTCCGGGCACTGCGGGGCCGCATGTCCCCCGCGCCCCGAGAGGGACGCGGGGGACATGCGGCGCACCGTCAGACGCCGAATGCCGCCGGATACCTGATCGTGCCCTGCGGCACGGCCGGGGAACCGTCGGCGCCGTCCCACACGAGCGCCATCATGGCCTCGTCCGGTACGTCGAAGGGCGCCCTGATCCCGTACCGGGAGGCGGGCACGAAGCCGAACCTCGGGTAGTACTCGGGGTGTCCGAGCACCAGGACCAGCTGCTCGCCCCGCGCGCGGGCCGCGGCCAGCGCGGCGCGCACGACGGCCGAACCGGCCCCCGAGCGCTGGTGGTCCGGGAGCACGGCACAGGGTGCGAGGGCGAGCGCCGGAGCACCGTCCACCCGGCACCGGGTGATCAGCGCGTGCGCCACGACCGTGCCGTCCGCCGCCTCCGCGACGTACGAGAGGCCGGGCAGCCACGCCTCGGTGTCCCGGCGCAGCGCGTCCACCAGGTCGGCCTCGGCCTCGGTGGGGAACGCGGCGGCGTTCACCGCGTGCACGGCGGCGATGTCCGCGCCGGTCTCGGGCCGGGTGCGGCGGCCGCCCGGCTCGGCCGGGCGCAGCACGTACCCGCGGTAGCCGTACTCACCGCCGTGGTCCTGCCGCATGGCCAGCTCCTCGCGGGTGGCGGCGAGCGCCTCGGCCATGCCGGGGGCACCGGGGTCGGCCGCCTCGGCGCGGGCCCGCAGCGGGCCGTAGTACGCGTCCCAGTCGGACTCCGGCTGCTGGTGGACGCCGAGCACGCTGTACCCGGCGGCCGTGGCGGCGCGGAGGTTCTCGTCCCCCGTACGCAGCCGGTAATGCCGGTCCCAGAAGGCGCGGGCCTCCGGGGACGGGTTCGCGCCGGTCCACTCGCACTCGGTGAGCACGAGCGTGCCGCCGGGCGCGAGCAGCCGCCGCCATGCGCGCAGGGCGGTGTCGAAGCCGATGCTGTAGGCCGAGCTCTCGGCCCAGATCAGGTCGAACGAACCATCCTGATAGGGGAGTTCGGCCATGTCCGCCTTGACCGCGTGGATCGAGCCGTCGAGCCCGCGGGCCCGTGCCGCCGCCCGCAGCTCGTCGAGGAACGGCTCGTGCAGATCGACCGCGGTCACCTCGGCCCCCGCCTCGGCGGCGAGGAGCAGGGCGGAGCGGCCCGGGCCGCAGCCCAGGTCCAGCACGCGCGGCCGGCTCGGCAGCGGTCCGGCGAGCCCGAGGAGGCGCCGGGTGGTGGCGTCGGAGCCCGGACCCTGCCGCGGCAGCCCGTGGTGCAGGGAGAAGAAGGCGTGGGTGATGTCGTCGTTGTGCTCAGTCAACGTGGGAAACCCTTGAGACGAGGGGCCCGGCCTGACGGCGTACGAGAACGTACGCAAGGAAAGGAAGAGGGTCAGCCGCGAGCCCGGAGAGTGGGGATGCGTGCGTCGCCGCTGCACGGAGCAGCGCATATCGCGACAGTCATCAACCCACCTCCTCAACATCTCAAGATCTCTGGCCAAGGTACCACGCGGGGTGACGGCCCGGGTTCCTGTCAGCCTCCTGTCGGGCCCCCGCGCCGGGGCGGGCGGCGGGAGCACCCTGTGAAGCCAGTGGCCTCGGACCAAGGGAGTTCCCATGCGTCAGCTCAAGGCCCAGAAGCCCGTGGGCAAGCGCACCTCGCGACGTGCGGACGAGGAGAAGGACCAGGAGCGGGCGGAGCGCCCGGAGGTCCGCGCGGACATCCGCAAGACCTGGTGGCCGTCCGACTGATCCGGACCGCCCCCTCATCCGGCTCATCCGGGCCGCCCCGCCGGTCAGTGACAGACCTTCGCCTCATGCTCCGCATGGCCGCTCGGCTCGAGCTGGAACGTGCAGTGCTCGACGTCGAAGTGGTCGCCGAGGCAGCCCTGGAGTTCGTGCAGCATCTTCTCGTTGCCGATCGCGTTCAGCGTCTCCGAGCTCACCACCACGTGGGCGGAGAGCACCGGCAGCCCCGAGGTGATCGTCCAGGCGTGCAGGTCGTGGACGTCCTCGACGCCCGGCAGATCGAGTATGTGGGTGCGGACCTCCGCCACGTCGACGCCCTTGGGGGCCGCCTCCAGAAGGACGTTGAGCGTCTCCCGCAGCAGCTTCACGGTGCGCGGGACGATCATGAAGCCGATCACGAGCGAGGCGATCGGGTCGGCCGCCTGCCAGCCCGTCGTGAGGATGAGCGTCGCCGACACCAGGACCGTCAGTGAGCCGAGGGTGTCCGCGAGGACCTCGAGGAAGGCGCCCCGCACATTGAGGCTCTCCTTCTGGCCGCGCATCAGCAGCGACAGCGACACCATGTTCGCGAACAGCCCGAAGAGCGCGAAGCCGATCGCCAGCGCGCCGTCCGTCTCGGCCGGGTGGAAGAAGCGCTGGACGGCCTCGTACAGGACATAGCCGCCGACGCCGAACAGGAGCAGACAGTTGGCGAGCGCCGCCAGGATCTCGGCGCGGGCGTAGCCGAAGGTGTGGTTGCCGGTGGCCGGGCGGTTCGCGAACCGGATTGCGAGCAGGGCCATGCCGAGGCCGAGCGCGTCCGTCGCCATGTGGGCCGAGTCGGCGAGCAGCGCGAGGGAGTCGGCCATGAAGCCGCCGATGATCTGCGCGACCATCACGGCGAGCGTGATGCACAGCGCGACGCGCAGTCTCCCCACGTACGCCGCGGCCGCGGTCCCGGTGGGCGGCGGCCCTCCGTGCGTATGCCCGTGGTCGTGCCCAGCCCCCATGGGAAAGCTCCTCCCGATCGCTGTTCCGTGCCGGTCGAGGGATCAGTGAACTACTGGTGGGGGGTATCTGGCAACGCGGCACTGAACACCGTTGTCATCTCCCCTGACCTGCGGAAACACCCTGCAGGTCAGGGGAGTGGAGCGACCCGGAGGAGGCCCGGGGCGCGTTCAGCCGCGCGCCGCCTCCGGGTGGTGCAGCAGCCACCCGTCCCACGCCGACTCGACCATCTCGCGCACCCCGCGCCGGGCCGTCCAGCCGAGCTCCTTGGCGGCCAGGCCGGCGTCCGCGACGGCGCGCGGGGCGTCCCCGGCGCGGGCGGGCCCGACCAGAGGAGTACGGGCGTCACCGGTCACCTCACCGATGAGGGTGACGAGTTCGCGTACAGAAACGCCCTCACCCCGGCCGATGTTGACGGTCAGGTCGCCGTCGATGCCGTCCTCCGCGAGGCGCCGGGCCGCGGCCAGGTGCGCCTCGGCGAGATCGGCGACGTGGATGTAGTCGCGCACGCAGGTGCCGTCCGGCGTCGGGTGGTCGGCGCCGAAGATCCGCGGGGCCTCGCCCCGGGTGAGCCGGTCGAAGACCATCGGGATCACGTTGAAGACCCCGGTGTCCGCGAGCTCCGGGCTCGCCGCCCCCGCCACGTTGAAGTACCGCAGGCACACCGTCGAGATGCCGTGCGCCCGCCCCGCGGCGCGCACCAGCCACTCCCCGGCCAGCTTCGTCTCGCCGTACGGGGAGACGGGCGCGCACGGCGTGACCTCCGTGACCAGGTCGGCCTCCGGCGGATTGCCGTACACCGCCGCCGACGACGAGAAGACGAACCGCCGCACCCCCGCCTCGGCCACCGCCTCCAGGAGCGTGGTCAGGCCGCCCACGTTCTCCCGGTAGTAGCGCAGCGGCTCCGCCACGGACTCGCCGACCTGCTTGCGCGCCGCGAGGTGCACCACCCCCGTCACCTCGTGCTCGGCGAGCACCCGCCGCAGCAGCTCCCCGTCGAGCGAGGAGCCCCGTACGAGGGGGATGTCGTCGGGCAGTCGCTGCGGCACCCCCGACGAGATGTCGTCGAGCACGACCACGTTCTCTCCCGCACCGGCCATCACCCGCGCCACATGTGCCCCGATATAACCCGCTCCGCCTGTGATCAGCCATGTCATGGAAGCCCACCCTATGGGGCCTCTATGGCGCCTCTATGGGGCGGTTCCGCCCGCGGTTTGTGAGGTCGGGCCCCGATCGACAATGATGATCTCGGCGGTCGCGGCACACGCAGACCGCGCTGATCGGGCCGTGAACGGGCGATGAACGCCCGCTTCCATTCATCCGATAGCCTCTGCCGACATGCCGCCAGGCCGTGTCCGGCCAGGGGTGCCCCCGTACGCGGTCGTGCCCGGCGCGAGCCGCGCCGTGATCCAAGGAGTGAGTTCGTCTGTCGACCGCCATTCTCACCGGTCAGCCGGTCCCTGGCTCGTCACTCGAAGGCGATCTGCGGTCCCTCGGCTTCGACGTGCGTGGCGCCTCGGACGCGGCGGACACCGAGGCCCAGCTCGCCGCCGTCCCGGCCGGTGAGCGCGTCGCGGTCGTCGACACCCGCTTCGTGGGCCATGTCCACGCGCTGCGCCTCGGCCTCACCGACCCGCGCTTCGACGCCTCCGCGGTGCCCGGCGCCGTCTCCGTACAGCCGCAGGCGCGCGGTCAGCTGACGCGTGCCCTGCGCGCGGCGGCGGCCGCCCCCACCGAGGGCGGCACCACCGTCACCACGCAGGCCGCGCTGCCGGACCACCTCGCCGCCGCCATGGAGGCCGAGGGCGACGCCGTGCACCGGCCCGACCTCGGCACCCTCGTCGCCGCCGTCCCCTCCGACCCGCAGGCCCGCAACGAGGCCCGGCAGGCCGTGGACGCCGTCGACGAGGAGGCCGTGCGGCTGCGCACCGCGGTCAAGTCGCGTGACGGCTTCTTCACCACGCACTTCATCTCCCCCTACTCCCGCTACATCGCGCGCTGGTGCGCCCGGCGCGGCCTGACCCCGAACCAGGTCACGACCGCGTCCCTGATCACCGCCCTGATCGCGGCGGGCTGCGCGGCCACCGGCTCCCGCGGCGGCTTCGTCGCGGCCGGGCTGCTGCTCCTGTTCTCCTTCGTCCTGGACTGCACGGACGGGCAGCTGGCCCGCTACTCCCTGCAGTACTCGACGCTCGGCGCCTGGCTGGACGCGACGTTCGACCGCGCCAAGGAGTACGCCTACTACGCGGGCCTCGCGCTCGGCGCGGCCCGCGGCGGCGACGACGTGTGGGCGCTCGCGCTCGGCGCGATGATCCTGCAGACCTGCCGCCACGTCGTGGACTTCTCCTTCAACGAGGCGAACCACGACGCGACCGCCAACACCAGCCCCACCGCGGCCCTTTCGGACAAGCTCGACAGCGTCGGCTGGACGGTCTGGGTGCGCCGGATGATAGTGCTGCCGATCGGTGAGCGCTGGGCCATGATCGCCGTACTGACGGCGGTCACCACCCCGCGCATCACCCTCGTCGTGCTCCTCATCGGCTGCGCGATCGCCGCCTGCTACACCACGGCGGGGCGCGTCCTGCGCTCACTGACTCGCAAGGCGACCCGCACCGACCGGGCCGCACAGGCGCTGCGCGACCTGGCCGACAACGGCCCGCTGGCCGGGCTCTTCTCGCGCTTCGTGCTCGGCCCCCGGACGCAGGGAGCACCGGTGTTCGCCTTCGCGGGCGGTGCCGCGCTCATCGGCACGGCACTGGCCAACTCCTACGGCAGCATCGTCGTCGTGGTGGGCGCCGCGGTGTACGTCGCCTTCTCCGGCCTCGCCCTCGCCCGGCCCCTCAAGGGCCCCCTCGACTGGCTGGTTCCGCCGTTCTTCCGCGCCGCCGAGTACGGGACGGTACTGGTACTGGCGGCCAAAGCCGATGTGAACGGGGCGCTGCCCGCGGCTTTCGGCCTGGTGTCCGCGGTCGCCTACCATCACTACGACACGGTGTACCGCATCCGCGGCAACGCCGGCGCGCCCCCGCACTGGCTGGTGCGGGCGATCGGCGGGCAAGAGGGCAGGACCCTGGTGGTCGCACTGGCCGCCGTCCTGCTGACCGACACAGATTTCCGCGTCGCGCTCACGGCTCTCGCCGTGGCCGTCGCACTCGTGGTGCTCATCGAGAGCATCCGCTTCTGGGTGTCCTCCGGAGCACCCGCCGTACACGATGAAGGAGAACCCGCATGATCGGCCTCGTCCTTGCGGCAGGCGCCGGACGGCGTCTGCGTCCCTACACCGAAACGCTGCCCAAGGCGCTGGTGCCCGTCGTGGGCGAGGGGACCGAGAACGAGCTGGCTGTGCTCGACCTCACCCTCAAGAACTTCGCCGAGATCGGCCTGACCGAGGTCGCCATCATCGTCGGCTACCGCAAGGAGGCCGTGTACGACCGCAAGGCCGCCCTGGAGGCGAAGTACAACCTCAAGCTGACGCTGATCGACAACGACAAGGCCGAGGAGTGGAACAACGCCTACTCCCTGTGGTGCGGCCGTGACGCGATCAAGCACAGCGTGATCCTCGCCAACGGCGACACCGTGCACCCGGTCTCCGTCGAGAAGACCCTGCTCGCCGCCCGCGGCGACGGCAAGAAGATCATCCTCGCCCTGGACACGGTGAAGAACCTGGCCGACGAGGAGATGAAGGTCATCGTGGACCCCGAGAAGGGCGTCCAGAAGATCACGAAGCTGATGGACCCGGCGACGGCCACCGGCGAGTACATCGGTGTCACGCTCATCGAGGGAGAGGCCGCCGACGAGCTCGCCGACGCCCTGAAGACCACCTTCGAGCGCGACCCCGACCTCTACTACGAGGACGGCTACCAGGAGCTCGTCAACCGCGGCTTCAAGATCGACGTCGCGCCGATCGGCGACGTCTCGTGGGTCGAGATCGACAACCACGACGACCTCGCCAAGGGCAGGGAGATCGCGTGCCAGTACTGACGAGGCTCATCCCCTCGCCGGTCGTCGTCGACATCAGGGCGGGGGCGCTCAACGACCTCGCCACCGTCCTCGCCGACCAGCGGATCTGCTCGTCGACCGGCAAGCTCGCCATCGCCATCAGCGGCGGCTCCGGCGCGGTGCTCCGTGAGCGCCTGGAGCCCTCGCTGCCCAACGCCGAGTGGTTCGAGGTGGGCGGCGGCACGCTCGACGACGCCATCAAGCTCGCCGACGCCATGAAGAAGGGCCGCTACGACGCGGTCGTGGGCCTCGGCGGCGGCAAGATCATCGACTGTGCCAAGTTCGCCGCGGCGCGCGTCGGCCTGCCGCTGGTCGCCGTCGCGACGAACCTGTCGCACGACGGCCTGTGCTCGCCGGTCGCGACCCTCGACAACGACGCGGGCCGCGGCTCGTACGGGGTGCCGAACCCGATCGCGGTGGTCATCGACCTCGACGTGATCCGTGAGGCCCCGGTCCGCTTCGTGCGCTCGGGCATCGGCGACGCCCTGTCCAACATCTCCGCGATCGCGGACTGGGAGCTCGCGGCCCGCGAGCGCGGCGAGGACATCGACGGGCTGGCCGCGGCCATGGCCCGGCAGGCCGGCGAGGCCGTGCTCCGCCACCCCGGCGGCGTCGGCGACGACGGCTTCCTGCAGGTCCTCGCGGAGGGCCTGGTCCTCACCGGCATCTCCATGTCGATCTCGGGCGACTCCCGGCCCGCGTCCGGCGCCTGCCACGAGATCAACCACGCCTTCGACCTGCTCTTCCCCAAGCGCGCGGCCAGCCACGGCGAGCAGTGCGGCCTGGGCGCGGCCTTCGCGATGCACCTGCGCGGGGCCCACGAGGAGTCGGCCTTCATGGCGCAGGTCCTGCGGAGGCACGGACTGCCCGTCCTTCCGGAGGAGATCGGCTTCACCGTGGACGAGTTCGTCCAGGTCGTGGAGTTCGCGCCGCAGACCCGTCCGGGCCGCTACACGATCCTCGAACACCTCGACCTCTCCACCGACCAGATCAGGGACGCATACGCCGACTATGCAAAAGCCATCGGTAGCTGAGCTCCGCCCGGTCGTTCACCCCGCGGGGGTGAAGGACCGGCGGAGCGGCGAGCACTGGGGCGGACGGCTCTACATGCGCGAGATCTCGCTGCGCATCGACCGCCACCTGGTGAACACCAAGGTCACGCCCAACCAGCTGACCTACCTGATGACCGTCTGCGGCGTCCTCGCGGCCCCGGCCCTGCTCGTTCCGGGCATCTGGGGCGCGGCCCTCGGTGTCGTCGCGGTCCAGCTGTATCTGCTGCTCGACTGCGTCGACGGCGAGATCGCCCGGTGGCGGAAGCAGTACTCGCTCGCCGGTGTCTGGATGGACCGCGTCGGCGCCTACCTCACCGACGCGGCCGTCCTCGTCGGCTTCGGGCTGCGCGCCGCCGACCTGTGGGGCTCGGGCCGGATCGACTGGCTGTGGGCGTTCCTCGGCACGCTCGCCGCTCTCGGCGCCATCCTGATCAAGGCCGAGACGGACCTGGTCGCCGTGGCCCGCGCACAGAGCGGCAAGGAGCAGGTGAAGGAAGCCGCGTCCGAGATGCGCGGCTCCGGCATGGCCCTGGCCCGCAAGGCCGCCGCCGCACTGAAGTTCCACCGCCTGATCCTGGGCATCGAGGCGTCCCTGCTGATCCTGGTCCTGGCGATCGTGGACCAGATCCGGGGCGACCTGTTCTTCTCGCGGCTCGGCGTCGCCGTCCTCGCCGGGATCGCGCTCCTGCAGACCTTGCTGCACCTCGTGTCCATCCTGGCTTCGAGCAGGCTCAAGTGAGTACGGCAGGGGACAAGACGATGAAGGTCGGCGCGGTCATCATCACGATGGGCAACCGGCCGCAGGAGCTGCGCGCCCTCCTCGACTCGGTCGCCAAGCAGGACGGCGACCCGGTCGAGGTGGTCGTGGTCGGCAACGGCGCCCCCGTCCCGGAGGTGCCCGCCGGGGTGCGCACCGTCGAGCTGCCCGAGAACCTGGGCATCCCCGGCGGCCGCAACGTCGGCATCGAGGCGTTCGGCCCCGGCGGCACCGACGTCGACGTCCTGCTCTTCCTGGACGACGACGGCCTGCTCGCGAACATGGACACGGCCCAGCTGTGCCGCGAGGCGTTCGCCGCCGACCCCAGGCTCGGCATCATCAGCTTCCGCATCGCGGACCCGGACACCGGCGAGACCCAGCGCCGCCACGTGCCGCGCCTGCGCGCCTCCGACCCGATGCGCTCCTCGCGCGTGACGACATTCCTCGGCGGCGCCAACGCCGTCCGTACGAAGGTCCTCGCCGAGGTCGGCGGGCTGCCCGGGGAGTTCTTCTACGCGCACGAGGAGACCGACCTCGCCTGGCGGGCCCTCGACGCGGGCTGGATGATCGACTACCGCTCCGACATGGTCCTGTTCCACCCGACGACCGCCCCCTCCCGGCATGCGGTGTACCACCGCATGGTGGCCCGCAACCGCGTCTGGCTGGCCCGCCGCAATCTGCCCGCGCTCCTGGTGCCGGTCTACCTCGGCGTCTGGATGCTGCTCACGCTGGCCCGGCGACCCTCGGGACCTGCCCTCAAGGCGTGGTTCGGCGGCTTCAAGGAGGGCTGGGCCACCCCGTGCGGTCCGCGCCGCCCCATGAAGTGGCGTACGGTGTGGCGCCTGACCCGACTGGGCCGACCTCCTGTCATCTGACAAGCTCGGATCTGAGAGCATGCGGGCCATACCCCGGTCCCTGGCCCTCCATGCCTATGCCCGACCGGCCTGCGCTTCTGAAGACGAAAGTTTCCACTCGTGAGTGAGACAACGCATGACGGCGGGGTCGCGGTGACAGCATCGCCGTCGACTCCGTCGCCCGATGACGGGCTCTCCCTGGCCGAGCTCGCCGCCAAGTACGGTCTGACCGTCAGCGGCGCCCGGCCCGGACTTTTCGAGTACGTCCACCAGCTCTGGGGACGGCGCCACTTCATTCTCGCCTTCTCGCAGGCGAAGCTCACCGCCCAGTACAGCCAGGCCAAGCTCGGCCAGCTGTGGCAGGTGGCGACGCCGCTGCTGAACGCCGCGGTCTACTTCTTCATCTTCGGCCTGCTGCTCGGCGGCCGGGGCGGCATGGGCAACGACGTCTACATCCCGTTCCTGGTGACGGGTGTCTTCGTCTTCACCTTCACGCAGAGCTCCGTGATGGCCGGTGTGCGGGCGATCTCGGGGAATCTGGGTCTGGTGCGGGCGCTGCACTTCCCGCGCGCCTCGCTGCCCATCTCCTTCTCGCTGCAGCAGCTCCAGCAGCTGCTGTTCTCCATGATCGTCCTGGTGGTCGTGCTCCTCGGCTTCGGGCACTTCCCGGCCTGGTCGTGGCTGCTGGTCGTGCCGGCCCTGGCGCTGCAGTTCCTCTTCAACGTCGGCCTGGCCATGATCATGGCGCGGATGGGATCCAAGACGCCCGACCTCGCCCAGCTCATGCCCTTCGTCCTGCGGACCTGGATGTACGCGTCCGGCGTGATGTTCCCGCTGAGCCACATGCTGGAGAAGGCCAGCGCCCCGTCCTGGGTCGCGGACGCGCTCCTCGCCAACCCGGCGGCGGTCTACATGGACCTGATGCGGTACGCGCTGATCGACGACATCGGCAAGTACCAGGAGCTGCCGCCGCACGTCTGGGCGCTCGCGCTCGGCTGGGCGGTCGTCACCGGCGTCGTCGGCTTCGTGTACTTCTGGAAGGCTGAGGAGAGGTACGGCCGTGGCTGAGCAGAGGGCCGACGCCCATATCCCCACCGTCATCGCCGACGAGCTGCACATCGTCTACCGCGTCAACGGCGCCAAGACGGGCAAGGGCAGCGCCACCGCGGCGCTGAGCCGGATGTTCAAGCGCGGCGAGGAGCGCGGGGTCCGCAAGGTGCACGCCGTGCGCGGCGTCAGCTTCGCCGCGTACCGCGGCGAGGCCATCGGCCTGATCGGTTCCAACGGTTCCGGCAAGTCGACGCTGCTGCGGGCCATCGCCGGTCTGCTCCCCGCCGAGAAGGGCAAGGTCTACACCGACGGCCAGCCCTCGCTGCTGGGCGTCAACGCGGCCCTGATGAACGACCTGACGGGGGAGCGCAACGTCATACTCGGCGGGCTCGCGATGGGCATGTCCCGCGAGCAGATCCGGGAGCGCTATCAGGAGATCGTCGACTTTTCGGGAATCAACGAAAAGGGCGATTTCATCACGCTCCCGATGCGTACCTACTCCTCCGGTATGGCGGCCCGTCTCCGCTTCTCCATCGCGGCCGCCAAGGACCACGACGTCCTCATGATCGACGAGGCCCTCGCCACCGGCGACCGGAAGTTCCAGAAGCGCTCCGAGGCCCGCATCCGCGAGCTGCGCAAGGAGGCGGGCACCGTCTTCCTCGTCAGCCACAACAACAAGTCGATCCGCGACACCTGTGACCGCGTGCTGTGGCTGGAGCGTGGCGAGCTGCGCATGGACGGCCCGACCGACGAGGTCATCAAGGAGTACGAGAAGTTCACGGGGAAGTAGCCCCCGGGTTCCTTCCCCAGCCCGTCCCGAGCGTCAGGGTCCCACCGGAATTACCTCCGGCGGGACCCTGACGCCTTTTCAGCCGACATTCGCCCCGCCTGCCTCTCAACTCCCGGTAGTTCAGGGAAGATTGACGCCAATCGGTGCGTTGTTGTGATGTGCGGAACACCCCGACGAAGCGCCGTTGGTTGTACAACGTAAGCTGTACCGGTGCTGATTCGCGGCAAGTGGGGTGATATCGCACGGGGCCCTGGGGGAGGGGCCTGCTGCGCCAGGCGGGGTGCCGAGCGGCGTGTCCGAAATAGGATGTATTGGGTCGGCAGTGTAGAACGGGAGTCGTGACGGCAATGGCTACGGATGATCTCCAGCTCCACGCTGCGTCAGCCGTCCTCGACAAGGCAGCGGACGAGAACTTTCCCGTGGCCCCCTTCTTCCTCCCCAAGGCGTGGCGCGCCGACCTCATGGCCGTCTACGGCTTCGCCCGGCTCGTCGACGACATCGGTGACGGCGACCTCGCCCCCGGCGGCGCAGACGCCCGCTTCCTCGGCGTGGACCCGGAGGCCGCCGACGACCGGCTCGTCCTGCTCGACGCCTTCGAGGCCGACCTGCGCCGCGTCTTCAGCACCACAGAGGAGCCCGGCCACCCGCTGCTGCGCGCACTGCGCCCCACCGTGCGCCGCCGCGAGCTCACCCCCGAGCCCTTTCTGGCCCTGATCGAGGCCAACCGCCAGGACCAGCTCGTCGGCCGGTACGAGACCTACGACGACCTCCTCGCCTACTGCGAGCTCTCCGCGAACCCGGTCGGCCGCCTCGTCCTCGCCCTCACCGGCACCGCGACCCCCGAGCGCATCCGCCGCTCGGACGCGGTGTGCACGGCCCTCCAGATCGTGGAGCACCTCCAGGACGTGAGCGAGGACCTCGGCCGGGACCGGATCTACCTGCCCGCCCAGGACATGAAGCGCTTCCACGTCCAGGAGCGGGATCTGGCCGTCCCCACGGCAGGCGCGTCGGTGCGCGCACTGGTTGCATATGAAGCAGAACGCGCCCACTGCCTCCTGAATGAAGGCACCCCCCTGGTGGGTAGCGTCCACGGCAGGCTGAAGGTGCTCTTGGCCGGATTCGTGGCAGGGGGGAGGGCGACGGTCCATGCGATCGCCGCCGCCGGATACGACGTACTTCCAAGGCCGCCGAAGCCCACGAAGCTCCGTTTGGTGCGCGAGGTGGGAGCGGTTCTGCGAGGAGAGGGGTGAGCCGGACCGTGGAGGGAGACCCGCACGTGTCCGCGCCGGTACTCGCCGCGTACAGCTACTGCGAGGCCGTTACCGGGCAGCAGGCACGTAATTTCGCGTACGGCATCAGACTGCTGCCGACGCCCAAACGCCGCGCGATGTCGGCGCTCTACGCCCTGTCACGGCGCGTGGACGACATCGGTGACGGGGAGCTCCCCGTGGACGTGAAGGCGGTGCGGCTCGACGAGACCCGGGCGCTGCTCGCCCGCATCCGCGAGGGGGACGTGGCGGAGGACGACACCGACCCGGTGGCCGTCGCGCTCGCGCACGCCGCGGCGAACTTCCCGCTCCCGCTCGGCGGGTTCGACGAGCTCATCGACGGCGTCCTGATGGACGTGCGCGGTGAGACCTACGAGACGTGGGAGGACCTCAAGGTCTACTGCCGCTGTGTGGCCGGGGCGATCGGGCGGCTCTCGCTCGGCGTCTTCGGCACCGAGCGGGGGGCGCTGAACGCGGAGCGCGCGCCGGAGTATGCCGACACGCTCGGCCTCGCGCTCCAACTCACGAACATCCTCAGGGACGTTCGCGAGGACGCCCAGGGCGGGCGCACCTACCTGCCCGCCGACGACCTCGCCAAGTTCGGCTGTTCCGCGGGCTTTTCGGGCTCCACGCCGCCGGCGGGCTCCGACTTCGCCGGGCTCGTGCACTTCGAGGTGCGGCGCGCGCGGGCCCTGTTCGCCGAGGGCTACCGGCTGCTTCCCCTGCTCGACCGGCGCAGCGGGGCCTGCGTCGCGGCGATGGCGGGGATCTACCGGCGCCTGCTCGACCGGATCGAGCGGGAGCCCGAGGCGGTGCTGCGGGGCCGGGTCTCGCTGCCCGGCCGCGAGAAGGCGTACGTCGCCGTGCGCGGCCTGTCCGGGCTCGATGCGCGCTCCGTCTCCCGGCAGACCGTCAGGAGGCGTACGTGATGCGCGGACAGCGGCAGGCAACCCTCCGCGCCGAGGCGGCGTCCCAGACTGCAACGACCGAAGGGGAGGGTGCATGAGCAGTGACGACATGCGGCCCGGCGGGGTCGAAGAGGATCGTGCGGGCCGTCCGGGAAGGACGGCCGCTGTAGTCGTGGGCGGTGGTCTCGCCGGGATCACCGCCGCCCTCTCGCTCGCCGATGCCGGGATGCGGGTGACGCTGCTCGAGGGGCGGCCGCGCCTGGGCGGGCTCGCCTTCTCCTTCCAGCGCGGCGAGTTGACCGTCGACAACGGCCAGCACGTCTATCTGCGCTGCTGCACCGCCTACCGGTGGTTCCTCGACCGGGTCGAGGGTCGCCACCTGGCGCCGCTGCAGGAACGTCTCGACGTACCTGTGCTCGACGCCGACCGCAAGCGCCTCGGACGCCTGCGCCGGGCCGCGCTGCCCGTGCCGCTGCACCTCGCCGCCAGCCTCGCCACCTACCCGCACCTCTCCCTCGCCGAGCGTGCCAAGGTGGGCCGCGCCGCGCTGGCCCTCAAGGGCCTGGACCTCGCCGATCCCGCCCTGGACACCCAGGACTTCGGGACCTGGCTCGCCAGGCACGGGCAGTCGCCGCGCGCCATCGAGGCGCTCTGGGACCTGGTCGGCGTCGCCACGCTCAACGCGGTCGCGGGCGACTCCTCGCTCGGCCTCGCCGCGATGGTCTTCAAGACGGGGCTGCTCTCCGACCCGGGCGCCGCGGACATCGGCTGGGCCCGGGTGCCCCTCGGTGACCTGCACGACGGGCTCGCCCGCAAGGCGCTCGACTCCGCGGGCGTACGTACGGAACTGAGGACAAAGGTCACCTCCATCTCCCGTATGGAGAACGGCAGTTGGGGCGTCGATGTTCCCGGTGAGCGGATCGAGGCCGACACCGTGGTGCTCGCCGTGCCGCAGGCCGAGACCCACGACCTGCTGCCGGACGGCGCCCTCGACGAGCCCGACCGGCTCCTGGACATCGACACCGCGCCGATCCTCAACCTCCATGTCGTGTACGACCGCAAGGTGCTCAAGCAGCCCTTCTTCGCCGCGCTCGGCACCCCCGTCCAGTGGGTCTTCGACCGGACCGAGGCCTCGGGCCTGGCCGACGGGCAGTATCTGGCGGTCTCCCAGTCGGCCGCGCAGGACGAGATCGACGCGCCCGTCGCCGCACTGAGAGAGCGCTATCTCCCGGAGCTGGAGCGGCTGCTGCCCGCCGCGCACGGCGCCGAGGTCCGGGACTTCTTCGTCACGCGCGAGCGCACCGCGACGTTCGCGCCCACCCCGGGAGTGGGCAGGCTGCGGCCCGGCGCCCGCACCCGGGCCCCCGGCCTGTACCTGGCCGGCGCGTGGACCGCCACCGGCTGGCCCGCGACCATGGAGAGCGCCGTGCGCAGTGGCATCAGCGCGGCCAGGGCCGCTCTCTCCACACTCGACCGCCCCCGCGATCATCTCTTCGCTTTCGAGGAGGCGGCGTGAAGCTCGACGTCCTGGGGTCAGGTCCCCAGGAACCCCGCACCGGAACAAGAGGAGAGACTGTGCCGACTGTGCCCTCGGCCGAAACGGCTGCCGACACGGTGGACGTGACCTCACTGCTCGAGCGCGGAAGGACGCTGGCCACCCCGGTGCTGCGGGCCGCGGTGGACCGCCTCGCGCCCCCCATGGACACCGTCGCCGCCTACCACTTCGGCTGGATCGACGCCGCGGGCAACCCGTCCGACGGTGACGGCGGCAAGGCCGTGCGCCCCGCGCTCGCCCTGCTCTCCGCCGAGGCCGCCGGTGCCGCCCCCGAGGTCGGCGTGCCCGGCGCGGTCGCCGTCGAGCTCGTCCACAACTTCTCGCTCCTGCACGACGACCTGATGGACGGCGACGAACAGCGCCGCCACCGCGACACCGTGTGGAAGGTGCACGGCCCCGCGCAGGCCATCCTCGTGGGCGACGCCCTGTTCGCCCTCGCCAACGAGATCCTCCTGGAGCTCGGCACCGTCGAGGCGGGCCGCGCCACCCGCCGCCTCACCACCGCGACCCGCGCCCTCATCGACGGCCAGGCGCAGGACATCTCGTACGAGCACCGGGAGCGCGTCAGCGTCGTCGAGTGCCTGGAGATGGAGGGCAACAAGACCGGCGCGCTGCTCGCCTGCGCGGTGTCCATCGGCGCCGTGCTCGGCGGAGCCGACGACCACACCGCGGACACCCTGGAGAAGTACGGCTACCACCTCGGCCTCGCCTTCCAGGCCGTGGACGACCTGCTGGGCATCTGGGGCGACCCGGAGGCCACCGGCAAGCAGACCTGGAGCGACCTGCGGCAGCGCAAGAAGTCCCTGCCGGTCGTGGCCGCGCTCGGTGCGGGCGGTCCCGCCTCCGAGCGGCTCGGCGAGCTCCTCGCCGCCGACGCCAAGAGCAATGACTTCGACAACTTCTCCGAGGAGGAGTTCGCCGCGCGCGCCGCTCTCATCGAAGAGGCGGGCGGACGCGAGTGGACCGCCGAGGAGGCCCGGCGCCAGCACGCCGTCGCCATCGAGGCGCTGGACAGCATCCAGATGCCGGACCGGGTGCGGGCGCAGCTGGTCGCGCTCGCCGACTTCGTCGTCGTACGAAAGAGATGATCACTATCGCGCGGATATGACTCGCAGTCGCCGGCCGGAGCGCGCCCGTCTTCGGGGCGCGCCGGCCGACGGTCGACCCACAGCAGAGGTACCAACTGCAGCTGCACGAAGGGGAAGCCATGACAGCGACGACCGACGGAAGCACCGGAGCGGTGACGCCCCCTGCGCCCTCGGCCACCGAAACAGCCGACACGACCCCCGAGACGGCCGGGACACAAGACGCCGCCAAGCGAGCCATACAACGCTCGACAGACTTCCTGCTCTCCCGGCAGGACGCCCAGGGCTGGTGGAAGGGCGACCTCGACACGAACGTGACGATGGACGCCGAAGACCTCCTCCTGCGCCAGTTCCTCGGCATCCGCGACGAGCAGACCACGCGCGCCGCCGCGCTCTTCATCCGCGGCGAGCAGCGCGACGACGGCACGTGGGCCACCTTCTACGGCGGCCCCGGCGAACTCTCCACCACCATCGAGGCGTACGTCGCGCTGCGCCTCGCCGGTGACGCCCCGGACGCCCCGCACATGGCGAAGGCGTCCGCGTGGGTGCGCGCGCAGGGCGGCATCGCGGCCAGCCGGGTCTTCACCCGCATCTGGCTGGCCCTCTTCGGCTGGTGGAAGTGGGACGACCTGCCCGAACTGCCGCCGGAGCTCATCTACTTCCCGAAGTGGTTCCCGCTCAACATCTACGACTTCGGGTGCTGGGCGCGGCAGACCATCGTGCCCCTCACCATCGTCTCCGCGAAGCGTCCGGTCCGCCCGGCGCCGTTCCCGCTGGACGAGCTGCACACCGACGCGCGCGTACCGAACCCGCCCAAGGCCCCCTCCCCGGTGGCGAGTTGGGACGGAGTCTTCGAGCGCCTCGACAAGGCGCTGCACATGTACCACAAGGTCGCGCCGCGCCGGCTGCGCAAGGCGGCGATGAACAGCGCCGCCCGCTGGATCATCGAGCGGCAGGAGAACGACGGCTGCTGGGGCGGCATCCAGCCCCCGGCGGTCTACTCCGTCATCGCGCTCCACCTGCTCGGCTACGACCTCGAACACCCGGTCCTGAAGAGCGGGTTGGAGTCCCTCGACCGGTTCGCCGTGTGGCGCGAGGACGGGGCGCGGATGATCGAGGCGTGCCAGTCGCCCGTCTGGGACACCTGCCTCGCCACCATCGCGCTCGCCGACGCGGGCCTGCCCGCCGACCACCCGCAGCTGGTGAAGGCCGCGGACTGGATGCTGGGCGAGGAGATCGTCCGGCCCGGTGACTGGGCGGTGCGCAAGCCCCAACTGCCGCCCGGCGGCTGGGCGTTCGAGTTCCACAACGACAACTACCCCGACATCGACGACACCGCGGAGGTCGTCCTCGCGCTGCGGCGGGTCAAGCACCCGGACCCGGAGCGGGTGGAGAACGCCATCGCGCGGGGTGTGCGCTGGAACATCGGCATGCAGTCGAAGAACGGCGCCTGGGGCGCCTTCGACGTCGACAACACCAGCCCGCTCCCCAACAAGCTGCCGTTCTGCGACTTCGGCGAGGTCATCGACCCGCCGTCCGCCGACGTCACCGGGCATGTCGTGGAGATGCTCGCGATCGAGGGCAAGGCCCACGACCCGCGCACCCGGCGCGGCATCGAGTGGCTGCTCGCCGAACAGGAGCCGAGCGGCGCCTGGTTCGGGCGCTGGGGCGTCAACTACGTCTACGGGACGGGGTCGGTGGTGCCCGCCCTGACCGCGGCCGGGCTGCCCGGCTCGCACCGGGCGATCCGGCGGGCCGTGAGCTGGCTGGAGTCGGTGCAGAACGAGGACGGCGGCTGGGGCGAGGACCTGCGCTCCTACCGCGAGGAGAAGTGGATCGGGCACGGCGCTTCGACCGCCTCGCAGACCGCCTGGGCGCTGCTCGCCCTCCTGGCGGCCGGTGAGCAGGAGTCGAAGGCCGTGGAGCGGGGCGTCGCCTGGCTCGCCGAGACGCAGGCCGAGGACGGGTCCTGGGACGAGCCGTACTTCACCGGCACCGGGTTCCCCTGGGACTTCTCCATCAACTACCACCTGTACCGGCAGGTGTTCCCGCTGACCGCTCTGGGCCGGTACGTCAACGGCGAGCCGTTCACGGGCGGCTCCGGCAAGGGGAGCTGATGGCCGGAACCACGGCTGGCTCCGCGCCGCTGCTGATCGCCTGCGCGCTCGGCATCGAGCACCTCGCCCTGCGCACCGGCGACCGCAGCGGTTCGCCGGGGGCCGTGACCGTGCTGCGTACGGGCATGGGGCCCAAGAACGCCGAGCGCTCCGTCATCAAGGCGCTCGGCCGGGACGCCCTGTCCGGCGCGGCCGTCGTGGCCACCGGCTTCTGTGCCGGGCTCGCCCCCGGAATGCACCCCGGCGACCTCGTGGTCGCCGAGGAGACCCGGGACCCGCACGGCCGCACGGCGTGCGAGGGCACCGACCTGCTCGTCAAGGAGCTGGTGCGGGCCGTGCCCGGCCGCACCGTGCACACCGGACCCCTCACCGGATCCGACCACGTCGTGCGCGGCCATGAGCGCGCCGACCTGCTCGCCACGGGCGCGATCGCGGTGGACATGGAGTCCGCCGCGACGCTGCGCAGCGCCGTGCGCGCCGGACACCGCCCCGTTGCGGCCGTCCGGGTGGTCGTGGACGCCCCACAGCACGAACTCGTCCGCATCGGCACGGTGCGCGGTGGAATATCAGCTTTCCGCGTTCTCCGTGCCGTGCTTCCCGCTTTCTTCGAATGGCACCGTTCTTCGCTGCTCCCCCGGAGGTGAGCCAGATGGCTATGCCGCTGCGCCAGTCAGTCAAGGTCGCGACGTATCTCTTTGAACAGAAGCTGCGCAAGCGGGACAAGTTCCCGCTGATCGTCGAGTTGGAGCCGCTTTTCGCGTGCAATCTGAAGTGCGAGGGCTGCGGCAAGATCCAGCACCCGGCTGGAGTCCTCAAGCAGCGCATGCCCGTCGCGCAGGCCGTGGGCGCCGTCCTGGAATCGGGCGCGCCGATGGTCTCCATCGCCGGCGGTGAACCGCTGATGCACCCTCAGATCGATGAGATCGTGCGGCAGTTGGTGGCCAAGAAGAAGTACGTCTTCCTGTGCACCAACGCGATGCTGCTCCGCAAGAAGATGGACAAGTTCAAGCCCTCTCCCTATTTCGCCTTTGCCGTGCACATCGACGGGATGCGGGAGCGGCACGACGAATCCGTCGCGAAGGAGGGCGTGTTCGACGAGGCGGTGGAGGCCATCAAGGAGGCCAAGCGGCGCGGCTTCCGCGTCACCACCAATTCGACGTTCTTCAACACGGACACCCCGCAGACCATCATTGAGGTCCTCAACTTCCTCAATGACGACCTGAAGGTGGACGAGATGATGCTCTCGCCCGCCTATGCCTATGAGAAGGCCCCCGACCAGGACCACTTCCTGGGCGTGGAGCAGACCCGTGAGCTCTTCAAGAAGGCGTTCGCGGGCGGCAACCGGCGCCGCTGGCGGCTCAACCACTCGCCGCTGTTCCTGGACTTCCTCGAGGGCAAGGTCGACTTCCAGTGCACGGCGTGGGCGATCCCGAACTACTCGCTCTTCGGCTGGCAGCGACCCTGCTACCTGATGAGCGACGGATACGTGCCCACGTACCGGGAGCTCATCGAGGAGACCGACTGGAGCAAGTACGGCCGGGGCAAGGACCCGCGGTGCGACAACTGCATGGCGCACTGCGGCTACGAGCCGACCGCCGTCCTCGCCACGATGGGCTCCCTGAAGGAGTCGATCCGCGCGGCCCGCGAGAGCGTCGCCGGGAACCGGTGACGTCATGACCTCTGGAGAACCCGTTTCTCTGGGCCTTCCCGAGCTGCCGGTCCGGCCGATCGCGGAGCGTCGCGTCTCGCGGCGCATCCAGGTCGGGCCGGTGGCCGTGGGCGGCGACGCACCCGTCTCGGTGCAGTCCATGACGACGACGCGCACCTCGGACATCGGGGCCACGCTGCAGCAGATCGCCGAACTGACCGCGTCCGGCTGTCAGATCGTGCGGGTGGCGTGCCCCACCCAGGACGATGCGGACGCCCTGGCGACGATCGCGCGCAAGTCACAGATCCCGGTGATCGCGGACATCCACTTCCAGCCGAAGTACGTCTTCGCGGCGATCGAGGCGGGCTGCGCGGCGGTCCGCGTGAACCCGGGCAACATCAAGCAGTTCGACGACAAGGTGCGGGAGATCGCGCGCGCCGCCAAGGACGCGGGGACTCCGATCCGCATCGGTGTGAACGCCGGGTCGCTGGACGCCCGGCTCCTGAAGAAGTACGGGAAGGCCACCCCCGAGGCGCTGGTGGAATCGGCGCTGTGGGAAGCCTCCCTCTTCGAGGAGCACGACTTCCGCGACATCAAGATCTCGGTGAAGCACAACGACCCCGTGGTGATGGTCAACGCCTACCGGCAGCTCGCCGCGGCCTGCGACTATCCGCTGCATCTCGGGGTGACCGAGGCCGGTCCCGCGTTCCAGGGGACCGTCAAGTCGGCGGTCGCCTTCGGGGCGTTGCTGAGCGAGGGCATCGGGGACACCATCCGGGTCTCGCTGTCGGCGCCGCCCGCCGAGGAGGTCAAGGTCGGCATCCAGATCCTGGAGTCGCTCGGCCTGCGCCAACGCCGTCTGGAGATCGTCTCGTGCCCGTCCTGCGGGCGGGCGCAAGTGGACGTCTACAAACTGGCCGACGAGGTGACCGCGGGGCTCGACGGCATGGAGGTGCCGTTGCGCGTCGCCGTCATGGGGTGTGTGGTGAACGGGCCGGGGGAGGCCCGTGAGGCGGACCTCGGCGTCGCGTCCGGCAACGGCAAGGGCCAGATCTTCGTGAAGGGAGAGGTCATCAAGACCGTCCCGGAGTCGAAGATCGTGGAGACCCTCATCGAAGAGGCGATGAAGATCGCCGCGCAGATGGAGGACGCGGGCATCGCGTCGGGAGCGCCCGACGTCACCGTGAGTTGAGGACAACCAGCTAGGGGGCCCGAGCATGACCATTCTGGAAACCATTCGGGGGCCGCGCGATCTCAAGGCGCTGACCGAGGCGGAGCTCGACGAACTGGCAGAGGAGATCCGGGAGTTCCTGGTCCACGCGGTGGCCAGGACCGGCGGTCATCTCGGGCCCAACCTGGGCGTGGTGGAGCTCTCCATCGCCCTGCACCGGGTCTTCGAGTCGCCCGTTGACCGCATCGTATGGGACACGGGGCACCAGAGTTACGTACACAAGCTGCTGACCGGGCGGCAGGACTTCTCCAAGCTGCGCGGCAAGGGCGGCCTCTCCGGCTATCCCTCGCGCGAGGAGTCCGAGCACGACATCGTCGAGAACAGCCACGCCTCCACCGCGCTCGGCTGGGCCGACGGGCTGGCCAAGGCCCGCCGGGTGCAGGGCGAGCGCGGGCACGTCGTCGCCGTCATCGGGGACGGGGCGCTCACCGGCGGCATGGCCTGGGAGGCGCTCAACAACATCGCGGCCGCCAAGGACGAGCCGCTGATCATCGTCGTCAACGACAACGAACGCTCCTACGCGCCGACCATCGGCGGCCTCGCCAACCACCTCGCCACGCTGCGCACCACCGACAGCTACGAGCGGGTCCTGGCCTGGGGCAAGGATGTCCTCCAGCGCACGCCCGTGGTCGGCCGGACGCTGTACGAGTCGCTGCACGGCGCGAAGAAGGGGTTCAAGGACGCCTTCGCGCCGCAGGGCATGTTCGAGGACCTGGGCCTGAAGTACGTGGGGCCGATCGACGGGCACGACACCGCGGCCGTCGAGTCGGCGCTGCGACGTGCGAAACGCTTCCACGGCCCGGTCCTCGTCCACTGCCTCACCGAGAAGGGGCGCGGCTATGAACCGGCGCTCGCCGACGAGGCCGACCGCTTCCACACCGTCGGCGTCATGGACCCGCTGACCTGCGAACCGCTCGCCCCCTCCAACGGCCCTTCCTGGACCTCGGTGTTCGGCGACGAGATCGTCCGCATCGGGCGGGAGCGCGAGGACGTGGTGGCGCTCACCGCGGCGATGCTGCACCCGGTGGGGCTGACCAAGTTCGCGGAGGAGTTCCCCGAGCGGGTCTGGGACGTCGGGATCGCGGAGCAGCACGCGGCCGTGACCGCGGCCGGGCTCGCGACGGGCGGGCTCCACCCGGTCGTCTCGCTCTACGCCACGTTCCTCAACCGGGCCTTCGACCAGCTCCTCATGGACGTCGCGCTGCACCGCTGCGGCGTCACCTTCGTGCTCGACCGGGCCGGGGTCACCGGGCCCGACGGCGCCTCCCACAACGGCATGTGGGACATGTCGATCCTCCAGGTCGTGCCCGGCATGCGGATCGCCGCGCCGCGCGACGCCGACCAGCTGCGCCTCCAACTCAGGGAGGCGGTCAACGTCGACGACGCGCCGACGATGCTGCGCTTCCCCAAGGAGTCGGTGGGCGCCCCGATCCCGGCGGTCGACCGGATCGGCGGCATGGACGTCCTCCTCCAAGAGCCGGACGCCGACGTGCTGTTGGTGTCCGTCGGCGTGATGGCGCCCGTCTGCCTTCAGGCCGCCGAGCTGCTCGCCGCCCGCGGGCTGCGCTGCACCGTCGTCGATCCGCGCTGGGTCAAGCCGGTCGACGCCGAGCTGCCGGGGCTGGCCGCGCGCCACCGGATCGTCGCCGTCGTCGAGGACAACAGCAAGGAGGCCGGGGTCGGCTCGGCGGTGGCGCTCGCGCTCGGCGAGGCCGATGTGGACGTGCCCGTACGGCGGTTCGGGATCCCCGACCAGTTCCTGGCGCACGCCAAGCGGGGCGAGGTGCTCGCGGACCTCGGGCTCACCCCGGTCGAGATCGCGGGGCGGGTCGGGGCGTCGCTGGCGGCCAAGGCCGAGGCGGCCAGGAACGAGGCGGCCGAGGGCGACGCGGCCAAGGCCGGTCCGGGCCCGGACGGCCCAGTCAAGGAGAACCAGGAATGAGCAAGGAGTTCGACCTCGGCCAGCTGCTCGCCGAGCGCGGTGCCGAGCGCTACGAACTGCACGCGCGGCACCTGAACCACCAGTTGCCCCGCATGCTGCACACCATCGGCTTCGACAAGGTCTACGAGCGGGCGGAGGGCGCCTACTTCTGGGACGCGGAGGGCAACGACTACCTCGACATGCTCGCCGGGTTCGGGGTGATGGGCCTCGGCCGCCACCACCCCGTCGTACGCAAGGCGCTGCACGACGTGCTCGACGCCTCGCTCGCGGATCTGACGCGCTTCGACTGCCAGCCGCTGCCGGGTCTGCTCGCCGAGCAACTGCTGCGCCACAGCCCGCACTTGGACCGGGTGTTCTTCGGCAACAGCGGGACCGAGGCGGTCGAGACGGCGCTGAAGTTCGCCCGGTACGCGACCGGGAAGCCGAGGGTGCTGTACTGCTCGCATGCCTTCCACGGGCTGACCACGGGCTCCCTGTCCGTCAACGGCGAGGACGGCTTCCGGGACGGCTTCGCGCCGCTGCTTCCCGACACCCCGGTGCCGCTCGGCGATCTCGACGCCCTGCGCAAGGAGTTGAAGAAGGGCGACGTCGCCGGCCTGATCCTGGAGCCGATCCAGGGCAAGGGCGTGCACGAGGCGCCGCCCGGATATCTGCGCGCCGCCCAGGAGTTGCTGCACCAGCACAAGGCGCTGCTCATCGCCGACGAGGTGCAGACCGGGCTCGGACGGACCGGGGACTTCTACGCCTACCAGCACGAGGAGGGCGTGGAGCCGGACCTGGTGTGCGTGGCGAAGGCGCTGTCGGGCGGGTACGTGCCCGTGGGCGCGACGCTCGGCAAGGACTGGATCTTCAAGAAGGTCTACTCGTCGATGGACCGGGTCCTGGTGCACTCGGCGAGCTTCGGCTCCAACGCGCAGGCCATGGCGGCGGGGCTCGCGGTCCTCGCGGTGATGGAGGACGAGAAGATCGTGGCGAACGCCCGCACGACGGGCGAGCTCCTCACGTCCCGCCTCACCGAACTCGTCGACCGCTACGAGCTGTTGAGCGACGTGCGCGGGCGCGGCCTCATGGTGGGCATCGAGTTCGGCAGGCCCAAGTCGCTGAAACTGCGCAGCCGTTGGACCATGCTGCAGGCCGCGCGCAAGGGTCTCTTCGCGCAGATGGTCGTCGTACCGCTGCTGCAGAAGCACCGGATCCTCACGCAGGTGTCCGGCGACCACCTGGAAGTGATCAAGCTCATTCCGCCGCTGACCGTGGGCGAGGCGGAGGTGGAGCGCTTCGTGACGGCGTTCACCGCCGTGATGGATGACGCGCACAGTGGTGGCGGGCTCATGTGGGACTTCGGCAAGACGCTGGTGAAGCAGGCCGTCGCCAACCGCTGAGGCCCGCGGGTGCGCACGGGGCGCCCGCTCCCTTTTGCCTCTCGGGCAAGGAATTTGCCCGAGAGGTAAGACTCTGGCTCAATCGGACATATGAGCCCTGCCGAACCGGATCCGCAGCCGGATCCGCAGTTGCCCGCCGTCGCGCCGCAACTGCGTGAGCTGCGGCGTCGCGCCTCCCTGACGCTGGAGGCCGCCGCCCGCACCGTCGGGCTCTCGCCCGCCCACCTCTCCCGGCTGGAGACCGGGCAGCGGCAGCCGTCCCTCCCGATGCTGCTCTCTCTCGCGCGTGCCTACGGTACGACGGTCTCGGAGCTGCTCGGTGAGACGGTCGCCGAACGGGACGCCGTCGTGCGCGCCGACGACATGGAGGCGAGCCACGCGGGGGGCTGGACCTACTGGCAGGCGGGGGCGCCGGGGCGGGGGATGCAGGCGCTGCGGGTGCATGTGCCGAGGGGGAAGCAGGGCGACATCGTGCGCGTCCACCCGGGCGAGGAGTGGCTGTACGTCCTCAAGGGGCGGCTTCGGCTGCGCCTCGGGGACACCGCGCACCTCCTCGCCCCGGGTGACAGCGCGCACTTCGACTCGCTGACTCCGCACCGCATCGCCGCGGCGGACGCGGCCGGTGCCGACCTTCTCTTCGTCCACACACTGCTGCAGAGCCCCGCCACGGCGCTGTGCCTGGGCGGGGCTCCGCAGAGTTCGAGCAACAGGGAGATGCGAGATGAGTGAGACGGCTGAGACGAACCAGACGCCGGAGCCCGTGCCGGGCCGGCCCGCGCGGAACACGATGCAGGAGAAGTTCCCCCGCGGCCTGTGGATACGGCTCATCATTTACGTGGCCGTCGGCCACCTCTTCGCGGCCTTCATCTATCTGCTGTTCACGCTGGGCGCCCAGAACCAGTGAGCTCGGGTGCGCGCTCCGGGGCCGGGGCGTGCACCCGGTCCGGGGCGGAGCGCGGCAGCAGGAGCGCGATGGCCAGGGCCACCGCCATGCCCGCCGCCGTCAGCAGGACCACCAGGAACTCCCCGTCGGCGGTCGCGGCCCGCAGTGCGGCGCCGGACCTGCCCTCCGTACCCGTGTCGGCGAGGGCCGTGAGGACGGCGAGGCCGATGGCGTTGCCGATGTTCATGGTGGTGGAGGCGACGCCGTTGGCGATGCCCTGTTCCTCGGCGGCGGTGCCGGTGGCCGCCGTGATCCACATGCCCGTCCAGACGATGCCCTGGCCGACGCCGGAGACGATCAGGCCGGGGACGAGCGCCAGGTAGCTCGCGTCGCTGTCGAAGCCGAAGGCCAGGGCGACCGTGCCGAGGGCGCCGACGACCAGGCCCGACAGGAGCGTGGTGCGGGTGCCGAGGCGGGCGGTCAGGCGCTCGGCGAGCTGGGTGCCCGCCGCGATGGCGAGCGAGGGCACGAGGAAGGCGAGGCCGGTCTGCAGGGCGCTGAAGCCGTGCACGCTCTGGAGCAGCACGGTCAGGAAGTACGGCAGGGTGCCGAACGTCGCCATGTAGAGGAACGTGATGGCGCTGCCGACGCTCAGGCTGCGGTTGCGCAGCAGCCGGAACGGCATGAGCGGGTCCGCGGTGCGCGACTCGATGACCGTGAACGCGGCGAGCAGGACGGCGGCGGCGACGAGTGCGCCGAGCACCGCGGCTGATCCCCACCCCAGCTCCGGCCCCTCGACCAGGGCGAAGACCAGGAGGGTCGAGCCGCCGGTCGCGGTGAGCGCGCCGGGCAGGTCGAACGTGCGCCGCTCGGTGCGGAGTTCGTCGCGCGGGATGACGAACAGGGCGGCGAGCGCCACGAGTCCGGCCAGCGGGACGTTCACGTAGAAGACGGCGGGCCAGCCGAACGCCTCGGTGAGGACGCCGCCGAGCAGGGCGCCGAGGGTGAGCCCGGTGGCGCCCGCACCGCCCCAGACCGCGAGGGCCCGATTGCGCCGCGGCCCTTCCTCGAACAGCGTGTTGATGAGCGCGAGGGTCGACGGCAGCATCAGGGCGCCGCCGACGCCCTGGACGGCGCGGGCCGCGATGATGGTCGCCGGCGAGGTGGCCAGACCGCCCGCGAGGGACGAGACCGCGTACAGGGACAGGGCCAGGACGAAGATCCGGCGCCGCCCGAAGAGGTCCGAGGCGCGCCCGCCGAGCAGCAGGAAGCCGCCGGCGAGCACGACATAGGCGCTCACCACTAACTGCTGGGTCTGGCCCGGGAATCCGAGGTCGGCGCCGATGTCCGGCAGTGCGACGAAGACGATGTTGAGGTCCAGCGAGAAGGTCATCTGGGCGAGCGCGAGCAGGGTGAGGACCAGGCCGGGGCGGCGGGGTCCTGCGGTGACGGCTGAAGCGGACATGGGGCGGTGGGCCCTTCCTGAAGACGCAGGGAAACACGGGGGGTTGGCCCGCTGTCGGATCGACGGTACGGAAACATACGTACAGTCCGACTGTTTGGCAAGATACGTACAATCAGGCAGCGGAAGGGAGTTGGAGCTGTGGCATCCTTCGACTGTTTGGGTACAGTGGAACTATGTCGTCACGTCATCCCACGCCCGAGCAGATCCGGATCCAGGACGTCCTGACCGCGCTCGGCAATGCCAAGCGCCTCGCGATCGTCCGGGTCCTGGACAGGGGCGGGGAGCACACCTGCGGAAGCCTGATCGGCGATGTGTCGAAGTCGACGATGACCCACCACTGGCGGGTCCTGCGGGACAGCGGCGTCATCTGGCAGCGGCCCTCGGGGCGCGAGAATCTCCTCTCGCTGCGCCGCGAGGACCTCGACCGCCGCTACCCCGGACTGCTCGACTCGGTCCTCGTCGGTGCGCGCACCGACGAGGAGTCCGAGGAGGAGGGGGAGCGCGGAAAGTAGCGGGAAAAGCGGGGCCGGTCAGTCCAGCAGCCGCGCGCGCAGCTGCTCACGGGTCTGCGCCGAGAGGTCAAGGCCCTGGGTGAGGTAGGTCTCCGTGTCGCCCCAGGTGCGCTCGATCTGGTCGAAGGCGGCGGCGAGGTACTCGGCGCGGGCGTCGAAGAGGGGGCTCAGGAGCTCCATGATCTCGGGGGACATCGCCTCGGCCGAGTCGCTGTGGCGGCGCACCTTGTAGCGGCGGTGGGCGGCGTTGGACTCCAGGTAGTCCGCCTCGATGGCGTCGCGCTCGACGCCGACGGCCAGCAGCGTCACGGCTATGGAGAGGCCCGCACGGTCCTTGCCCGCCGCGCAGTGCATCAGGGCGGGGACGCTGTCGTCCGCGAGGGAGTGCAGCACGCGGCTGTGCTCGGCGGTGCGCTCCGTGACGATCGACCGGTAGGAGTCGGTCATCCGGCCCGCGGCCTTGCCGTCGCCGAGGATCGAGCGCAGCTGGTCCGTGTTCCCGTCGCGCACCATCGTCCAGAACTCGGCGCCGTCCGCCGGGTCGCTCAGCGGCAGGTTCACGTTCCGCACGCCGGGCAGCTCGACGTCCGGGCCCTCCAGGCGCTGGTCGGCGGCGTTGCGGAAGTCGAAGATCGTGTGCAGCCCGAGCGAGGACAGGAATGTCGCGTCGGCCTCGGTGGCGTGCGCCAGGTGCCCGCTGCGGAAGAGGCGGCCCGGCGCGACCCGGCGGCCGTCCACCGTCGGCAGCCCGCCCACGTCGCGGAAGTTACGCACTCCGGCCAGCTCGGGCTCGGTCGACGGGACCTGCTGCGTCACGGGGGCTCCTCCTGGTGGGGGTGTCGGCGCTGCTCGCCGGATGACTGCGCCTTCGACCATACGACATAGGTTCCTCGGGCAATCACCTGCTGCGAGGCCGTTGCCCGTGCGGTGGACCCGGCTCGATGATGGGCGGCGCGCAGGCGGCGCAGGGCGACGGAGGGGGTCCCGGTGGTCGAAGGGGTCGAAGCGGCGAAGGACGGGCGTACGTGGGTGCTCTCCGGGCCCCGCAGCAGTTACGCGCTGCACATCACCGACCGCGATGAGCTGGTGCACCTCCACTGGGGTCCGCGCATCGCGCTCGCCGACGCGGAGGAGCTCGCCGCCGCACCCCCGCCCGCCGCGCGCGGCTTCGAGTCGCCGCTCGACGGCCGCGAGGAGTACCCCGTCGAGGGCGGTCCGCGCTTCGTGCGGCCCGCACTCGTGGTGCGCGGCGGGGGAGTGCGGGGGAGCGAGTGGCGGTTCGCGGACTGGGGGGAGCGCCACGGCGAGCTGTGGCTGTACTTCACGGACTCCGTGCACCAGCTGGGGATCACGCTCTCCTACCGCATGCGCGGGGACGTGATCGAGCGCTTCGTGTACATGAAGCACGAAGGGCCCCCGGATTCCCCGGAGTTGGAGCTCCTTCGCGCCGACTCCGCCACCTGGACGCTCCCGGTGCGCGAGGGCTGGCGGCTCTCGCAGCTGCACGGCAGGTGGGCCGCCGAGTCCCGCCTGGTGCGCGCCTCGCTCACGTACGGGGAGAAGGTCATCGGCAGCCGCCGGGGGCACACCAGCCACCAGCACCTGCCCTGGGTCGCGCTCGACGCGGCCGGTCCGGATGGTTCAGAAGGTGCGGGCGAGGAGCACGGTGAGGTCTACGGCTGCGCCCTCGCCTGGTCCGGGTCGTGGCGCATCGCCGTGCAGCAACTCCCGGACGGGGCCGTGCAGATCACCGGCGGCAGCGGCCACGACGACTCCGGGCAGGCGCTGCTGAAGCCGGGCGAATCGATCGTCACGCCCGTGTTCGCGGGGCTGTGGAGCGACGGCGGCTTCGGCGGGGCCAGCCGTGCCTGGCACGCGTACCAGCGCGAGCACGTGATCCCGGACGCCGGGACCCCCCGGCCCGTCCTCTACAACTCCTGGGAGGCGACCGGCTTCGACATCTCCGAGGAGCGGCAGGCGGAGCTCGCCGAGCGGGCCGCGGCCCTCGGCGCGGAGCTCTTCGTGGTGGACGACGGGTGGTTCGGGCAGCGCGTCGACGACCGGGCGGGCCTGGGGGACTGGACCCCCAACCGCGACCGATTCCCGCACGGGCTCCGGCCGCTCGCCGAGCGCGTGCACGCCCTCGGCATGGGCTTCGGCATCTGGGTCGAGCCCGAGATGGTCAACACCGACAGCGAGCTCTATCGCGCCCACCCCGACTGGGTGCAGCACCAAGCAGGCCGCAGGCGCACCGAGTTCAGGAACCAGCTGGTCCTCAACCTCGCCCGGGACGACGTACAGGAGTATCTGTGGCAGCGGCTCCACGCGCTGCTGTCCTCCGCCCCCGTCGACTATGTGAAGTGGGACTTCAACCGCAGCTTCAGCGACGCCGGCTGGCCGGGGGCCGAGTATCCGCAGCACCTGTGGGACGGCCATGTGCACGCCCTGTACGGACTGGTGGACCGGCTGCGGGCCGCACACCCCGGCGTCGCCTTCGAGTCCTGCTCGGGCGGCGGCGGCCGGATCGACCTCGGCATCCTGGCCCGCACCGACCAGGTGTGGACCTCCGACAACACCGACCCGCTGGACCGCCTCGCCATCCAGGACGGCTTCAGCCAGGTGCACCCGGCGCGCGTCATGGCCGCCTGGGTCACCGACAGCCCCAACACCCAGCTCAACGACCGCGTCAGCTCGCTGCGGTTCCGCTTCGTGAGTGCGATGGCGGGCGTGCTGGGCATCGGCGGCGACCTCGCCCGGTGGAGCGAGGAGGAGTGTGCCGAGGCGAAGCGCTGGGTGGATCTCTACAAGGAGATCAGGCCGGTGGTGCAGCTCGGCGACCTCTACCGGCTGCGGCCGCCGGGCGGCGCGGGGCTGAGCGCGGTGAGCTACGTCCACGGGGACGACGTGGTCGTGCTGGCCTGGCTGCCCCGCCAGTCGTACGGGGAACAGGCCCCGCCGCTGCGGCTGCGCGGCCTCGACCCGCGGGCGGCGTACGTCTGTCCGGACACCGGGGCGGTGCACCGGGGCGCGGTGCTGCTCCACCACGGGCTGCGCACGGGGCTGCGGGGGGACCTGGACGCGAGGGTGTTCCGGCTGCGGCGGCAGCGGGAGCGGTAGGCGAGCGGGAGCAGTGGACGAGGGGGATGAGGGGGGCGCGAGGGGGGACGTGACCGGCGACGCGCGCGGGGCGCACCCGCACGTTCCGGGTTATTCCGGCTTGAAGGAAACTTGACGGGTGGCTTATCTCACCCCGCGTCAACCCCTCCCTACGGTGGCGTAAGTCACTTAGAGGAGTGAAGGATGTGACGTTGTGACAGCAGAGTCGACAACCTCCCACCAGGGCGCGGACAGCGCCGCATTCACCTCCTACGCAGCGGTCGGCGACAGCTTCACCGAAGGCGTGGGGGATCCCGGGCCCGACGGGACCTTCGTCGGCTGGGCCGACCGTCTGGCCGTGCTGCTCGACGACCGGGTCCCCGAGCACACCTTCCGGTACGCGAACCTCGCGGTGCGCGGCAAGCTCCTCGACCAGATCGTGGCGGACCAGGTGCCGCAGGCGAAGAAGCTCGCCCCCGACCTGGTGACGTTCTGCGCGGGCGGCAACGACATCATCCGCCCCGGCACCGACCCGGACGAGGTCGCCGAGCGCTTCGAGCGGGCCGTCGCGGACCTCGCCTCGGCGGTCGGCACGGTCATGGTCACCACCGGCTTCGACACCCGGGGCGTGCCGGTCCTCAAGCATCTGCGCGGCAAGATCGCCACGTACAACGGCCATGTGCGCGCGGTGGCCGACCGGTACGGCTGCCCGGTGCTCGACCTGTGGTCCCTCAAGACCGTGCAGGACCGCAGGGCCTGGGACGGCGACCGGCTGCACCTGTCCGCCGAGGGGCACACCCGGGTGGCGCTGCGGGCCGGTCAGGTCCTCGGCCTCGACGTGCCCGCCGACCCGGACCAGCCGTGGCCGCCGCAGCCCCCGCGAAACACCCTGGAGGTGCGCCGCGACGACATCCACTGGGCGCGCGAGTACCTGGTGCCGTGGATCGGGCGACGGCTGCGCGGGGAGTCGTCGGGCGACCACGTGGAGGCGAAGGGCTTCGTCGACCCGACCGCCATCAAGATCCAGCTGGAGTCGGCGACTTGAGCTGAGCCCCGTGCGCTGTGCGTCCTGACGGAGGGTCACCGGTTGTCCGGTGGCCCTCCGTCGGTTCTCGTGCCGGTGTCTCGGGGCCTTTCAGGTGGCTCTGGGCCTTTCGGGGGTACGGGCTGTCGCCGTTCGCTCCCGCGCGATGACCTGCCGCCAGTGCTCGGCCGCCGCGAACGCGTCCTCGTTCGCGTGGTGCAGGAACCGTCCGACGTCGCTGAGCCGGGTCCCCGCGGGCGTGCCCTCGCCGAGGATCGCGGCGCCCTCGCGGGCGACGTCGGCGAGCATCGCGTTGGTGCGTGCGCTGGCCAGCCAGGCGCGGTACCAGACGTCGTCGTCGATCAGGTACCGCTCGGGCCGCCGGCCGCCCTCGCGCTCACGCCGCACCAGCTCCTGGGACTCCAGGTAAGCGATGGACTTGGAGACGGACGCCGGGCTGACCCGCAGTCGGCGCACGAATTCGGCCGAGGTGAGCGCGCCGGTATCGGTCATATACAGGCAAGTGAGAATCCGCGCCGTCATGCGGGACAGCCCTTGCTGGACGAGGAGCGCGGTGAACCGCTCCTCGAACTCCCGCACCGACGCGGCGTCCCGGCCCTGGGCGTCCGGGGTGTCCAGGGCGTCCAAGGCGTCCTGCGATGTGGCCGAGGCGGGCGGTTTGGTGCGGCGGGCGCGGTGTGCGGTGGCCCGCCGCGCCCGCTCGGCCCGGTAGTCACCGGGGCCGCCGTTGCGTGTGACCTCCCGGCTGACGGTCGAGGTCGGGCGCTCCATGCGCCGTGCGATCTCCGCGTACGTGAGTCCCTCGGCCAGGCCCGCGGCGATGTCGCGTCGGTCCTGGTCGGTGAGTCTGCCTCCCGGCATGGGGTTCGCCTCCTGATGTGCTCCGGCCCGGTGGACAGTGTGCGTTCATCTTCAGCTCATTGCAATGGCTGTGGGATCGTTTATGCATTTCCTTTCAGAATCATTGCAACGAAAAACGTCACGACGCCCTGTAACGGCTGGAATTGATGGGTGATTGTTTGACGAGTTTGTAAACGCAACTTAGCGTTTCTTGGGTCCTGAAGACTTCTGACGGAACGGAATCCGAGATGCCCAACTCCCTTCCCGCGGTGGCCGAACTGCCCATGACGCGCCCCGAGGGCCGCCCGTGGGACCCCCCGGAGGAGTTCGCCCGGCTGCGCGCGGAGCAGCCGCTGTGCCGCCTCACCTTTCCCGACGGCCACGTGGGCTGGCTGGCCACGAGCCACGCCCTGGTCCGTGAGGTACTCGCCGACCCGCGGTTCAGCTCGCGCCAGGAGCTGATGCACAGCCCGCTGCCCGGGGCGAACGCGCTGGAGCGGATGCCTCCCGCCGACCCGGGGATGTTCATCCGGGCCGACGGCATCGAGCACTCCCGCTACCGGACGATGCTCACCGGCAAGTTCACGGTCCGCCGCATGCGTCAGCTCACCGACCGGATCGAGCAGTTCGCGTCCGAGCTGCTCGACGCCATGGAGCGGCAGGGCTCGTCGGCCGACCTGGTGACGGCGTTCGCCCGCCCCCTGCCCGCCCTGGTCATCTGCGACCTGCTCGGCGTCCCGTACGCCGACCGGGAGTTCTTCCAGGAGCGCACGGCGACGATCAATGACGCCGACGCCACCCCCGAAGTGATGGAGCAAGCCCTGAACGAGGCCGGGGCCTTCCTCTACGAGCTGGTCAAGGCCAAGCGCGCCGACCCCACCGACGACCTGCTCAGCGACCTCACCAAGGAGGACCTCACCGAACCCGAACTCATCCAGATCGCCCTGCTGTTGCTCGGCGGCGGCCTCGACACCACGACCAACATGATCGGCCTCGGCACCTTCGCGCTCCTCTCCCACCCCGAGCAGCTCGCGGCCCTGCGTGCGGAGCCGGAGCTCATCGACGGGGCCGTGGAGGAGCTGATGCGCTTTCTGACCATCGCCCCCGTCTCGGCGCGGTCGGCCCTCGAGGACATCGAGCTCGGCGGCCGGCAGGTCAAGGCGGGGGAGACGGTCGCGGTCGCGATGCACGCCGCCAACCGCGACCCGGAGAAGTACCCCGACCCCGACACCCTCGACGTGCGCAGGCGGGCCGTCGGACAGCTGGGCTTCGGGCACGGTGTCCACCAGTGCCTCGGTCAGCAGCTCGGCCGCATCGAGATGCAGGTGGGCTTCCGGGGGCTGATTCGCCGGTTCCCGCACCTGCGCCTGGCCGTCCCCGCGGACCAGGTGCGGACGCGCGAGGACTCCTTCATCGGGGTGTACGGCCTCCCGGTCGCCTGGGACGAGGTGTAGCCGATGCGGGTCCGGATCGACCGGGAGCAGTGCCAGGGTGCCGGGATGTGCGCCTTGACCGCGCCCACGGTCTTCGACCAGGACGCCGGGGACGGCCTCGTCCTCGTGCTCGACCCGTCGCCCACGGGGGTGGCGGCGGAGGCGGCGCACGAGGCCGCCGGGCTCTGTCCGGCCGGTGTGATCACGGCCGACGCGTCCGGCGGCGCGCCGGGTCAAGCCGCGTCAGCGGACGGCTAGTTGGTCTGACGGCTCGACGTCGAGCACCGCCTTGCCCGCGACCCTGCGGTCGAGGAGGGCCTGCGCCGCGTCGGCCACCCGCTCCCAGGGGCCCCGCCACGACACCTCCGCCGAGAGCCGCCCGTCTGCCAGGAACCCGAGCAGGGTGGCGAGGTCGGAGCCGACCTCGTGGACGTCGCCGAACGTGGTGATCGTCTTGGGGGTGCCGACGTGGAACAGGGAGTACGGGGCGAACTCGGCCGGTGCGTCGGAGGCCCAGCCGATCACCTGGATGTCGCCGCCCGGGGCCAGCAGGTCCCAGGCGGCGGCGAGCTGCGGTCCGCCCACGTTGTCAAGGACGAGGTCGACGGGCCGGTCGACCCCGTCCAGGCCGACGACCACTTCGTGGGCGCCGAGTTCGGTGAGCCCGGCGGCGCGGGCCCGCGATCCCACCGAGGCGATGACGTGGGCCCCGCCGAGGGCCGCGAGCTGGACCGCGTACCGGCCGACGCCGCCCGCCGCGCCGGTGATCAGCACCCGGCGGCCCAGGACGGAGCGGGTGCGCAGGGTGCGCAGCGCGGTGATCCCGGCCATCGGCACGGCGGCCGCCTCGGCGAGGCCGACCCCGTCCGGGACCTCGGCGACCGCGGTGGTGTCGACGGCCATGCGCTGCGCCCAGGCGCCCGCGCCGAACGCCGCGACCCGGGCGCCGACGGCGGGCCCGGTGCCGTCCGCCGCGGCCCGCACGACCACACCCGCCGCGTCGTACCCGTGCACGGTCCCCGCGGGCCGGCGCGCGGCGAACGCCACCTCGCCCCGGTTCAGCGAGAAGTGCCGTACCGCCAGGACGAGTTGGTGCGGGGCGGGCTCCGGCTCGGGTGCGTCGCCGCGGCGCAGGGCGCAGGGGGCGGCGGGGTCGACGACGAGAGCGTGCATGGGCATGGGTGAGCTCCTCGCGTACGGAAGGTTGAACGGACGGCTGAACGGACGGCTGAACGGACGGCTGAACGGACGGCTGAACGGACGGCTGAACGGACGGCCGACACGGAGGGCAAGGCGGACCGATAGTCCGGTTAGCGTGGCGCTACAGTAACCGGACCAACGGGCCGTTTGGAAGGGGGAGTTGTGGCGAGCGAGCGACGCGGGGAGCGGGCCGACGCGGTGCGGAACCGGGAGTCGGTGCTGCGCGCCACCGAGCAGTTGCTCGCCGAGGGCGGTGGTGACCATGTCTCGCTCGACCGGGTCGCCGCCCTCGCCGGGGTCGGCAAGGGCACCGTGTTCCGGCGCTTCGGGAGCCGTGCCGGGCTGTTGCAGGCGCTCCTCGAAGAGCGCTCGCGGGCGCTGCGCGAAGCGGTCACCGACGGCCCGCCGCCGCTCGGCCCCGGCGCACCCGCGCGCGAGCGGCTCCTCGCCTTCCTCGACGCGCTGTGCGCCATCGCCGAGGGCAACGCCCTGCTTCTGTCCGCCCATGAACGAGCCTGCGCCGAGGACAAGTTCGCCGACCCCAGCTACCGGTTCTGGCACCGCCACCTCGGCGCCCTGCTCGCCGAGGAACGCCCCGGGCTCGACGGGGAGTTCGCGGCCCACGCGCTGCTCGCCCTCTTCGACGGCGACCTCGTGCGGCACGTCGCGACGGCGGACGAGCCGCGGCGGTTCACGCGTTCCGTACGGGAGTGGGCGGGCGCACTCCTGGAGCGCGCCTGAGCGGCACGCTCCAGGAGGCGGGGCCGGGCGTCAGTCCCGCGCGGCCGTGAGGACCCGCAGCGACTCGCGGATCTCCGTGAGCACGGCCGGGTCCTCGATGGTGGCCGGGACCGTGAACTCCCTGCCGTCGGCGATCGCCCGGACCGTGGCGCGCAGGATCTTGCCCGAGCGGGTCTTGGGCAGACGGGCCACCGGGAGCACCCGGCGGGGCGTCGCCACCGCGCCGATGCGCTCGCGCACCAGGGAGCGGAGTTCGGCCTCCACATCGGCGGGCGGCCGGTCCGCGCCCTGCCGCAACACCACCAGACCCAGCGGGAGTTCACCCTTGAGCGGGTCCGCGATGCCCACCACCGCGCACTCCGCGACGTCCGGGTGGTCGGCGAGGGCCTCCTCCATGGCGCCGGTCGAGAGGCGGTGCCCGGCGACGTTGATGACGTCGTCGAGGCGGCCCATCACGAAGACGTGCCCGTCCTCGTCGATCCGGCCGCCGTCGCCGGTGAGGTAGTGGCCGGGGAAGCGCTCCAGGTAGGAGGCGGCGAACCGGGCGTCGTCGCGGTAGAGGGTGGTGAGGGCGCCCGGGGGCAGCGGCAGCTTCAAGGCGAGGGTGCCGTCGGTGCCGGGCGGGCAGGGGCGGCCCTCGTCGTCGAGCGCGCGCAGGTCCCAGCCGGGCATGGGCACCCCCGGTGAGCCGGGGCGGTCCGCAAGGCGCTCGATGCCGAGGGGGTTGGCCACGATCGGCCAGCCCGTCTCGGTCTGCCACCAGTGGTCGACCACCGGGACGTCAAACAGGCCGCGCGCCCAGTGGTAGGTGTCCGGGTCCAGGCGCTCCCCGGCCAGGAACAGGGCGCGCAGCGACGACAGGTCGTGGCGCGCGGCGAGTTCACCCTTGGGGTCCTCCCGCTTGATGGCCCGCAACGCGGTCGGCGCGGTGAACAGGGTGCGCACCCGGTGCTCCTCGACCACCCGCCAGAACGCGCCCGCGTCGGGGGTGCCCACGGGCTTGCCCTCGTACAGGAGCGTGGTGCAGCCCGCGAGGAGCGGCGCGTACACGATGTACGAGTGGCCGACGACCCAGCCCACGTCGGACGCGGCCCAGAACACCTCCCCGGGCCGGGCGTCGTAGATGTGCTCCATGGTCCAGCGCAGCGCCACCGCGTGCCCGCCGTTGTCGCGGACCACGCCCTTGGGGGCGCCGGTCGTGCCGGAGGTGTAGAGGATGTACAGCGGGTCGGTGGCGGCCACCGGCACGCACTCGACGCCCCGCGAGGTGCTCAGCGCGCGCTGCCAGTCGAGGTCGCGGCCGGGCAGCAACTCGGCCTCTTCCTGCGGTCGTTGCAGGATCACACAGGCGTCGGGGCGGTGCTCGGCGAGGTCCAGGGCGCGGTCGAGGAGCGGCTTGTAGGCGATGACGCGGCTGCCCTCGATGCCGCAGGACGCGGAGAGCACCACGGTCGGCCGGGCGTGGTCGATGCGCGCGGCGAGCTCGGGCGCGGCGAAGCCCCCGAACACCACCGAGTGCACGGCGCCGACGCGCGCGCACGCCAGCATCGCCACGACCGCCTCCGGCACCATCGGCAGATAGATCACGACGGTGTCGCCCTTGCCGACGCCGAGCGAGGTGAGCATCCCGGCCGTCCGCGCCACCTCGTCGAGCAGTTCGGCGTACGTGCGGCGGGTGACCGTGCCGGTGACGGGGCTGTCGTGGATGAGCGCCGTCCGGTCGCCGTGCCCGGCCAGGACGTGCCGGTCCAGGGCGTTGTGACAGGTGTTCAGCTCGCCGCCCGCGAACCAGCGGGGCGCGGCGGGCGCGGCCGGGTCCAGGACCTGCCGCGGGGGCTCGTACCAGTCGACGGCCTCGGCGGCGCGGCCCCAGAAGGCGGCCGGGTCGAGGAGGCTCTCGCGGTGGGTGGTCTGGTAGCGGGACAACCGTCACTCCGTTCTCCGTGTCGGCACGAGTACGTCATGGACGGGCCGGTTTGGGAAGACGGCGCGCGAACTCCCGTACGGGGGAGGGCTGTCCATGGCGACCGTCCGCGCACCGCCCCGGCGGACGCCGCATGCACCGCCCCGTGGATCGACCGGTGAGGTGACAGGGCGGAGTGGCGCGGTGGCACGCGCGCGTGCCGGTCGGCGGGCGGTGCTGGGATGACCGCGGACCGCCCCCTCGGAGGGCGGCGGAAACGGAAGGACCCGCTCTCATGCCCGTGCTGCCCCAGCTGCCCGCCCGCCCCGTCAGCGCCCTCGCGCTCGCCCTCGCCGTCACCGCCATCGGCACCCCGGCGCTCGCGGCCCCCGCCACCGCCCCCGCGGCCCCGCTCGCCACGGCGTCCGCCCCGAGGCCCGCGACCGTGACCGTGACCGGCATGGGCGCCGCGAGCGCCGCGCCCGACCTCGCGGTGGTCAGCGCGGGCGTCGAGGTCACCAAGCCCACCGCGAAGCAGGCCCTCGCCGCCCAGAGCTCCGCGGCCGACGCGCTCCTGACCGCCGTCCGCAAGGCGGGCGTCGCCGAGCGGGACGTGCGCACCGAGAGCCTCGCCCTGTCCGCCGTCTACCAGGAGGCCAACGGCCAGTCCAAGCTCACCGGTTACCAGGCCGCGCAGAGCTTCTCCATCAAGGTGCGGGACCTCGCCAGGACCGGCGCGGTGCTGCAGTCCGCCATGGACGCGACCGGCGACGCGGGCCGCATCAGCTCCATCACCTTCGACCTCGCCCACCCGGAGAAGCTGCGTAGCGCCGCCCGCGAGGCCGCGCACGACGACGCCCACGAGAAGGCCCGCCAGTACGCGCGCCTGACCGGCAAGAAGCTCGGCCCCCTCGTCTCCCTCGACGAGACCGACGGCGGCCGCCCCCGCCCGGTGCCGGTCCCCGCGATCGCCTTCGACAAGGAGAGCGTGCCGGTCGCGCCCGGCGAGATCGAGGACCAGGTGACGGTCACGGCGGTGTACGAGCTGCGCTGACCGGCGCGGTCACCGCGCGGGAGCGGCGTTGCGCAGGCGGATGCCGCTGAACTCGAGGGTGCTGCGGGTGACGGCGCCCCAGAACTCCCACAGGTCGGTGACGAACCGCAGCTGTATGCCCGCCGCCGCGTGCAGGCCGAGCAGCCCGGTCACCGGCTCGGGCGGCCCGAGGGGGGTCACGCTCCGCGTGGCCACCGAGGCGTTCGGGGTCGGGGCGCCGAACGGCTCGAACGCGGCGGCGGGCAGCCGGTACGCGTACAGGCGGGCGGTCAGGAACCGCTCGGCCCAGGCGTACTCGACGGCGTGCACCCGCCGCTCGCGGCCCGCGCCCAGGACGGCCCGCCGGTCCTCGTCGGTGCTGGCGGGCCCCACCCAGGCCATGGCGCGCGGGCACTGCCGGGGAAACCAGTACGCGGGGGCCTGCTCGGCGTCGACGGCCCACACATAGGGCTCGGCCTGGCGGGCCGTCGCGGCGACGTGGGGGTGGAACACCGTGATGGCGGGGTCCTCGGAGAAGTGCAGGACTTCATCGGGCGCTGGTCTCATGGGAGTTGATTGTGCGGGGCCGGTGGGGGTACGGGCGTCGCATTTCTGCCGGTCCCGCGACTACGACGTCGAATTCCTGCCGGATCGGGCGCCGTAGCGGTGCTGGAGTGGATGCATGTTACGCACACCCACTCTCGCGCCGGCCGCAGCGTCTCCGAACGGCCGTACCCGTAAAGGCGGTTGGGCCGCGGTCGGCTCCGTGACGCTCGGGATCTTCGTCATCGTCACCGCCGAGATCCTGCCGATCGGGCTGCTCACCTCCATCGGCGGCGACTTCACCGTCTCCGACGGCACGGCCGGGCTCATGATGACCCTGCCGGGGCTGCTCGCTGCGGCCTGCGCACCGCTGCTCACGGCCGCGACGGCCCGGGTCGACCGGCGGCGGATGCTCTGCGGGTTCATGGTCCTGCTCGCCCTCGGCGACCTGCTCGCGGCGGCGCCCGGCTTCTGGCTGGTGCTGGTGTCCCGGGTCGTGGTCGGCGTCGTCATCGGGGGCTTCTGGTCGATCGCGGCCGGACTCGCCGAGCGGTTCGTGCCCGAACGGTCGGTGGGCCGCGCCACCGCGGTGATCTTCTCGGCGGTGCCGCTCGGCTCGGTCCTCGGGGTGCCCGCGGGGACCCTCGTCGGAGACCTCGCGGGCTGGCGAACGGCCTTTGTGGTGCTGGGAGTTCTCACCGTGGCCGTGCTCGGGCTCATGCTGGCCGTCGTGCCGCCGCTGCCGCCCCGGAGCGTCACCCGGCTGCGGGTGCTGCGCGGGCTGGTGCGGGGCGCTCGTACGCGGTACGCGCTGGCGCTCACGTTCCTGCTCGTGCTCGCGCACTTCGGGACGTACACGTACGTGACGCCGTTCCTGGAGCGGGTCACCGGCGTCGGGCCCGGGCGGATCACCGTGTTCCTGCTGGTCTACGGGGTGGCCGGGGTCCTCGGCAACTTCGCCGGGGGCGCGGCCGTGGCGCGGTGGCCACGGGGCACGGCCGCGGCCGCGGCGAGCGGCATCGCGGCGGTGACCCTCGCGCTGCCCGTGGCGGGGCACGCGCAAGCGGGTGCCGTGGCGCTGCTCGTCCTGTGGGGCATCGCCTACGGCGCCGTGCCCGTCGTCTCGCAGCGCTGCTTCGCCGCCGCCGCACCGCGGTCCCCGGAGGCGGCGTCCGTCCTGTTCACCGCAGCCTTCCAGGCGACCTTCTCGCTCGGCGCCCTCGCGGGCGGAGCCGTCCTCGACCGCACCTCGGAGGCGGCCCTCATGACGTACGGCGGGGGTGTGGCCCTGCTCGCGCTCGCGACCGTGGCGGTTCAGGCGAGGGCGGCGGCCAGGAAGGCGAAGGCGGCGACGATGACGGCGACGCGGACGTAGTGCCAGCGGTCCCAGCGGTGCATCTGCTCCTTCCAGTCGGCGGGCCGGTTCTCGGGGGTCCACGCCTTGACCCGGTTGTTGATCGGGACGAGCACCAGGACCGACAGGAGCACGCTGACGATCAGGAGTGCGCCGGCGGTGACGACGAGGGCGGTGCCGTCGTGGTGCCGTCCGGCGACGGCCCAGATCGCGACGAGGACGAGGGAGCCGATGTACCAGAAGGGCATGATGGCGCCGCCCAGGCGGCCGCTGTGGGCGCGGGCGAGTTGGCCGCTGTCCTCGGGCAGGGCTTTGATGATCGGGTTGATGAAGAAGGGGACGGCGAACTCCACCCCCACCATCACGCCGACGACCACGGTGGTGATGACCTCGAGTGCGTTGAGCATGACGACCCCTCCGAATGACTAGCGTTGCTAGCTGATGGGGCAACGCTAGTACTGCTACCGCTCGCTTGTCTAGCGATGCTAGGGTCGAATCATGTCGGTACAGGAACGCAAGCAGCGCGAACGGGCGGAACGCGAGCGCCTCATCGTGGCCACCGCCCGCGAACTCGCCGAGCAGCAGGGCTGGGACGCCGTCACCACCCGCCGTCTCGCCGAGCGCATCGAATACAGCCAGCCCGTCCTCTACAGCCACTTCCGCGGCAAACGGGAGATCATCGGCGCCGTCGCGCTGGAGGGCGCGGCCGAGATGGCCGTGGCGGTCAGGGCCGCGACCTCCGCCGCCGACGGCCCGCGCGAGCGGGTCACCGCCCTGGCCCGCGCCTACCTCGACTTCGCCGCACGCAACCCGGCGGTCTACGACGCCATGTTCCAGCTCGACGGCGGCCTGGCCTTCGCGCAGGAGGACACCCCGGCGCAGCTCAAGGACGGCTTCGCCGCACTCCTGGAGACCCTGGGCGAGGTCGCCGGGGACGACGTCGACCCAGGGCTGTTCACGGAAGTGTTCTGGGCGTGCCTGCACGGCGTCGCCACCCTGACCCGGGAGGGACGGCTGCCGCCCGAGTACGCCGAGCAGAGGGTGACGTTGCTGGTCGACCGGCTCGCCGTGCTCTGACACGCCGTCCGGATGGCCTCAGTCGGTCCTGCTCGGCCTCACTTGGCCGTCTGCGGGCGCTGGATGTCGCAGGAGTCCTTGAATCCCTGCGACGTCAGACCGAGTGCCGCGTTCGTGCGCGAGCGGAGGTTCTCCACCGCGATCATCTCGGTGAGCTCCACGAACGCGGCCTCGTCCAGCGCGGACAGCAGTCGGCCGGCCAGGTCGTCGTCCACGGTGGGCGGCGTCGCGGACATCGCCTCCGCGTACTCCATGACGTCCCGCTCCAGGGGCGTGTAGACGTCGCTGTCGCGCCAGGCGGGCACATCGCGGAGCTTCTGCGGGGACATGCCGCGCTCGTGATTTTCCCAGTAGCCGAAGTCCATGCACCAGGAGCAGCCGATCGAGGCCGCCGACGCCATCACCGCGAGCGCCTTCAGCTCGGGGTCGAGCTTCTTCCACTTCTTGAGCGACATCTCGAAGCGGGCGTAGGTCGAGAGCACCCGAGGGTTGTGGGCCATCGCCATGGTGGGGTCCATGACCTTCCCGTACGTCCGCTTCGAGTACCACTCCACGGCGCGGACGAAGAGGGTGCGGCGCGGAGCGAGCGAGATACGGGCCATGGGGGCCACCTCCGGGAGGAGCGAGTCGGCTTGTCTTTCGTTGTCCTTCACTGATGCGACGGAACGAGCGGCCGCGGATGTGACATCGGCCGGAATCCGGCTGTCACATCGGCGGGACCTGCACCGATGCCCGCGATCGACGGCGGGCGGCCACCCCGCCGCAGGGCCCGCGCACGGAGGGCTGCACATAATGGGGCCTGACGATCCCCCCCCATCAGGAGGTGCCGTGAACCGGTCCCTGAGCTCCGGGCTCCGTTCACTGCGGCCCGCCGCCTTCGGCGCGGACCCCGCGGGCGAGCGGCTGGCCAGGATCCGCACGTCGCCGAACTTCGCCGACGGGTCCTTCCAGAACCCCGTGGGGGCCAGGACCCGGCCCTCCGGCTCCATGCTCGAGTTCGCGAAGGTCTACTTCCGCAAGGAGGAGCGGGCCCGCCGCGGCCCCGTCGGCACCGTGCCGGTGCACGCCACGACCCTCGCCGACCTGGCGCGGCCGCCCGCGAGCGGACTGCGGCTGACCTGGATGGGGCACTCCGGCGTGCTCGCCGAGATCGACGGGCGGCGGGTGCTCTTCGACCCGGTCTGGGGGCAGCGCTGCTCCCCGTTCGCCTTCGCCGGGCCCAAGCGGCTGCACCCGGCGCCGGTGCCGATCGAGGCCCTTGGCCCGGTCGACGCGGTCGTGATCTCGCACGACCACTACGACCACCTCGACCTGCCCACCATCAAGGCCCTCGCGGGCACGGACACCGTGTTCGCGGTCCCCCTCGGTGTCGGCGCCCACCTGGAGCACTGGGGCGTCCCGGCGGACCGGCTGCGCGAGCTGGACTGGAACGAGACGACGAAGATCGCCGGGCTCGTCCTGACGGCGACCCCGGCCCGCCACTTCTGCGGCCGCGGCCTGCGCAACCAGCAGCACACCCTCTGGGCGTCCTGGGCGGTGGCGGGACCCGAGCACCGGATCTACCACAGCGGCGACACCGGCTATTTCGACGGCTTCAAGGACATCGGCGCCGAGCACGGCCCGTTCGACGCGACGATGATCCAGATCGGGGCCTACTCGGAGTTCTGGCCCGACATCCACATGACGCCCGACGAGGGCGTACGCGCCCACGTCGACCTCCAGTCCGGGCAGCCCGGCCACGGCGTGCTGCTGCCCATCCACTGGGCCACCTTCAACCTCGCGCCGCACGCGTGGTCCGAGCCGGGCGAGGGCACACTGGCCGCCGCTCGCAAGGCGGGCGCCCGCGTCGCGCTGCCGGTGCCGGGCGAGCCCTTCGAGCCCACGGGCGACGCCGTCCCCGACCGCCCGTGGTGGCGCGGTGTCGCGGTGGAGCCGGCGGGCGGCTGGCCCGCCCTGCCGGAGGACGCCGCCGAGTCCGTCCCGGAGGCGGAGCGGGCCGCGTCCCTGGGGTGAACCGGAGTTCCGCGCCCCTGGGCCGGCGGCTGTAGGGCCGGCGGGCCGAGGGCCGGGCTCTCAGGCCGAAGAGGCCGGGACCGTCTCCGTACCGGCCGGGCCGCTGCCCTCCGGGTCGTCCGCCTCGGGCCCCAGCGAGCGGCCCTCCCAGGACAGGGCCCGCCAGCCCTCCTCGGGGGAGCCGGAGACCACGACGAGCCCGGTGTTGCCGAGCGCGTGGTGGGAGGCGAAGGCCACGTCGATGTTGTGGGCCCGGGCGCCCACCCAGGTGCGGATCGCGGCGCCGTGGCTGACCATGGCCACCGTCCGCGCCCCGGTCGCGGCCGCCTCGGCCACGACGGCGTCGAAGCGGCCGAGGGCCTCCACGCCGTTCTCACCGCCGGGCATACGGCGGTCCGTGTCCCCTGCGGACCAGGCAAAGGCCGTCGTCATGTACGTGGTGATGGCATCGTCGTCGCCGCGCATCTCCAGGTCACCCGCGGCCACCTCGCGGATGCCGTCCCGCACCTGGATCTCCAGCTCCTCGGCGGCGGCCAGGGGAGCGGCGGTGAGCTGGGTGCGCACGAGCGTCGACGCGTACAGGGCGTCGATCCGCTCCGCCGCCAGGGCCTCAGGCAGGGCGGCCGCCTGCTCCTGACCGAGCGGGGTCAGGGCGGGGCCCGGTGCCGCGGTGTCCAGCAGGTGCTTGACGTTGGACGGGGTCTGGCCATGGCGTATGAGCAGCAGACGCATGCGGGGCTACCTCCACAGAACGGAACACTTCTTCCACTCTGCCACTGGTGCCTCGGCGGCTGCGCGGCGGTGCCCGGCACCGGATCCGGCGTCAGGCACTCGATTCGCTGCCGGGCCGCGCCCCGGGCCCTTCGGCGGGCCCGGCGTGCGCCGCCACGTACGCGTCCGCCGCGTCCGGTTCGAGGAACCAGTGGGGCGGGGTCGACGGGTCGGCGAAGGTGTCGGCCCAGCGGCCGGCGATGCGCGGGGACCGGGCGGCGGCCGTGAGGAAGCGCCGCATGTGGCCGGGGGGCGGGCCGGGGCGCAGGGTGAGGTTCGTGAGCTCGGTGCTGTGCCGGACCTGCGACCAGAAGGTGTCGAAGGCGCGCTGCATCCAGTCCGGGTCGAAGGGGGCGTCGCCGCGCTCGACGACGGCGGCCAGGTGGCTCGCCGCGGCCCTGGCCGCGTTGTTGGAGCCCTGGCCGGTGACGGGGTCGTTGGTGACCACGGCGTCCGCGAGGCCGAGGACGTGCAGGCCCGGGGCGAGCCGGGCCACCGGGCGGCGCACCACGGGGGTGAGCGCGCCGTAGAGCGCGGCGCCCGCGTCGGCCGGCTCGGCCGCCTTGTGCAGGGCGTACTCCTCCGGCACCTGGGTGCGCAGCAGGTCCAGGGCGCGGGCCACCCCGGCGCGGGGCGCGGGCCGGTCCTGCCAGCAGTCGAACGGTCCGCCCGGCACGCCCTCGATCAGCAGGATGTCGCAGGGCCCGCCGACGGTGAGGGCGGGCATGGAGAAGACCTCCCCGACGCCGCTCAGGCCACAGGTGCGCAGGGGCCGGTCGGCCGGGGCACCGAGCTCGGGGTGGGGCGTCACACCGCGGAGGTAGAAGCAGGCGAGGGCGCGCTGGGGACGGTCGTACGGGGAGCGGTCCGGGTCGCGCGGGAAGAGCCGCCCGAGGTCGCCCCGCCCGGCTGCCACGATCGTCAACTCGTGGGCGGCGGCCAGGGAGTGGAGCCGGTCGCCGTCCACGGCCCCGTACTCCACCCGGCCGCCCCCGGCCTCGTACCTCTCCAGCCAGTGCGCCATCTTCACGCGCTGGTCCACGGAGTGCGCGGGCTCCCCGTAGCGTCCCGTCACCGTCAGGGGCACGGCGTCCGGCTCCCCGGGGTCCCACATCGACCCCCGCAGGACGTGGATGGCGGGGACCTCGGCGTCCCAGAAGTTCAGGCCCTCGGCGCGCTCCAGGGCGCGGGCCGGGCCGCACATCACCTGAGTCGAGAGCACCGGCCCCGAACGCACCCGGTCCGGTGTGCGCTCGGCGGCGAGCGTGATGTCGTAGCCCCGGGCCCGCAGCCCCAGGGCGAGATGGAGCCCGGCCTGACCGGCACCGACGATCGCGATCCTGCGCATGGGTTCACTGTCTCGGCTGATATCAGGAGATGTCCAGATGCGAACGGCACGTCGGGCGTGCGGAAGCGGACGTTGTTGTGAACGCTGGGAACCGTGAAGGACTTCATGGGCGGGAGCGAGCGCGAGATGGACGAGGGCACGGAGGGGAGCGGTGACACCGTGGGAGCTCCCAAACCGGTGAGCGCGTACGGCAGTTGGACCGAGGACCACGGACTGCCCGCCTTCCGGATGAGCCCCGACGCGCCCCGCACCGCGTGGGACCGGCTCATCGACCCGCCCACCCGCCGCCGCTGGATCCACCTCGGCAACCGGCGCATCGCCCTCGTCGCCGACACCGACGGACGCAGCGGCCTGTGGGACGAGCACGAAGGGCTGCGCTGGCTCACCGAACCGGAGCCGGACGGCACGGGCGTGAGCACCCTGGACGGAACCGGCGTCGCCCTGCGCTCGGACACGGAACCGGACGTGCTCTTCGGTCCCGCGTACACCCGCGCCCGCACCCGCGCCGACGGCGCCGAGCTGGAGCGCACGGTGCTGTGCCCGGAGGGCGAGGACCCCGGCGTCCTGGTCCGGGTCCGGGTCACCAACCACCGTGCGGAGAGCGTGCGGTGGCGGCTCGGCGAGGAATGGGACGTCAGACAGCGGCAGTTGGAGTACCTGGAGGTGGGGCCGCGCGAGGCGGCGCCCGCGGGGGAGGGGCTCGTGCCGCTCGCGGTGGCGGCCGTGGGACCGGGGCGCGACGGGATTCCGCCCGCTGTCGGTGACCACGGCACCCTCCGCGCCACCGTCCCCCTCGACCTCGCACCCGGCGAGAGCCGCACCGTCTGGTTCCGCTGCGGCATCGCGGCGCCGCCGCAGGGCGCCGACGGGAACGACCCGTACACGTACGGGGATCCGGAGGCCACGTACGAGCGGAGCCTGCGTGCCCTGCGGGAACGGCTGCCGCGCGCGGCCGCCCGGCGTGCGCCCGAGGCCGCCGTCGAGATCCCCTGGCACGCCGCCCTGCTCAGCGGCGGCGCCTGCGCCGACGGGCTGCTCGGCGGACACTCCCTCGACCAGGGTTCGGCCTATTCCTTCCGGCACGGCTTCAACGGCGCCGCCCGCGATCCGCTCCAGCACGCGCTGCCCCTCGTCTACACGGAGCCGGACCTGGCCCTGTCCGTGCTGCGCAACACCTGCGCCTGGGCGAGCCCGGACGGTGAACTGCCGTACGCGCTCGACCCGTTGCAGCAGCCCCGCACCGATCTGTTCCGGCCCTCCGACCAGAACCTGTGGGCGCTGTGGCTGGCCGCCGAGTACGCGGCGGCCGCCGGGGACCTCGCGGCCTTCGCCGCGCCGGTCGGCTTCCATCCCTCGCACGGAGCCGGCGAGGTGCCGCTGGGGGAGCATCTGAGGCGGCAGTTCCGGTATCTCGTCGACGTCGTCGGGACCGGCGCGCACGGACATCTGCGGATCCGCAACGCCGACTGGAACGACCTGGTGCTCGACGAGACCGGGCTGTCCAGGGACGTGATGATCGAGCGCGGGGAGTCCGTGCTCAACTCCGCGATGGCGGCGTGGGTGCTGCCCGTGTACGCGGGGCTCGCCGAGCGGCTCGGGGACGCGGACACCGCCGCCGAGGCGCGCGCCTTCGGGGCCCGGCTGCGGGACGTGGTCGCGGGGGAGTGGAACGGGCGGTGGTTCCGGCGCGGGCGCGGGCCCGGGGACGAGACCGTCGGCGAGCACGACCTGTGGCTGGAGGTGCAGCCCTGGGCGATCCTGTGCGGGGCGGCCGACGACGCCAGGGCGCGCGAACTCCTGCACACCGTCGACGAGTTGTGCGCGGGCGGGTCGCCGCTGGGGGCGCGCCTGCGGTGGCCGTCCCCCGACAGCGACCGGGGCACCATCTGGTACGCCGTCAACCAGACGCTCGTCTGGGCCGCCGCGGGGGTCGAACCGGAGCTCGCGTGGGCGCACTGGCGGCGCCTGACGCTGCACGCGCACGCCGCCGCCTACCCGGACATCTGGGAGGGCACCCTGTCCGGGCCCGACGCCTACCTGCCGCCCGAGTCCGGGCGCGCCGGGCACACCTGGGGGCTGCCGGGGCTCGGGGTGGCGATGCAGGCGTGGCCCGTCGCCAACCAGCACGCCCACAGCCAGCCGCTGCTCGGCTATCTGCGGCTGCTCGGCGTCGCCCCCACGGCCACGGGTCAACTCCGCGTGCGCGGCGGAGGGTTGTTCGAGAGCCGGGTCCTGACGGTGCGCGACGACGGGTCGGGGCGGCTGCGGGGGCGCGGGCCCGTCGAGGTGGTCACCGGCGACGGGAGGGTCCACCGGGGCGGCCCGGAGCTGTCCTGGAACTGACGTGCGAGGACGGGCACGCGCATGAATCGGCCGCCCGTACGAGGGCTCATACCAGAGCGGGACCTCGGCCACCGGACTTTGTCAACTGCCCACCGCACATGATGCGTTGCCGACTACGGTGAGTGGTCGCCGGTCCACGGAACGATCACGGTGATCGCTCCGGGGGTTCCCGCGGGGCCACCGCGGTCACACCCGTGATCCTCCGCCCGGCACGCCCCACGCCCGTCGCTCGTCGCACCGTACCGAGGACGCAGATGTCTCACCTTCGCGCACCGGCCGCACGCGCAGAACGCCGGGAGGGCGGACGGCACGGCAGGACCGCGAGCCGCACCGTCCCCCCGCTGCCCGAGACCCACATACGGCCCCAGCTCCTGCGCATCACGGTGCTGCCCGCCGTCGCCGTGGCGCTCTCCGCCTGCGCGGCCGTGCTGTATCTCCTGCGGTCCACCGGCACCCGGCCCGACCCCGTGCTCCTCGCCGTCCTCGGCGGGGCCGCCGCGATCGCGGTCGCCGGGATCGTCAGCGCCGTCGTGGCCGCCGACCGCACCGCGCAGGCCGTCTGCGACCGGGTCGGCGCCCTGCGCCGCAGCACCGCCCGCGGCCAGGCCGAACTCCGCGCCCTCGTCGAGCAGTTGCGGCGCGGCGAAGGGCCGCCGGTGCGCGCCACCGCCGCCCGCGCGGTCACCCCGCGCACCCCCGCGGGCGACGACTTCGGGCTGCTCGCCGAGGAGCTGACCCGGGCGCACGACGGCGCCGTCACCGCCGTCGTGCAGGCGTCCCAGCTCTCCAGCCACGCGGGCAGCGAGCAGAAGGTCGAGGTCTTCGTGAACCTCGCGCGCCGGCTGCAGTCCCTCGTGCACCGCGAGATCTCGATCCTCGACGACCTGGAGAACGACGTCGAGGACCCCGAGCTCCTCAAGGGCCTCTTCCACGTCGACCACCTGGCCACCCGCATCCGGCGGCACGCCGAGAACCTCGCCGTCCTCGGCGGCGCCGTCTCCCGGCGCCAGTGGAGCAAGCCCGTCTCCATGACCGAGGTGCTGCGCTCCGCCATCGCCGAGGTCGAGCAGTACTCACGGGTCAAGCTGGTGCCCCCGATCGACGGCACCCTGCGCGGCCACGTCGTCGCCGACGTCATCCACCTCCTCGCCGAACTCGTCGAGAACGCCACGGTGTTCTCCGCCCCGCACACCCAGGTGCTGCTGCGCGCCAACCACGTCACGGCCGGGCTCGCCGTCGAGGTCGAGGACCGGGGACTCGGCATGCCCGTCACCGAGCAGAACAAGATGAACCAGCTGCTCACCGACCCCGACCAGGTCAACGTCGCGAGCCTCCTCCAGGACGGCCGCATCGGGCTCTACGTGGTCTCGGCCCTCGCCCGCAGGCACGGCATCGCGGTGCGCCTCCAGGGCAACATCTACGGCGGCGTGCAGGCCGTACTGATCGTTCCGCAGGGCCTGTTGGGCTCCGTGCCGGCGCCGGTGCCGACGCAGAACGCGACCGGCACGCCCCGCCCGGGCGCCGCCCCGGCCGCACCCGCCCCCGCCGCCCCCACCGCGACCGAGCCCCCCGCCCCGCACGCCGCCCCCACCGACGTACACGAGCGGCGGCAGGCCCCGGCTGCCGTGCCCCGGCAGCCCCTTCGGGACGAGGCCCGCGCCGCCGCCCCGGCCCCCGCGCCCGTTCCCGCCCCCCGGCCCGCCACCAACGGGCACACCCACACCCCCCTCCCGGTGCGCGGCGCCCGCGAGGAGCGGCCCACGCCCGCCGACGCCCTGCCCGGCATCCGCCCCGAGGACCGGCGGACCGCCGTCGAGAACTCCGCGACGCCCCCGCGGCCCGTGGGCGGCGCGGGCGCCGGACCGGTCCGCGGCCGCGTCGGCAGGCCCCAACTCCCCAAGCGGCGCGCCCAGGAGCACCTCGCGCCCCAGCTCCGCGACGGGCCCGCGCCGGCCGCGCGTCAGGACGGCGAGCACCTCGTCGGCCACGACCCGGGCCTGATGGCCGCCTTCCAGCGCGGCATCGGCCTGGCGCAGGCGCAGGAGGCCCGCGACCAGGCGCCGGACGGCTGAGCCGGTCCACCTCACCCCCCCGCACGTACCTTTCGTACTCAAGGAGTCGATCCCATGCCGAGCGATGTGCCCACCGGCCAGGTGTCCGATCTCGACTGGCTGATGAGCGGTCTCGTGCAGCGCGTCCCGCACACCCGCAGCGCCGTTCTGCTCTCCTCCGACGGCCTGGTGAAGTCGGTCCACGGACTCGACCCGGACGCCGCCGACCACATGGCGGCCCTCGCCTCCGGGCTCTACTCCCTCGGCCGCAGCGCGGGCGTGCGCTTCGGGGACGGCGGCGACGTGCGGCAGGTCGTCGTGGAGCTCGACTCCACGCTCCTGTTCGTCTCCACCGCGGGCTCAGGGACCTGCCTCGCCGTGCTCGCGGGCCGGGACGCCGACGCGGCCGTCCTCGGCTACGAGATGGCGATGCTGGTCAAGAGCGTCCGCCCGTACCTGATCACCGCACCCCGCAAGCCCGCGCGGCCCGCCGCGCAGCCCGCGCCGATGGGGCCCTGAACGTGGTGGCCCCGCACGACGGGCCGTGGCTCGACGACGCGGCGGGACGACTGGTCCGTCCGTACACGATCAGTGACGGACGGACCAGACCCACCGCGAGCCTCGACCTGCTGTCCCTGGTGATGGCCACCGGCGCGCCCCCGCTCGGCCACCCGGGGCCCGAGCACACGGCGGCGCTCGGACTGTGCGAGGCACCCGTGTCGGTCGCCGAGATCGCCGCGCAGCTCAAGCTCCCGGCGGTCGTGACCAAAGTGCTGCTCTCCGACCTCATTGACTGCGGGGCTCTCACCGAGAGGGCCCCGGACACCTACCACAACCCCACTGACCGTTCCCTGTTGGAGGCAGTGCTCGATGGACTACGACGACAGCTCTGACCCCTTCCCCACCGCGCTGAAGATCCTCGTCGCGGGTGGCTTCGGGGTCGGCAAGACGACCTTCGTGGGCGCGGTGAGTGAGATCGCCCCGCTGAGCACAGAGGAGCTGCTCACCACGGTCAGCGAGGGCACCGACGACCTGTCCGGCGTCGAGCACAAGACCACCACGACGGTCGCCATGGACTTCGGCCGGATCACCCTCGACCCGGCGCATGTGCTGTACCTCTTCGGCACGCCCGGGCAGGAGCGCTTCTGGTTCATGTGGGACGAGCTCTCCGAGGGCGCGCTCGGCGCGGTCGTGCTCGCCGACACCCGGCGCCTGGAGGACTGCTTCGCGGCCGTCGACTTCTTCGAGCAGCGCGGCATGGGCTTCATCGTCGCGGTGAACGAGTTCGACGGCGGCTACCGCTACGACCCCGAGGAGGTGCGCAGCGCCATCGACCTGGACCCCCAGGTGCCCATCGTGCGCTGCGACGCCCGCATCTCCAGCTCCGGCATCCAGACCCTGCTCACCCTCGTCAAGCACCTGCTCGCCCACGCCCCGGCCCCCAGCTACGGAGCACACACGTGATGTACGACCCGACCGGTCACCTGCTGCTCACCCCCGTCGACAAGGAGGCGCCCGAACGGGTGCGCCGACTGCGCGGACTCGGCATCGGGGACCGGCCGGACCCCGCGTTCGACGCGTTCGCGGACCGGCTCGCGAAGATCACGGACGCGCCGTACGCGATGGTCAACTTCATCGACGAGGAACGGCAGTTCTTCGCCGGGCTGCACACCCCCGACGGCGAGCGGGGCGAGGCCGACCCGGCGGACGAGCCCGCCGCGGAGGAGGAGGGCCGGGCCTGCGTCGCGAGCCGCTACATGGCGCGCGACCACGGCTACTGCCCGCACGTCGTGGTGCGCCGCAAGGCCCTCGTCCTGGAGGACGTCCGCGACTTCCCGCGGTTCGCCGGGAACCCGGTGGTCGACGAGATCGGCATCCGCTCCTACCTGGGAGCCCCGCTCATCGACCGCGGCGGCCTCGCGCTCGGCACGGTCTGCGTCGTGGACACCGAACCGCGGCCCTGGGGGCGCTCGGGCCTGGAGACGATCAAGTCGATGGCGGCGGAGCTCGTGGAGCAGATCAGACGGCGGGGCGAGGGCGGGATCTGAGGATCCGGGATCCGGGATTCGGGATTCGGGATTCACGGGGTGGGATCCGAGGTTCACAGGGTGGGATCCGGGGTTCGCACGGTGGGATCCGAGGTCTGCAGAGTGAGCCGGGCGCCGTCGGGGAAGTCCACCAACACCCGCCCGTCGTCCGCCACTTCGCAGCTCACGGACTCGCGCAGCGCCTCGGGCCGCACCGCGTCCCGCGTCAGCACGTGCAGCGTGACGTGCACGGTGTCGCCGCCCGGGTGCCCGTCGATGCGCAGATACGGAGTGGCCGAGTGCGGCCCGTACGCATTGGCCTCCACCTCGCGGGCCACGCCCGACGTCTCCCACCCGAACAGGGCGACCACCGCGCTGGTCAGCCCCGACTCCGTCCGTACGAGGGCCCAGCCCGGCCCCTGTTCGGCGTGCGGCCGCGCCTCGTCCGCCACCGCGTGACCGCCCTCCCGGACCGCCACGCCCGCCGGGGCCCGCAGCCGGTGCGCCCTGACCTCCCACGGCCCGTGCAGAGCGCTCACCGTCTCGACCGGGAACTGCCCTGCGTAGCCCGGTAGTTCGGCGTCGTGGCGGGACGAGGCCATGCCGTCCGCGCAGGTCAGCGGGTGGATGCGGCGGCGACGCGAGGCGGTGCCGTCCGGGGTGAGCAGCGCCAGGTGGCCGTCCACGGCGCGCTCCCAGGCGCGCGGCGCCGTCTCCGGGGCCGTCGCCGTCGAGTAGCCGAACTTCGCGTAGTGCGGATCGTCCTGGGCGGGGCCGGTCAGTGGGTTGTGGTCGCTGCCGTGATTCACCAGGCGCACGATGCCGTCGTGCCGGGTGCCGTGCAGCAGCCAGCCCGGCACCGGCAGGGCCGTGCACTGGTCCGACTCCTCGACGGGCAGCGGCAGTTCGCGCTCCGTCCACACCGGGTGATCGGCGGGAAGCAGCAGCCCGAGGAAGCCCTTGCTCGCCCAGTACGGGGACGCCGGACCCGAGTACGCCTGCGTGGTCGGCAGATGCGTGCCGTACCAGCCGAGCGGCAACAGGCCGCGCTCGTCCGGGACTCCGCGCTCCACGAAGTGCCGGGCCGTCCCGGAGGCGAGCCGCCGGGTGAGCCCCGGCGCGAGCGGGGTGCAGTCGGCGAGGGCGCCCAGCCACACGGGCGCGGCGGCCGCGAAGCGGTAGGTGAGGGAGCGGCCCTGGTGCACCGGGGCGCCGTCGCCCCCGAAGAACTGCGGGTAGGACGCGAGGAATTGACCGAGACGCTCGCGGTAGACCTTGGCGCGCCCGCCGTCGGCGCCCGTGCCGCCGGTACCGGAGCTGTCCGCGCCCGTGCCGTCCGCGCCCGTGCCGCCCGGGTCCGCGATCCGCGCCCACAGCAGCGGGTACAGGTGCATGGCCCAGCCGATGTAGTAGTCGTAGTTGCGCCCGTCGCCGTCGCTGTACCAGCCGTCGCCCCGGTACCAGTCCTCGATCCGGTCCAGGCCGCCGTCGATGTCGGACTGGCTGTACGGGGCGCCCACCGAGGCCAGGAACTGCTCCGAAACCACCTGGAACAGGCGCCAGTTGTTGTCCCAGGTGCGGCGGCCGACGAACCCGGAGAACCAGTCCACGACCCGCTCCTGGACCCGTGTGTCCAGCCGGTCCCAGATCCACGGGCGGGTCTCGTGCAGGCCGATCGCGACGGAGGCCGCCTCCACCATCTGCTGGGAGCAGTCGGTCAGTTCGGGCCATGCCTCGCCGCTGTCGCGGTCCGTGCCCGCGGCCAGGCCCCGCGCGTACCGCTCGACGAGTGCGGGGTCCACGTCGCCGCCCGCGCCCGCGATGCGGAAGGCCGCGAGGAGGAAGGAGCGCGCATAGCCCTCGAGGCCGTCCGACACGACCCCCGACCAGCCGGCGCGGCCGGGCAGCCGGTACTGCGCGCCGCCCGGCGTCGCATATGGCACGAGCGCCGCCAACTGCCGGTCGGCGAGCGCCTCCCAGTGCGCCCGGGTCCAGCCGGTGCGGGGGGAGAGGACACGGTCGGTGGGCGGGAGCGCGAAGTGAGGTGCGGGCATGACGGCAAGCGTGTACTGCGAACCCCATGGAGCGCCAGAGGTATGAGGGACTTCATGGTCACGCGTGCCAAGTGATAGCCGTGTCAACGGTGTTGACGGTCGCAGTAAGCGATTACTACTTTGCGGGCCCATGGCTGAGAACTGGACCCGTACCGCACGTTCCGCGACGGCGACCGCGGTCGCCCTCGTGGCCCTCGCCGTCGCCGCCCCGGCGGCCCCCGCCCATGCCGATGCCTCCGCCTTCGACCCCCGGCCCGGCGCCGACGGCCTGGGCGACCCGCTCTTCCCCACCCTCGGCAACGGCGGCTACGACGTCCGCCACTACGACCTGGCCTTCGACTTCACGCCCGTCGGCTACGACTTCACGGGCACCATGAGGATCGCCGCGCGGGCCACCCAGGACCTCTCGGCCTTCAACCTCGACGTCGACTCGCTCGCCATCGACCGGGTCGAGGTCGACGGCGCCGCGGCCGCCTGGACGGTGCGACCGGGACAGTCCGGCCAGGAGCTCACGGTCACGCCCGCCGAGCCGCTCCACGACCGCGCCCGCTTCACCGTCGAGGTGACCTACCACGGCAACGGCAGGACGAAGCCGGTCGGCGCTCCGGGCTGGCGGTACATGTCCGACGGCGGGTTCGCCTCCGCCGCCCAGGCGTCCCGCGCCGACACCTTCGCCCCCGTCAACGACCACCCCTCCGACAAGGCGACCTGGTCCTTCCACCTCACCGCCCCCGAGGGCTGGACGCCCGCCGCGAACGGCAACCTGACCGGCGTACGGAAGGCGAAGGGCGGCACGCGGCGCACGAAGGGCGACACGAAGCGCACCTGGGACTTCGCCCTCAAGTCGGCCATGGCGCCCGAGCTGTTGGGCATCTCGGTCAACCGGCAGACCTACCTGTACGGCCGCGGACCGCACGGCGTGAAGCTGCGCCACCTCGTCCCCGCCGGCCAGCGCGCCAAGTACGCACCCGTCGCGGCCGAGACCGACGGCCAGATGCGGTGGCTGGAGCGGACCCTCGGGGTGCGCTACCCCTTCGACACGTACGGCGTGCAGATCGTGCGCGACGGCTACGCCGACGCCCTGGAGAACCAGACCCTGTCGCTCTTCGGGCCCGCCTGGTTCGACCGCCCCACGTACTCCGCGACCATGGTCCACGAGCTCACCCATCAGTGGTTCGGCGACTCCGTCACGCCCGCCACCTGGCAGGACGCCTGGCTGAACGAGGGGCCCGCTGTCTACTACGCGGCCGTGTGGGCCGACCAGAAGGGCTATCAGCCGCTCGAGGAGAAGATGCGGACCGCGTACGAGAAGCTCGACGCCGTCCGCAAGAGCGACGGCCCGCCGGGACGGCCCACCGAGCTCGGCGGCTTCAACATCTACGACGGTGGCGCGGTGGTCCTCTACGCCCTCCAACAGGAGCTGGGGCAGCGGGAGTTCGACGCCGTGATGAAGTCCTGGCTGACCCGGCACCGCGAAGGCAACGCCGGCACCCGGGACTTCGTCGACGACGCGGTCGCCGTCACCGGGGACGCCTCCGTGGGCACCTTCCTGGAGCACTGGCTGTACGACCTGGACAACCCGCCGATGCCGGGGCACCCGGACTGGGGCGGCGCCTCCTGAGGGGGCATCGGTGAAGGGGGTGTGCCGAGGGGCCGTACGGGTGGAAGGGGCGGCCGAGGGGAGCGAGGCGGCGGATTGCACGGAATTGTCCGACTAAGTGATGAGTCGCGCCACCGCGGTACCGCGCCAGGAACCGCTCGCCCCAGGAAAGGAACCGTGAGGTTCATGTCCCTCCCCTCCCTTCACCGCTCGCGCACGCTGCGCGGCGCCGCCAGTGTCGGCGTCGCCGTCGCGGTCCTCGCCGCGCTGGCCGCTCCGGCGGCCGCCGCGGCCGACGCCCCCGTGGGTTCCCGTGCCACCGCCCCCGCCGCCGTGCCTGCCGGCACCACCCCGATCGTCTCGGGCCCGACCACGCTGGAGGTGGACCCGCTTCTCGACCTCGAGAGCAGCGGCTCGCTGAAGGTCTCCGGCGGCAGTCTGATCCACTCCAACCACCGGATCACCGGTGGCGTCGTCAGGCTCGGCGGCAGCATCACCCTCAAGGCCGGGAACAACCGGGCCGCCCTGAAGAACGTGTCCATCGACATCGCGACGGGCACCGTCCGCGCGTCCGTCGCGGGCAAGGTGATGGTCCTCGGCTACATCGACACCGAGTACCTGCGGCTGCGCTCGGACGCGGGCTCGAACCTGCTCTACGTCGTCATCGGCCTGGTCGACGACAACAACATCGACCTCAGCGCGGCGGCCGCGGAGCGGCTGCACGGCATTCTCGGCGTGCAGTTGGAGGAGGACCAGACGCTGCTCACCGGGTCCATCGGGGCGGCCGTGCGGCTGGACGCGAGCCTGGCCCACGACCTCCGCGTCGACCTGGCCACGGCCGTCGCGGGCGGCCTCGACGTCGACGTGGAGCTGGGTGCCGACATCGACGTCTCCCTCGACGTGAAGCTCGGCCTCCACGTCGGGATCCTCTGACCCGCGCCGCACCGGAGACCGAGGTCCGGCCCGCCCCCGACCGGGCGGGCCGGACCTTTGGTGCATGCACGCTTCTCGACACGGGAGGCCGGGGCCGGATAGATAAGGATCAAGCTCATCGGCACCGCACGTGACACCCGCGGCACCCGTGGACGCGCAGTACCCGTACCCCCGCAACACCGGCACTAGCGAAGGAAGTTCCATGACCGACCTCCGTCTCGGCGTCCTCGGCTACGGGCTGCGCGGCTCCCTCGCCCGCACCGCGCACCGGCCGGGGAAGGGCGCCCGGGTCGCCGCCCTCGCCGACCACGACGAGGCCGCCCGCGCACAGGCCGCCCGGGCCTTCCCGGAGGCCCTGATATCCGGCGACCACCGCAAGGTCATCGAGGACCCGGACGTGGACGCCGTCGTCGTCCTCACCCCCGACCACACCCACGCCGACCTCGCCTGCGCCGCGCTGCACGCGGGCAAGCCCGTCTTCGTCGAGAAGCCCCTGGAGATCGGCGTCGAGGCGTGCGACCGGATCCTGCGCACCGCGTACGAGACGGGGACGCGGCTGTACGTCGGCCACAACATGCGCCACATGCCGGTCGTCCGGCTGATGCGCGACATCGTCGGGCGCGGCGAGATCGGCACCGTCAAGACCGTGTGGGTGCGCCACTTCGTCGGCTACGGCGGCGACTGGTACTTCAAGGACTGGCACGCCGAACGCCGGTACACCACCGGCCTGTTGCTGCAGAAGGCCGCCCACGACATCGATGTCCTGCACTGGCTCGCGGGCGGTTACGCACGGCAGGTGCAGGCCCTCGGCGACCTCATGGTCTACGGCGACAGCCCGCACCGCCGCGCGCCCGGCGAGCCGAAGCCCGACGACTGGTACACCAAGGACGGCCACTGGCCGCCGCACACCCAGCGCGGCCTCAACCCGGTGATCGACGTCGAGGACGTCTCCCTGGTCAACATGCGCCTCGACAACGGGGTGTTGGCCGCCTACCAGCAGTGCCACTTCACCCCCGACTACTGGCGCAACTACACGGTGATCGGAGACGCCGGGCGCCTGGAGAACTTCGGCGACGGGCCCGGGGGAGTGGTGAAGGTGTGGAACTCCCGCCGGTCGACGTACCGGGGCGAGGCCGACGCCGAGTACCCCGTGCCGGACGCGGAGGACGAGGGCGGGCACGGCGGCGCCGACCCGCTGCTGATCGACGAGTTCGTGCGGTTCGCGCGGGAGGGCGGGCGGACGGACACCTCTCCGGTGGCGGCGCGGATGGCGGTCGCGGCCGGGGTGGGGGCGACGCAGTCGCTGCGGAGCGGCGGGGCGCCGGGCGAGGTGCCGGTGCTGGACCCTGAGCTGATCGGGTACTTCGAGCGGGGCCAGATCCGCTGAGCCGGGCATGGTGCGCGGGGCCCGGGCGCGGGCCCCTGCGCGGGTCCGTACGGGGCCCTGCGCGGGTCCGTACGCAGGGCCTGAAGGAAAGCTGCGACGGTGCTTAAGAAATCCTCGATGGACCCGGGCGCTGCCGTACGGAAGATTCCTGTGACGTCGGGACAGAAGTGGCGTACGACAGGAGCTGGGGCGTTGAAGGCGCTGGTCAAGGAGAAGGCTGAGCCGGGACTGTGGCTCACGGATGTGCCGGAGCCGACGATCGGGTCCGGTGACGTCCTGATCAAGGTCCTGCGGACCGGCATCTGCGGCACCGATCTGCACATCCGCAACTGGGACGGCTGGGCGCAGCAGGCGATCAGCGCGCCGCTCGTCGTGGGCCACGAGTTCGTGGGCGAGGTCGTGGAGACCGGCCGCGACGTCATGGACATCAAGGCCGGGGACCGGGTCAGCGGCGAGGGCCACCTGGTGTGCGGGAAGTGCCGCAACTGCCTGGCCGGGCGGCGCCACCTGTGCCGCGCCACCATCGGCCTCGGCGTGGGGCGCGACGGCGCCTTCGCGGAGTACGTGGCGCTGCCCGCCGCCAACGTGTGGGTGCACCGGGTGCCGGTGGACCTCGACGTCGCGGCGATCTTCGACCCGTTCGGCAACGCGGTGCACACCGCCCTGTCGTTCCCGCTGGTTGGCGAGGACGTGCTGATCACGGGCGCGGGCCCGATCGGCCTGATGGCGGTCGCGGTGGCCCGGCACGCGGGCGCCCGCAACGTCGTCGTCACGGACGTGAGCGAGGAGCGCCTGGAGCTGGCCCGCAAGGTCGGCGCGGGCCTCGCCCTGAACGTCGCCAAGGAGACGATCGCGGACGGCCAGCACGAGCTGGGCCTGCGCGAGGGCTTCGACGTGGGCCTGGAGATGTCCGGCAACCCGGCGGCGCTGCGCGACATGATCGCCAACATGACGCACGGCGGCAAGATCGCGATGCTCGGCCTGCCGGCCCAGGAGTTCGCCGTCGACTGGGCCCGCATCGTCACCTCGATGATCACGCTGAAGGGCATCTACGGCCGCGAGATGTTCGAGACCTGGTACGCGATGTCGGTGCTCCTGGAGGGCGGACTCGACCTCAGCCCCGTGATCACCGGGCGGTACGGCCACCGCGACTTCGAGGCCGCGTTCGACGACGCGGCGAGCGGCCGCGGCGGCAAGGTCATCCTCGACTGGACCGACTGACCTGACCTCTCGTCCTCTCCGCCAGCCTCCTTCCAGCCTCCCGAACCTCCCTAAGGAATCAGCGATGTTCGACTCCGTACGCGCGGACCTCCAGGCCACCCTCGACGAGATCACCGCCGCCGGGCTGCACAAGCCCGAGCGCGTCATCGGCACCCCGCAGTCCGCCACCGTCGAGGTCACGTCCGGCGGGCGCCCCGGCGAGGTCCTCAACTTCTGCGCCAACAACTACCTCGGCCTCGCCGACCACCCCGAGGTCGTCGCCGCCGCGCACGAGGCCCTCGACCGCTGGGGCTACGGCATGGCGTCCGTGCGCTTCATCTGCGGCACCCAGGAGGTGCACAAGGAGCTGGAGGGGCGCCTGTCGGCCTTCCTCGGCCAGGAGGACACGATCCTCTACTCCTCCTGCTTCGACGCCAACGGCGGCGTCTTCGAGACGCTCCTCGGCGCGGAGGACGCGGTCATCTCCGACGCCCTCAACCACGCCTCCATCATCGACGGCATCCGGCTGAGCAAGGCCCGCCGCTTCCGCTACGCCAACCGTGATCTCGCGGACCTGGAGCGGCAGTTGAAGGAGGCCACGGAGGGCGGCGCGCGGCGCAAGCTCGTCGTCACCGACGGCGTCTTCTCCATGGACGGCTATGTGGCGCCGCTGCGCGAGATCTGCGACCTCGCCGACCGCTACGACGCCATGGTGATGGTCGACGACTCGCACGCCGTCGGCTTCGTCGGCCCCGGCGGCCGCGGCACCCCCGAGCTGCACGGCGTCATGGACCGCGTCGACATCATCACCGGCACCCTCGGCAAGGCGCTCGGCGGCGCCTCCGGCGGTTATGTCGCCGCCCGCGCCGAGATCGTCGCGCTGCTGCGCCAGCGCTCCCGCCCGTACCTCTTCTCGAACACCCTCGCCCCGGTGATCGCGGCGGCCTCGCTGAAGGTCATCGACCTGCTCGAGTCGGCCGGTGACCTGCGCGAACAGCTCGCCGCCAACACGGCCCTGTTCCGCTCGCGGATGACCGAGGAGGGCTTCGACGTGCTGCCCGGCGACCACGCCATCGCGCCCGTCATGATCGGCGACGCGGCGGTCGCGGGCCGCATGGCCGAGCTGCTCCTGGAGCGCGGCGTCTACGTGATCGGCTTCTCCTACCCGGTCGTCCCCCAGGGCCAGGCCCGCATCCGCGTCCAGCTCTCGGCGGCGCACTCGACGGAGGACGTCAACCGGGCGGTCGACGCCTTCGTCGCCGCGCGGGCGGAGCTGGCGGGCTAGGGCCTGTCCGGCGGATCAGGCCGCATGATTCCGAGCTGTGCCGTCCGTCGCTGGTGAGCGGGCTGTGGTGCGTCGAGATGCAAGGC